>DAOVAI010000074.1 GCA_030671085.1 Pseudomonadota bacterium | reverse complement strand
ACCAGGAGACCGGATGCAGCCATGTTCGACCATCTTGATGTCCTCCTCATTGACATCGTGGATGTGGGGACTAGGGTCTACACCTTTCTCTACACCATGGCCTATTGTCTGGAGGCTGCAGCAGAGTACGGTAAGCAGGTGGTGGTCCTGGACAGGCCTAACCCGGTGGGTGGTGTGGCTGTGGAGGGCAATGTTCTGCAACCAGAGTGTGGTTCTTTTGTAGGGCTTTATCCCATTCCCATGCGTCACGGCATGACATTTGGAGAGCTGGCCCTTTTTATCAATAAAGAGTTTCAGATCGGGGCTGATCTGCAGGTGATTCCCATGCAGGGCTGGAAGCGGTCCATGCTTTTTCGCGACACTGGTTTTCCCTGGGTTTCTCCCTCTCCCAATATGCCCACCCCCGAGACCGCCCTGGTCTATCCAGGTCAGGTGATTTGGGAAGGGACCAACTGCTCCGAGGGGCGGGGGACAACCTTGCCCTTTGAACTGGTGGGCGCTCCGTTCTGGGAGCACGGTCCTGTTCTGGAGCGGCTGGCCACAATCGAATTACCGGGCTGTTGCTTCAGGCCTCTCGTCTTTCAGCCCACCTCCGGCAAGTGGGCCGAGCAGCCCTGTGTCGGATTCCAGATCCATGTTACTGATCCTTCCACCTTCCTGTCCTACCGGACCAGCCTGGCCCTGCTCCAGGCGGTGATGCAGTGCTGGCCTGAGGAGTTCGCCTATAAGGAACCTCCCTATGAATATGAGTTCAAACGTCTGCCCATGGATCTTATTCTTGGGGATACTACGCTGCGTAAGGAACTGGAGGAAGGGTCTTCTGTTATGGAACTGGAGAGGAAGTGGCAGCCGGAATTGGATCATTTCCTGGCACGGCGAGAAGCGTACCTGTTGTATGAGTAGGAGACGAACAGCAGAATGTCGAATTGCAAAATGTGTTGGTTCTGCGCTTCGACATTCCCTGTTCAATAGGTAATACTTTCTTTTCACATGACAATGAGTCGTAAACAAAAGAGGATAATGTGAGCGAAAAAAGTTTCAGCCTTCAAGAGTTAGCAAAGCTTGTAGAGGGAGTAGTCGTTGGCGACAGCAACGTGCTGATCAGTGGCTTTGCTCCTTTGGAAACAGCCACCACTGGTGATATCAGTTTTCTGGTCAAGGCTGGAAGGGCCGGTATCCTTTCTGATTTTAAGGGCAGTGCGGTGATTGTGCCCATGGCAGTGGAGGAGGCTGATGTTCCTCTTATCCGGGTAAACGATCCCTACCTTGCCTCTGCCCGTATCCATACCCTGCTTCTGGATAAACCTTTTCAGGCCCAAGGGGTCCATGAGCGGGCCTGGGTAGGAAAAGAGACAATCATCCCGGAACAGATCACTGTAGCTCCCCTGGCTTCCATTGGTGAGCGAGTGAAGCTGGGTGAACGGGTGACCATCGGAGCAGGAGTTGTGGTGGGCGATGATGTGGAGATCGGTGACGACACTATCCTCAAGGCAAATGTGACGATCGCAGACGGCTCTTTAATCGGAAAGCGGGTGACTATTCATTCGGGGACCGTTATCGGCAGTGACGGGTATGGCTATGCCACCGACAGCAAAGGCTTCCACATCAAACGTCCCCAGGTGGGGATAGTCCGCATCGACGATGACGTGGAGATCGGCGCCAATGCTTGTGTGGACAGGGCTGCTTATGGAGTGACCTGGATAAAATCCGGGGCCAAGATTGACAACCTGGTCCAGGTGGCGCATAACGTGGTGATTGGTGAAAACAGCCTGATTGTCTCCCAGGTGGGGATCTCGGGATCCACCACCCTTGGCCGCAACGTGGTCCTTGGCGGCCAGGTCGGGGTTACCGGCCACATCACACTCGGAGATGGCGTGATGGTGGGAGCACAAGGTGGGGTCCATAACAACCAGGAGGCAGGAGCCAAGGTCGGAGGGTCTCCTGCACTTCCCATGAAGCAGTATGTGCGGGCTGCCATTCAATATGGCAAACTGCCTGAGATGGGCCGTGATCTGCGCAAGTTGAAGAAAGAAGTGGCTATACTGACAGCCGAAAAAGAATAATAGTTTTTAGGAGAAAGAGATGAGTGAAGCAATAATTCCTGAAGATATAGATATCTTGGAGATATTGCGGTTGTTGCCGCATAGATATCCGTTTATCCTGATCGATAGAGTTCTTTCCGTGATCCCGGGGCAGGAGGCAGTGGTTCTGAAAAATGTAACCATTAACGAGCCCTTTTTTCAGGGACATTTTCCTTCCAAACCAGTAATGCCCGGGGTGCTGATGCTGGAGGGAATGGCCCAGGCTGGAGGGATCCTGGCCTATTCTTCTCGCCCGGAAAATGTAGGCGTGAAGCTCCTCTATTTTGCAGGTATCGACAAGGCCCGTTTTCGTCGTCCAGTGGGGCCCGGTGATCAGTTGATCTATAAGATGCGGCTCCTGAAACAGAAGCGCGGAATCTGGAAAATGGCAGGAGCTGCCTATGTTGATGAGAAGCTGGTTGCCGAAGCAGAGCTTTTGGCCTCGTTTGGTTAACAAATAACCCTTGCACCTGCCGGCAATACCCGGTAAGGAATGCGACCTGCATAAGAGATGCCCTTGACAGACAGATTGACAAGAGCTGTATTAACCACACCATTTCAGGTAGCCAGAAAAGAATGACTATACATCCAACAGCAGTGGTTTCCGAGAAGGCTGACCTGCACCCTACCGTAACAGTCGGTCCTTTTACCGTCATTGAGGAGGGCGTGAAGGTCGGAGCCGGGAGCACCATAGCCTCCCATGCCATGCTTTCCGGGCCAACCACCATTGGTGAAAATAACGAGATCGGTTCTTTTACCAGCATTGGCGACGCTCCCCAGGATCTTGGCTATAAGGGAGAGCCCACCGAGTTGATTATCGGTGACGGAAACCTGATTCGTGAATATGTGTCCATCCATAGGGGCACACCTAATGGGGCAGGAAAGACCATTGTGGGCAACCGCAATATGTTCATGGCCTATTCCCATGTAGGGCATGACTGTGTTATCGGAGATAATGTGATTCTGGTCAATGCGGCTACCCTTGGAGGCCATGTACAGGTTGGCGACCGGGCCACAGTCGGTGGCCTGACAGGGGTACACCAGTTTTGTCGGATTGGCAGGTTTTCCTTTGTCGGCGGTGGATCCGGAGTCGGACTGGATGTTCCACCCTTTGCCATGGTAACAGGGTTCAGGGGCCAAATGCGCATATCCGGCCTGAATAAGGTGGGGATGCGACGAAACGGATTTACACGTGAGACCCTCTCCACCATTGATGCGGCCTTTCGTATCCTCTTTCGTTCTCCTGATCTTCTTCATAAAGAAGCTATTGAAAAGGTTGAGCAGGAGATCACTGGTTGTGAGCCTGTGGATGAGTTGCTTCGCTTTCTGAAAACTTCCAAACGCGGTGTGGTCACACGCACCAAAGACATTGAGCCCCATGACGGTTGATCCTGCAAAGATAGGGATTATCTCCGGCAGTGGGCAGTTCCCCCTCCTCTTCATCAAAGCCGCACGTGAGGCAGGGCGCAAGGTTGTCCTGATTGCTCACAGAAATGAAACGTCATCGGCCGTGGTTGAGGCTGCTGACGAGGTGCTGTGGGTGAAACTGGGTCAGCTGGGAAAGATGATCAAGTTTTTTCATCAGCAGGGCGTGGGTGAGGCCGTGTTTGTCGGGGCCATCACCAAGACCAGAATCTTTCGTGATATTCTTCCTGATTTGAAAGGCATGTCCCTCTGGAACAAGATCGACACCAAACAGGATGATGCCATCCTCCGGGCCGTGGCCGGGGCTCTTGAAAAAGAGGAGATTAAGGTCTTGGAGTCCACTCTCTACCTGCGTCACCTTCTCTTTCCCCACGGCGTCCTGACCCGGAAAAAACCGGATAAAAAGCAACGTCTGGATATTGAGTTTGGCTGGAAAAATGCCAGGGCCATCGGGGCCATGGACATTGGTCAATGCGTGGTGGTACGCAATCGCTCGGTGGTAGCAGTGGAGGCCATTGAGGGAACCGATGCAACCATTGCCCGGGGCGGTGCTCTGGCAAAGGAAAACGCAGTGGTGGTGAAGGTGAAGAAACCGAATCAGGATTTTAGATTCGATCTCCCAGCCACTGGGATCAAGACCATCGAGAGCCTGGCAAGTGTTAACGGGGCGGTCCTGGCTGTTGAGGCTGGACAATCCCTCATCTTTGACCAGGCGGCCATGGTTAGAGCAGCTGATGAAGCCGGTATCGTGGTGGTCGGGGTCAAAGAACTTTCTGACGGCAGCCTTGATTTTTAAATACCTTTGGTAATTATTCTGCCTCCAGTCACTTTACCTGAATAGTTCCTTTCTTTTTCGGATAGATACCCATGCAGGCCATGATCCTTGCTGCTGGTTTCGGCACCCTACAGCCATAGCAGTATGTAGTAAAAAAAGCACGCTGAAACATCCAGTTGGTGCTGTGTCTGGTGGGTTGTTTTCTTCTGGTTATATGCCGGGGTAAAAAACACGAAAAAAGCCACCTTCCTTCGATGTTGTCGATCTCGCCATTACAAATAAGAACGGAAAGCAGGCTGGTAAGCACTCCCTGACTATGCCAAAAGTTGACACAACTGATAAAGCCAAAGCCTTCTCCGTTTATAAATGTGAGCAGGGCTTTGATCTTTTATGCAATTACAATAAACACTCCATAGCCCTTCCTCCATTCATCCCTTTATTTGTCGCAAACTGCCAAGCATGTATTTTTGAGCTGTATTATTGTACTTCTCGCAGCTAACGAAAACAGGAGGCAGCAATGAGCCATAAAATTGTAACGGCTTGCGAGTGCTCAGGAAGAAGATCAAACTGTAACTTGCCTACTTCAAGTAGACCTTACCGGTGGCAATCCTGTTTGTTCCCACAATATTTGTTTCCGAGCATCGCAATAAAATATTACATTTGCTATTCGATATATTTAAAGGTATATATCGAGTTATGAAGAAAAAACATACATTGAACCACAAAAGCATTTCTCCGGGAGAATATCGTACCCGGGGAAGGATATGGATAGAGAGTGAGGGTGGCACCTTCCTTGGTTATGGTCGAGTTGTTCTTCTGGAACGGGTTCAAAAGCATGGCTCCATTGCCCAGGCAGCACGCTCCATGAAGATGTCGTACAAACATGCCTGGGATCTGATACATTCCATGAACAGGCAGGCTCAGGAACCGCTCCTGCTGACCAGTAAAGGAGGGAAAGGTGGAGGCGGTGCTCAGCTCACGGCTGCTGGAGAGCAGGCCATTGCTCAATTTTGGCAGTTCCACAAGCGTTTTCTTGACTTTCTTGCAGCAGAAACCACAAACCTAAAGAGCTGATTTTTTTTGCATAGCGATATTTCCTGTTGAATATATCGAAAAATAATCCATCGTTTCTTTATCATGATACAAGCAGACATCAGAAAAAACATAGGAGGCTTCAACGCACACTTTGCCTTGCAGTGTCAGAGCAGGCGGATTGTCCTGTTTGGTCCATCCGGTAGCGGTAAATCCACCCTGCTGAAGATGGTTGCCGGCCTTTGTCTTCCGGATCAGGGTTGTATAACGGTGAATAACAGGGTCATTTTTGATCGGGATCAGGGAGTCGATGTTCCGGTGCATCTGAGACGTTTTGGCTATCTGCCCCAGGATTATACCCTCTTTCCCAATATGACGGTGGAGGAAAATATCATCTATGGCCTTCGGGTCAGTAAGATCCCTTTTGATCAGAATAGGGTTGTCGGGATGGCCTCCAAACTGGGCATTGCCGCCAAGCTGCAATGTCGGCCTTCCGAGCTTTCCGGTGGCCAACAGCAACGCGCTGCCCTGGCAAGGATCATGCTGATTGATCCCCGGGCACTGCTCCTTGATGAACCTTTCAGTGCATTGGATCGCCAGGTCAGGGAAGCGTTGCGGGATCTGGTCAGGGATCTGACAACAGACCTGAAGATCCCAACTCTGCTTGTCACCCATGACATAGAAGATGCCCATGCCTTTGGCCGGGAGATCATGATCATCAAGGACGGCTCGGTCTTGGAATACGGGAACAAGAAAGATGTGCTGCACAGTCCCAGATTTGTGGAGACTGCCCGTCTTTTTGACTTTCAGGTTTTTCCCCTTGATCGCTGTGACAGTACAGGTTTCAAGACACCTGGAGGGGAGTATCTTACGCTTAGCAGCACGATCCGTCCCGACACACAGTATGCGTGCATCAGACCGGAAAACATCATGGTGTTGAGAGAGGACAAAGCACATTCTGGAGATCTTGAAAATGTTGTAAGCGGCAAGGTGTTCAGCCTGCATCCACGCTCTGCACACGTGAAAATCACCTTCTGCTCTTTAAAGGGAGAGGAGTATAGTATTCACGCCCCAAACCATGTAGTGGACGTCATGAACATCCATCCCGGTAAAAAGATACGTATTTCTTTGAAAAAAGAATCACTGATACTTTGTCAAAGGAGAAAAAAATGAACCATTGTCGCATCACACTTTTTGTCGTCCTCTTGACTCTTATATTGACCTCAGCAATGGCGTCTGCCACAGATTTATACTGGTACCTGGCAGCATCCATGACAAAACCTGGAAAAGAGATTGTTAAGCTGTTCAACAATGAAGAGCATTCCTTTCAGGTCATTCTTATATCAGGTGGTTCCGGCCAACTGCTCGCCAAGATCAGCTCCAGCCGTAAAGGGGATCTCTACACGCCTGCTGCAATGAGTTATGTGCAGCATGTGGAAAAAATCGATTTACTTGGCAGTGTTGTCCCTCTTATTGTCCAGACCCCTGTTTTTGCCCTTTCTGCAAGCGGCAAACAAAAAATTAGTAGCTGGGACGATTTGACCACACCGGGTATCCGTATCGGCCTGGGCAATTCCAAGACCATGGCTCTTGGTAAGTCCTATGAAAGAATCAAAGAGAAGATGGGTGCGAAACTGGCAGGAGAAATTGCTGCCAATAAAGTGGTTGAGGGAGTAAATGTCTCACAGATTGTCAACTATCTGAAAACAGATATTATAGATGCAGGCATTGCCTTTGATTCAACGGCCAGGTCCAGCAACCTGAATTATATACCTGTTCCGGCAGGGTATAACCATCAGGAAACCGCACCTTTGATCAGGCTGAAGAGTGAAGGAAACAAGGGCAATACCACCTTGTTTACAGAGTTTATTCTTGCCAATATGGTCATCTTTGAAAAATATGGCTTCATGGCAGCAGGCAGGTAGGCCGATGGTTCTGACAAACCTTGCAAAATGGAGCAGTTTCCTCCTTGCCCTGTTCATTATGACCATTATCGGGGCCACCATTATGGTCACAGATACCAGTCTGATTAATGGTCTCCTCCGGGATCCGGCATTTGGCCGGGCAGTCCTCTTCAGTCTGCAGACCTCAATTGTCGCCACCCTCCTTGCTGCAATCACTGCAGTACCGACTGGTTTTTATCTTGCCAGAAACAGGACGCTTGTAACACGCTTTATTGATGCCCTGTTTGATATTCCCATTGTTATGCCACCACTGGTCGTAGGTGTCCTCCTGCTCTCCTTTTTTAACCTGGGTTTTATCAAAACGGTTTATGATTTCATCTTCACCACTCCCGGTGCAATCGTTGCCCAGTTTTTTGTGGCTATGCCCTTTACCGTAAGAGCTTCCAAAAGTGCTTTTGAGCTGGTATCGCCTGTCTATGAACAGATGGCCATGACCCTTGGCGCAACACCGACCAGGGCCTTTTTTGATACCACCTGGAAAATGGCTTTGCGCGGGGTCATTGCCGGTCTTATCCTCTCTTGGCTTAGATGTCTTGGTGAATTTGGTGCTACCCTGATGGTGGGTGGCGCAATACCTGGCAGGACAGAAAATGTGCCGATCTATATCTATCTCAGCATGAGCGCAGGAGAGTTTGATAAGGGTATGGCCGCATCTGTTCTTGCTTTGTTCTGCGCTTTTTCAGGAGTTTTGCTGGTGAAGTTACTTGTGGATTGGAAAGGCACTTGAAAAAGTAGAGAGGATAAACTGGGGAGAGGCCACGGTTTTCTGTTTGCCTATAAGCTGATAAATTATTGTGTGTCCATTGAGCTTCGTACTGGCAGTCCCAATTGCTCCTTTGCCCGCCATAGTTTTGACCTTCCTGCTGTTCTCCTTCGATTTTGGGAATCAAGATATCTCCTCATCCTGAAATCTAAATGAATCAGGTGGTGTTTAGGAAGAACCTCTGATTTCTGTTTGTCTGCCATTGCTTGACCTTGCCAATGGGTTCCTTTTGGAATATTTTTTCAGAGTTAGCATAGAAATGGGTATTACTACCTATATGAAAAGTCTCCAAAGTATGATCAAATGAATTGTAGCTCCTTTTGTAGAAGGGTGAGATGATGTCAATAAAAACATCAAGTTCAATTAAGATAGAGAGGATTGTGATGGAATATTTTTTAGACGCTATTAAAAAATACGCTGATTTTTCAGGTCGAGCTACACGAAAAGAATACTGGATGTTCGTATTATTTTACATGATCATTTTTTTACTATTATCTGTAGTTGATGGACTTCTTGAGACGTTCATTTTGGGGACTATATTTTCTCTCGCGGTACTTGTTCCTAGCGTCAGTATTGCAGCAAGACGCCTTCACGATATTGGTCGTACCGGCTGGTGGCTGCTTATTACGTTGATTCCAGTGATCGGAATAATAATCTTGATAGTTTTTCTTACTCAAAATAGTCAAGATGGGAATGCATACGGCCCCAGTTCAAAACTTGTGTAAATCATAAAAAACTTAATCGGCTATCCGGGATTTTTTTCTTGCCCAGCTCCCACAACATCCAACAAGCGAGTCCGCACAGGATGGTTCATCTAGGTTGCCGGGCTGTAGCTCCCTTTTAGCCACACAATTCATGGCAGTCCAATCTGTTCTTTATGGCTGAAAGGAATCAGGAATAATGTTAATCCGACGTCTGTTTGTCTGAAGCTAGGATCGCCAGTGGATATCTTTACCTGTTGAATATCAGACTGGGGCACGAATATAGCGATGTTAATTTTACCAACTTCAAGAATTGCCCCCCCCGCACACACAAATTTATTCTCTCTTCTTCCCTAACTTTTTTTTGACAAGATTTTACATTTCATGCGAGTACCATAATGGTGTTTGGAAACAAAGAGGGTGAAAAATGTGACATCTTCAATGCTGTGTTATTGAGAGGAATTGATGGTGAATTGTGGTAAGTATAAGGTCGGACAACAAACCATTTACGAATAGAGATCTTAAACGTAAGCGACCACTAAAATCAACCTTATATCCAGATTTCTGTTTATCATTCATGAATAAGTGCTATACGGTCAGAAGTAACGCAACATAGCCGGAAATTGGGTATCAACTCTTTCGGGTTAGAGTAGACATCAGAAGAACAGGACAACAATTCGCTAGGGTATCATTAAAAAGTTTAATAACGCAATGGACTATAAAGCCTATTCAATTTCAAATTTTCGCAAGATTCCTCAACTGCAAATATTGAGTGAGGAACAAAAGCAGAATATTGAGATTGTGGGGCATGTCCTCCCTTTCAAGGTGAATAATTTTGTATTAGATCACTTGATCAACTGGGATGATGTGCCAAATGATCCCATATTCAACTTAACATTTCCTCAAAAAGAGATGCTGCTTCCGCATCATTATGAAGAGATAGCCGGTTTGGTCCAGCAAGACGCTGAGGCACGTCCTATCAAAGAAGCCGCCGATCGTATTCGTCTATCACTTAACCCTCACCCAGCGGGACAGATGGAACATAACATCCCGTACGTTAATGGTGAGCCGCTGCCGGGGGTGCAGCACAAGTATCAACAAACAGTGCTTTATTTTCCCAGCCATGGGCAAACCTGTTTTGCCTATTGTACGTTTTGTTTCCGCTGGCCACAGTTTACTGGAATGTCAGAGTTGCGTTTTGCTGGCCGCGAAATGGAACTTCTAATCGACTATGTACGAGAGCATCCAAAGATCACTGATATTTTATTCACTGGTGGTGATCCGCTAATTATGTCGACAAAGAATCTTGCAGCTAACCTTGAGCCTCTGCTTGATGCAAAACTGCCTAACTTGCGTCGCATTCGCATTGGCACCAAAACATTAACCTATTGGCCATTTCGTTTTTTAAACGGTGACGACTCGAGGGAGTTAATGGCGCTATTCAGGCGTGTGGTAAATGCAGGGTTGCATTTGGCGATTATGGTGCATTTTAATCATCCCAATGAATTAGATTCACCTTTCGTAAGGGATGCGCTGCAATGTATACGTGAAACTGGTGCGGAGGTGCGCACCCAGTCTCCAATATTGCGACACATCAATGACGATGCTGAGGTATGGCGACGTCTATGGGATATCCAGGTCGACCAGGGATGTGTACCATATTATATGTTTATCGCCCGTGATACCGGCGCACATCATTACTTCAGCTTACCGCTGGTGCGCGCATGGGAAATATTCCGTAATGCTTATAAGAATGTGAGCGGGTTATGCCGCACCGTACGCGGTCCAACTATGTCGACAAACCCGGGCAAAATTCAGATTCTGGGTGTCACCGAAATTAGGGGTGAAAAGGTTTTTGAACTGCGTTTTCTGCAAGGTCGAGATCCCGACTGGGTACATCAACCGTTTTTTGCCAAGTATGACGAAGCAGCAACATGGCTCAATGAACTCAAGCCAGCATTTGATGAAAAGAGATTCTTTTTCGAAGATACGCTAGAGAACACTTACCGTGAGAATATCAGTATGCCAACAATTTATAACTACGAATGATGGATTGTACCTTTTTATCGGCCCAATGAAAAACCTCGTGCAGTTGATCGTTTCACCCGTCGGTTGCTGTTGCTGGAAAGTATTTCCTGTTCTTGTTCTCTCCACAACGAATTTCAATATCGTTCCTTGCTTGACAGTCCTTTTGAATGCCACCTTATCCATTCCAATCGTAACAAAATTGCAGCTAGGAAATTCTGTTGCAGCAGCGATGTATGCATACTCATCAACCCAATTAAGCAGATAACCACCAAAGAGATAACCATAGTGATTCAAGTCTTCGGGGAGGACTAATTTATGATTTTCTATAGTATTTTTTCTTTATTATCACTTTTCACATTATCTTATTGCAGTATGCTCAAGCAATAGATCGTTGAGACGTCGGGCTTGCAGGCAAAGAGCCTCCAGGCGTGCTTCGATGATATGCGGAAAGGCATTGCCATCTGTTTCAATTGCCAGGAATGGGAACTTACGTTCATTGGCCAGCAGAGGAGCCAATCGGCCATCGCCATTGACCAGGGCCCTTTTTTCCAGGCTGGTAAATTTTTCATTAAGGATGGCCTCGGCCACCCGGCTAGGCATACAGCCAAAAGGACCAATGGAGATAACGCCGCAGGCCGGATGGAGGATTTCATGCAAGGCGGAACCTACGGTCAAAATTGCTTCGCCGGTGAGATTTGGTGAGATGAATTTTCTGCCGGCCTCGATAGCCTGTTCCACCTCACCATTTTCTTCATGGTAGAATAGGCCGGAGGGCGCCAGCCTTTGCCTGATTTTCAGGTCG
>DAOVAI010000093.1 GCA_030671085.1 Pseudomonadota bacterium | reverse complement strand
GCGGTTCAAATAGGGCAGGGACGGAATTCCCTGTCTGTGTCCACCAGCTTCCATACAAGGATGCCAAGGAAGAAATAATTACTCATTTCACCTCCCACTATTTGAAGACTGCCCTGACGAAAAGTAGCGGTAATGTCTCGGCCGCTGCCCGGGCAAGCGGTATGGAACGTCAGGCCTTTCAGCGCCTGATGCGCCGCTGTCAAATCCAATCTCAAGATTTCAGAGAGCAGTCTTCTTGAGATTTCCATAAGAAGACAGTCCGACTTGACTGAAGGTCCCCCCACACCCTGCTGCTGCTCATTTCAACCATTGGTTTTCCTAAGGTTGCTGCGGCAATATCCTGGGTTCAAGATATCCTGGATAAAGATAACCCCTGAAAAATGTTCTGTTAGCAGCGTCAATCAAAGAGCTTTTACAAAAGGAGACTGATTTCACAACTGCACTGGGCAGTACGGAATCTATTCCCGATAGTGGTTAGAGAGTAACATATGAAACTCATTTTTGTGTATAATGCTGACAGCGGTTTTATGAACAGCATGCTTGATATTGGCCATAAAATAGTAGCCCCTGAAACATACTCATGTAATCTGTGCCAGATGACCTTTGACACATTCAGTGAGAACAAAAAGTGGAAGGATTTCAAGGAAAGCTCAACGTTGGAAATGGAATTTCTCCACCGAGATGAGTTTGAAGAGAACTATAAGACATCATTTGATTATCCGCTTGTGTTGAAAGAGGCCGATCCCCTGGAACCGCTCATTGACAAGAAGCGGCTTGATTCCTTCAAGGATCTTGACGAATTGATTGATGCGGTAAGGGAATTGGAAAAGAATTGAGGAGAAGATGGTTCGTTTGTTACGCATCTGTCCTGAATTTTTCTTCTGAGTGGTACGACTTGTATCGTCTCAGGCAGCCCTTGCCCGGCGACAACTGACAGCAAGGCCAAACAGGTGCCATCCCTCAGGTTGCCGAAACATCCCGCCTTATCTGCAGGTCCTGCAGACGCTGGTACATGCCGCCATTCTTTATCAGCGTCTCATGGCTTCCCTGTTCAATAATCCTTCCCTTTTCCACCACCATAATATTGTCCGCCCGCCTGATGGTGGACAATCGATGGGCAATAACAAGGCTGGTACGGTTGGCCAGCGTGGTGGCAATAGCCCTGTCTATGAGAATTTCCGTTTCCGAATCAACGCTTGAAGTTGCCTCGTCAAGGATCAGGATTCTTGGATTTCGTGCAAGAACCCTGGCCAAGCTGAGAAGCTGCTTCTGCCCGGCAGACAAATCCATACCGCCTTCACCTATCTGTGTTTCCATGCCCTCGGGAAGCTGCCGGACCAGTCCGGAAAGCTGCGCATCTTCTATAATCCTGCCGAGCTCCCGGTCACTCATCGTGGTGTCGAGGAGAATGTTTTCACGCACACTGCCGGGAACGATGAAAACATCCTGCATCACAAGGCCGATCTGTTTTCTGAGCCAGCGGGCATCAAAGCTGCGGATATCATGACCGTCGACCAGGATTTTCCCCTCATCCGGATCGTAAAAGCGCTCAAGCAGATTGACGATGGTCGACTTGCCGGATCCGGTCGGACCGACAATGGCAAGAGAATGGCCGGGCTCCACATGAAAAGAGAGAGCATGGAGAATAGGCTGG
This sequence comes from Pseudomonadota bacterium, assembly GCA_030671085.1. Classification (GTDB taxonomy): domain Bacteria; phylum Desulfobacterota; class Desulfobulbia; order Desulfobulbales; family Desulfocapsaceae; genus Desulfocapsa. The sequence continues at coordinate 8,215 of DAOVAI010000093.1, read as the reverse complement.
CCCGGTTCATAAGCGAAATGGACATTGTCAAAGGTTATTGCCCCGGTTATTTGTAATTTTTCCTCCGGCCGATGGCCCGCAGCCAGGCCCGGAACCGTATCGAGTAGCTGAAAAATCCGCTCTGCAGAAGCCATGGCCGACTGGACGATGGAATACTTCTGGGAAAGCTCCCGAATGGGCTGAAAGAAGAGGCGCATGTAAGAAAGAAAGGCGGCAAGCTCGCCCAGGGTCATCTGCTCCCGGATAATCTCCCCTCCGCCGTACCAGATGATGCAGGCGGTGGCAATGGCACTGAAAAGCTCTATGGCAGGCATGAAGATGGCAAACAGCTTGATCTGGTATAAATTTTGTGCCAGATACGCATTGCTCAGCTCAGTAAATTTTTTATAGGTATCTTTTTGCCGGAGAAAAATCTGGATGACGGTAATGCCGGAAATCGACTCCTGCAGATAGGCATTGATCCTGGCCAGATGGGTGCGGATGGCCCGGAAGGCATCCCGGGCCAGTTTGCTGAACCAGACGGTATTGGCAATGATCAGCGGCACCAGCAGGCTCATGATAACGGCCAGCCGCCAGTTCATGAAGTAGAGTATGACAAGTATGCCGGCAATCTTAATAAAATCATTGAAAAGAGTGACAATGACAGAGGTGAACATTTCATGCATGTTCTGAATATCATTGGTCAGGCGGGTAACCAGCTTGCCGCCTGGGTTCTTATTGAAAAAGGCGAGATCGAGGTCCAGTATATGGCGGAAGAGCTGTTGACGCATCTGATGCATGATGGTCTGACCGGTCCATTCAAGAATAATGACCTGACAGAAGTTGGCCAGGAATCCACAGATAATGACGCCGACAAAAATAGTGGCGAGGACAGCCAGGCCTTCAATGCGGGCAGCGGCTTGCAGATGAGTGTTGACTATATAGTTGTCAATGCCGACCCGGACCATATAGGGCAGGGACAAACTTGCAGCTATAACAATGAAAGAGAGAAAAATAGCTGCAGCCAGCTTTATCCAGTGTGGTCTCGAATAGGCCATTATCCGGTGCCAGAGCCCCATGTCGGTAACCTGGCCCAGTTGATCTTCTTCGAAATATCCGTATCCGTATCGCATGCAATCTACCCTTCCCTTTGCTGCACTAGGGTCTGATGCTTATAGATAGTTGCATAAAAAGGACTGTTGCTGAGAAGCGTCTCATGATCTCCCCGGGCCACAATACGCCCCTGGTCCATCACAAGTATTTCCCGGGCCTGGATCAGCGGGGCAACTCGATGGGAAACAAAAAGACAGCTGCGGTCTTTTATGTAAGGCGCAATTGAGCGTATGATTGCATATTCCGTTTCCATATCAACGGCAGAGAGTCCGTCATCAATAATAATGAGCGGACGATCAAGCAGGAGGGCTCTGGCCAGGGCCACCCGCTGCCGTTGACCACCGGAAAGCCTGACTCCTTTTTCTCCGATCCTGGTCTGGTATCCCTGTTCAAGATCCATAATCTCATCGTGGATGAAGGCTGCCCGTGCCACCGCCTCGATTTCAGCCATTGTTGCATCTTCCCTGCCCAGGGCGATATTGAAGGCGATCGTCTCGGAAAAAAGGCTTGATTCCTGTGGCACGTAGGCAATACTGGACCGTACATCAGCCAGGGAAAGCGAGTTGACGTCCGTTCCGCCCAGCAGATAGACAGCATCAGCAACAGGATAGAGACGGGTCAATATGCTGCACAGGGTGGTTTTACCGGAACCGGTTTTTCCGACAACTCCGGTCAGTCCCGGTTTTATGGTAATGCTTACATCATGCAAGGCTGGCTCTGTCTGACCCGGGTAGGTAAAAAAAAGATTTTGCAGGGAAACTACTGTGCCATGACCGGCAAGCTCCCTTGACGAGGAGATGGTGTCCTGCAGCAAGGGCTCTGCCTCTAATATTGCCTGGATCCGGCCTAACGATGTGGCTCCGCGCTGGAAAAGATTTGTCACCCAGCCAATTGCCATCATCGGCCAGGTCAGCATGAAGAGATAGGAAACAAAGGCGACAAAGTCACCCACAGTGATCGTCTGCTCAATGGTCAGCCTGCCCCCGAAAAAAAGGACCAGCAACAGACAGCTGTTGGCAATAAGTCCGGAAAAAGGAAAAAGAAGACCCTGGACAACGGCTACCTTCAGGTTGTTGCGGATATACTCCTCCCCAATGCGGTCAAATTTTTCGACTTGCCTGTCTTCCTGGGTATAGGCCTTAACGAGGTGCATGGAGGAAAGGGTGCTCCTGGCAGTTTCTGTAAGTTTTGAAAACTGCTCCTGCACCTTTTTAAAACGTTTATGCAAACGGGCTGAAAGAAACCGGGTGGAAAAGGCAAGCACCGGCATTGGTGTCACGGCAATAAGGGTCAGCAGGGGGTTAATATAGGCCATGAAGGCCAGGGCGGCCACTGTCATGACCAGGGCATCGACACAGGCGACCAACCCCATGCCGGTGGCAAGTTGCACCGCCGCAAGATCATTTGAGGTGAGGGCCATGAGCTCACCGGTGGTGTGGTGTTGATAGAATCCCTTATCTAGGGTGAGCAGATGGGACATCAACCGATCCCGCAAATCACGCTCCAGCAAGCGGGAGAAGCCGATTATAAGATAACGCCATAAAAACCGGCACAAAGCGATGCCCAGGGCCAGCAGCAGGATACAACCGGCACAATAGAGCAATAAAGACTCGGTGGCCGTTCCTTTTTCCAGTGCATCCACCGCCTTTTTAATAAAACGGGGTGTCCACAGTTGAAAAGAATCCACTGCAAGAAGAGCAACAAAACCTGCCGCAATACGGAGCCGGTATCGCCTGAAATAAGGGGTCAGCAGAGAGAGTGTCTGGTGGTAAAAAGTCTGCGGGTTACGGCTGTCAACAGTTTCAGACAAGAGGCTTATCCTTAAGGAAAAAGTTTAGTACCTGCTCAGCAGCACCCCATCTATGCACGATCGGCCCTCCTCACAGAGGTTCACTGACAGCATTATACTTTTTAACAAATCCCACCGGGTTATAACTGAGTTTGGCCTTGCGCAGTCCTTCACTGCCAAGATCCTGCTCCCGGTTGATGGTTTCATACTGGTCCGGCAGGATTGAGGCAAATGCCTGGTTCACAAACTGCCACAACCCTTTATACTCGTTCGAGGCCTTTTCAAAGTGGATAACAAAACTCTTCCCCCGACTCAACTCCTCTCCCAGAGAATAGGCCACAGGCTTTTCCTCAACATAATAAATACCGCCGCACAGTTGGAGTTCTTCAGCCTTTTCCAGAGCTTCCCTGGCAGCAACATAATCACCCGGTTCATCCCGCATGGAGCGCCAAGAATCCAACACCTGCAGGGCATCTTGTTTATGTATCTCAAGAAGAGGTCTGCCCTCATAGGGATAATTATTTAAAAATGCCTTTATGAGATTACGCTTTTTGTGGAATTTTCTGCCGGTGAGTTCTGCAAGATCACGGCGCTGGTAAAGGTAATCAAAATTTTTTCGATCTTCAACGATTGCGTATCCCATTGTCCGCAAATTCTCTGCCTGTGACTGAGACACGCACTTCATTACACCGAATTGCTGAAATAGTTTTTCAAGGATGGGCTGTTCCGGCAGGCCGAAAGGCAGCATGAAAAAAAGGCTGCCCGTATTTTCTCCACTAATGAGCAGCAGGTTGTCGGACAGGAGAGAGATGGAGTAATTGTGGGTTGTTCTGAAAAGATAGAGATTGGCAAAGGTAAATTCCGAAATCCCTTCTGCAAGCTGTTGAAACAGAGGGTGCAGCTTTGGCCGCATCGCCAGGGTGAGTTCCGATACTTTAGGATAAAAAGGGATCATGAGGTTCTCCAGAGCTACTGCCGGTCATGACAGGGAATCAACCATAGACCTGCTCAGTCTATTTTTCCCACAGAAAAATCCATAATAGGAGACAATCAATTTTTATTATGACTGATACTCTTTATTTTTTCTTGTAAAAATCGTTTCCTGCTCAAAGTAATTACTCATCTCACCTCCCACTATTTGAAAACTGTCCTGACGAAAAGTAGCGGTAATGTCCCGGTCGCTGCCCGGGCAAGCTCTGTATTCCATTGTTTTTCTTTAGCCACCGGTTGCCAGTGCTTTCCTTTCTTGGCAATCATTCTGCAGCAATCTGGTTTATTCACGGGAGGATACTGGCAATTGTGATCAACTGGATGAAACCGTATCATTCCTGGTCACCCCTGGTCTTTCTTGCAGTTCTCTTGCCCTGTATACTGTATGCCCTTGTCTATACAGGCGTCAGTAATATGGTGGGGCGCTTTCGCGACTCACAATAAATGATCTCGTATTTCATTCCCTCGTACTGTCGATAAACATTTTTCTGGCAATCAAGTGGAGCCCGCCTTGTGGGAAATCTGTCCTCCCTTGAGGTGTTGCCTATGAAATCAATATGGTGACTGCAGGTCAAAATGATTCTTCTGCTTGTGTAGATAAAGTAGCTTTTGTGAGAATGGTTATTGGCAATAAGCCCAAATTCCAGGGCGTTCTGCAGAGGGGAGTCTTTTTTGATGCAGTGCAACTTTTTTGGCGCACATTTGGGGCTTTGCTGAGTTGCTTCGGTATAGCAAGATGTCACAGGTGTTTTCTCCTAACTCATTAATACTCTATGTAGAATGAGTCTCTTCCTGTAGTTTTTTTTCTATTGGCATCAAAAATGCAGTAGCCAAGAAAGATGTGGGCCACTGCCTCTTGTGGAGGGCAGGTCGTAACGGCTTTAGTGGGAAGCCTGAACACGTTGCATGGTGCTATATGGACTCTGGTAAAAAAACACACAGAATGTCCCTGTTTCTCCTCCTTTTGGTACTGACTGTGTTTCCTGGAAATGCCTGGGCCGTTCAAGCTCACGGAGCTCCAGAGGGTCTGTACGTCCATCAACTGGCCCACGTCTTTTATACTGCTGCACTTTGCTATCTGATCTGGGATGTTCGGCGGAGCGCATTCAGGTCACGTGGCTGGCGCTTCCTCCAGGTCTTCTGTGTCCTAATGGTTTTCTGGAATATGTTAGCCTTTACTGGGCATATTCTCGCTGCATATATCACTAGTGCAGATTACGTCAGCGATACAGGATATCTCGATGCCCGTCTACAGGGTCCTTTCACCAGTGTAAAGCTCTGGTACTATTTTTCCAGGCTCGACCACCTCTTCAGTGTTCCCTCCCTCTTTTTTCTTTATCTGAGTATGCGGGCGATTTACCGCTCCCGTTGCGAGGAGGAAGAGGCATGACAAGTATTCCTATGCTGCCGACCATTATCGGGGATATGGCCGGATCTTTTATCATCATCGTTCTTTCTTTTCTTTCACTTCGCTATGCGTATCTCCTGATCCGCAGTCAACCGGAGAATTTTCTCTGGGGCTTCCTCTTCTACTTCTGTCTGACCCTGGCCGCCTTTTCTGTCTCTCGCGCAGTCGGACATCTCCTCAAGCAGATCTTGCTGATCAGTGGCTATAGAGAGCAGTGGCGTTTTCTGGCGCCATTTACTGGTGGTTTCAACACTTTGTTGATGATTTCCCTTGGCGCTGTGACCATTTATTACCATAAGGGAATTGAGGGATATCGGGCCATACAGCAAAAGGCACGCAGTATCAAAGGCGCCAATGAACAGCTTAAGGTGGCTGCGGATGAGCTGCAGAAATTGAATCTGCATCTGGAAGAGATGGTTGAAGAACGCACCAGGGAACTCTCGGCATCAGAGAAAAAATTTCGCAATTTTTTCATTAATTCAAAGGATATGGTCTATTTTTGCGATGCCAAAAATAGGCTGGTGAATATGAATGCCTCCGGGCTTAAAATGCTTGGCTACTCTGTTGCAGATTCTCCTGCTTTAGATCTCGCTGATATTTTTAACAATGAGGATGATCTGGATAAGTATTTTGAAGAGATAAAGGCCCAAAAATTCGTTGAAGATCTTGAGGTTGAGTTTGCCAGGGCCGACGGTACTGTCATTTATGTTCTTCTCTCGGCAACAGCAGTCTATGACGATGCTGGTGAATTTATAGGCTGTGAAGGGATTGCTAAAGATCTCACCCGGGTGAAGACCATGATGGCACAATTGGCTTCCAGCGAAAAAATGGCCTCAGTGGGGCAGATGGCAGCAGGGGTTGCCCATGAAATCAATACGCCACTTGGAGTGATTCTTGGTTATGCTCAGCTCCTGATGGATGATTTTCCCTCTGATACTGATGAGGGGGAGAGTCTGGCGGTTATAGAGCGCCAAACCAAGGCCTGCCGTAAAATTGTTGCAGACCTGCTCAAGTTTTCCAGGCAGGCGGAAAGTGCAAGGGAAGATATTTCACTCAATGAGATATTGACGGATGTACTGGCGGTGACGGAACACTCCCTTAATATGGATCATATCCGGGTACACCAGGATCTGGACCAGGACCTGGAAACCATTGTTGGAGATACGGAAAAATTACGCCAGGTCTTTATCAATTTCATCAATAATGCCCATCATGCCATGGAAGAGCAGGGCGGAGGGGATCTTTATGTCTCAACCAGTAACCGGAATGAGAACAAAGAGATTGTAGTCACGGTTCGGGATACGGGGCATGGCATACCTGAGAAGGTTCGTTCCAATATCTTTGATCCATTTTTTACAACCAAACCGGTTGGCAAAGGAACAGGTCTCGGGCTCTCTGTCTCGTATGGAATTGTCCAGGAACATGGCGGCAGTATTGAGGTGGAAAGTCCGGTTATTGATAAAGAGAGTGGAGAGACAATGAAGGGGACGGCATTCCATGTAATTCTGCCGGCCGCCGTGGCTGAGTCGTATGTTGTTAAGGAATAAAGAGTGAAATTCACCTTATTACATTCTGGAGTAAACTAAACAATGGCTGAGATTATAGCGCTTGATGATGTCCTGGATGCAACGGTTCTCATTGGCAAGATATTGAAAAAGAAAGGTCATACTGTGCACAGCTTTACCGAGGAAGATGATGCCATCGCCTATGTGAAGAACAATAAGGTTGATCTGGCTATTCTTGATATCAAATTGAAGAAAATGAGCGGTGTGGAAGTCCTGGCCATTTTGAAAAAGATTGATCCAACAATACGGGCCATCATGCTTACAGGATACCCCACTGTTGAAACAGCACGTGAGGCCATCAGTCTTGGAGCGGATGAGTACTGCGTAAAGCCCATTGACCGTGATGAGCTTGAAGATAAGGTGGAAAAAGTTATTCAAATGTCAAAGAAGTAGAGCGTGTTAAATGACCCACAACATGTGGATAAAAAAAGGAGGGAAATCGTAAAGAGTAGTAGGAACAAGAAGAATGAATGGATCATGTTGGCTAGTGGGTACCTGTTTTTCAGGGTGGCCTGATAGTACTAATCTGAACTGAGGAGACGTTATTATGATGAACAGTAAGAGACTGTCAATTTCTTTGATGGTGATTTCGATGTTTCTTTTTGTCTGGCAGAGCAGTTGTTTTGCCGAGACAAAAATTTCTGCAGAAAAATATAAGGCCGGAGATACGGTCACCATTGAAGGGCAGATTGACCCCGGGCAGGAGCTTTATATCGCTATCGCCCAGCAGAAGATGTTCAAACCATCAGATACCGATGGAAAATTTGAGCAAAAGAAACTGCCGAAAAAAGGGAAAAAAGCAGGTTTCGGCGTAGATACAGCGATTCCACCTCTCTATTATATGCTGACCACAAATCGTGAGGCATTTGGTAAGGATGTAGACAAAAAATTTGGTGGTCCTTCTTTCATCTTTAAAAAGGGACAGGGACTCTATAACACCACAATGTTTAGACTGAAAAAAAGTTTTGATGATGTTGGTGCCAAAGAGATGATGGGGCCCATCAAAACTGCTGAACAGTGGAATTTCCTGAAGTTTGGCCATGAGAATAAATACGGTATCAATACCGTGGTGAAAGAGGGCAACAAAAAGGGTAAAGTTGTTATCTTTGCCAGAAGTGTCCTTGGTGATGAATCCACTGGCAATTACTGGGACAAAGGGACTTCCATAAAACTGGACAAGGCAACCGGTAAATTCACCGCCTCTTTCGCGTCATTTCGTCATACTGCACCTGATACGAATTTTGATGTCTATGTGAATGGCGCTAAATCTGGTTCCTATACTATTGAAGGAAAAGGATTCTGGCTGGCCAAGGGCTATCGCTACATGAACCCCCTGATCATTGTTATCGGTGCCATCCTTGTTGGTACCTA
>DAOVAI010000097.1 GCA_030671085.1 Pseudomonadota bacterium | reverse complement strand
TCAGCAGATCATACCCTTGGCCTAGGGAGGAATTACCGTTCCAGCCCCTTGCTGGTGCAGGCGGTCAATAACCTGTTTTTGACAAAAGAGGACTCTTTTGTCTTTGCAGAGCTTCCCTACAATGAGGTCTCTGCTGCCCAGCCACCTGAACGGTTAAGGCTGTGGAAGGGGGATAAGGTGCAGGCCGCCATGGTCTACTGCAGTCTCGAATCCTTCCATCATGATGGTGTGAAGAAGTGGAGCTCAGGGAACTGCCAGGAACGAATTCAGTCCTATGTGGTGGCAGAGATCAGAGATTTACTGCAAAACTGCATGCTTGTTCCAGGTTCGGGCTCCGGTGAAAAGAGGCGGGTGTCTGCCGGTGACATTGCGGTGTTGGTGCGAACCAACAAGCAGGCAGAGGCCTTTCAGGAGCTCCTGGCCCTTGCTGATATCCCGGCAGTCATGTCCAGCCGTAAAACAGTGTTTGCAACAAAAGAATGCCGGGATCTGCTGCTGGTGAGCATGGCTGTGGCATCACCCTCTGATGTCAGGCTGTTGCGTACGGCCTTGAGCTGCAAATGGTTTGGCATGGATGGGTGCACGCTGTATGGGCAGGTGGAGGATGAGAAGAGTATGGAGGCGTGGATGGATCGTTTTCATGACTACCATAGTCTCTGGCAGGAGAAGGGATTTCTTGCCATGATGAACAGCCTCTTTGTCCGGGAGTCTGTCTTTCAATCATTTTCCGGCCATCCTTTGGCCGAACGGCAGATCTCCAATCTTATGCATCTTGTGGAGTTGGTTCAGGAGGCGGAGAGCAGCGAAAATTTTGCCATCCCCCATACCCTGCAATACCTCTCTTCTACCATGGAAGAAAGTGGTGGCGGGGAACATGCAGAGCTGCGCCTGGAGAGCGATGAGCTGGCCGTCAAGGTGGTGACCATGCATGCAGTAAAGGGACTGGAATACTCAATAGTGTTCTGTCCTTATCTCTGGTATCGCTCAGGACGACTGCAGCACGAAAAAAATTGTTTCAGCTGTCACGATGAGCAGGGGCAGCTGGTGACAGATCTGGGATCGACCGATTTTGCAGAAAGACGAGAAGAGGCCCTGGAGGAAGAGCTTGCCGAAGAGGTGAGACTGCTCTATGTGGCATTGACCCGGGCTGCCTGCTGCTGCTATGGTTTCTGGGCAGATGTCAGAGGCAGCGGATATACAGCAGCTTCAAGGGATTCTGCTCTGTCCTGGGTGTTGTCTCTGGCTCCTTGTCAGGATATTCACGAGCAGACAGAGCGGATTGCTGAGCTCTGTGACGGAGAGACTGCCAGCTTGCGGAGACTGGTGCCGCAAGCTGTGGAAGGAGCGGGCCAGGAGCCAGAGCGTCCTGAAACTGCCCCTTTGTTTTGCAGGACTTTTTCTCGCTCCTCTCTGCCGGGAGAGTGGCTGATGAGCAGTTATTCGGCCTTGGCTGGACAGAGCCATTCTTTTGCCGGATCCCATGCGCCACAGCAACGCGCCCCTGGACAAGAAACAGAATCCCAACGAATTATTGATCTGCCCCTTGGGGCCGGGCTTGGCAATGTGGTGCATGGGCTGCTGGAAGATCTCCCTTTTTCTCTCTTGGCTGCGGGCGATGAGTATGAGGAAGACGTCGTTGCCCAGTGCCGCCGTTTCGGGGTGGAGGCTGACACGGAAAATATCAAACTCCTGCTCCAGGCTGTAACCCGTACTCCACTAGGCCTTGCTGGCGCACAAGAATCGTTCTGCCTGGCTGACCTGGAAGAACAAGATGTGCTCAAAGAGATGCCGTTCTACTTCCATCTCCGCGAGGAGTCCACTGGCCGGATCAATGAACTGCTTGCCTCTTCAGAGGTGGTGCAGCCCATACAGGAGCGAAGGTTAAAGGGGTATCTCACTGGATTTGTCGACCTGGTCTGCCGGCATGGGGGCAAGTATTACATCATGGACTATAAGACCAACTATCTGGGCGATCGTTTTGCAGATTATCATGCAGATACTCTTGTCACGGCCATGCGTGAGCACAATTATGGCCTGCAATACTGGATCTATACCCTGGTCCTCCATCGCTTCCTGGCCAACACGCTTCCGGCCTATGCGTATGAACAGGATTTTGGCGGTGTTGTCTACCTTTTTGCTAGGGGGATGAGTCCTGGGCTACCGGGAAACGGGCTGTTTCATGATCGGCCCCAGGTTACAGTGCTGGATGAACTGCATAACTGTCTGGGGGGCGACTGATGGAAGAAGAGAAACTACGCCTCCTGGATAGCCAGTTTGCAAAGTTCCTGGCAAAGCGCTCGTCGCTTGCAGGAAACAATCGGCAGCAGTTTAGAGAGTTGGTCTGTAAGCTCTCCATGAGCCTGGCTGCAGGAGATAGCTGTCTTCCGCTGACAGAAGAGGAAGAAGAGCTGGTAGAGCGATCGGGGATGGCAGGTGAAGGGGCAAACCCTCTGGTTGTGTGGCAGAAGCGCTTGTATCTGCAACGAATTTTTGCCCATGAGAAGCGCCTGGCAGACCAGTTGCTCCATTTGGCCCATGATTCAAAATTGGTTGCCGGGAATCCATCCCTTCTCGATACACTCTTTACGGGAAGTGTGGACAAGGAAACTGACTGGCAGCGAATCTCTGCAGAACGCGCCCTGGAGCACAGTTTTCTTATTATTTCGGGAGGGCCGGGCACTGGAAAAACTTCCACCGTGGTGAAGATCCTGGCCCTGCTGCTTGGCCTCATGGGGCCGAAGCTGCGTGTCGGCCTGGCTGCTCCAACGGGTAAGGCTGCCATGCGTCTGCAGGAGTCCATTCGCAGCAGCGTCAGTCAGTTAACGCTTCCTGCTGCAGTTCAGGAAAATATTCCTTCCCAGGCCCATACCCTGCACCGCCTCCTTGGAGTGCGACGTTTTTCACCTTTCTTTGCCCATTGTGCAGAAAACCCCCTTCCTTACGATGTGGTGGTGATTGATGAGGCCTCCATGGTGGACCTGGCCCTGATGAGCAAGCTTGTGGATGCACTGCGTCCGGGAAGCCGCCTTATTCTCCTCGGTGATAAGAACCAGCTGGCCTCAGTGGAATCAGGGGCGGTCCTGGCTGATCTGACAGAGGCCCTTCCTGAAAATACAGTGGAGCTGAAAAAGAGTTACCGCTTTGATGAGGGGATCAAGGCCTTTGCCGAGGCCATCAACTCGGGAGACAGTGGAAGGGCCTGGGAGATTATGACTGGAGGGGAGCCGGAAAACGTCTCCCTTTTGCAGGAGGAGGCAACAGGCTATGGCGGAGAAAACTACTGCAACTACATGCAGGCGGTTCATCAGGCCCAGTCTCTTGAGGAGTACAAGAAACTGTTTTCCTTGCTGGATTCTTTTAAGATCCTCTGTGCACTGCGTAATGGTCCGACAGGTGTGAGCGGCATTAATGAACAGGTGGAACGCTATTTGACTGCAAAAGGATATGACTGTTTCAGTTCACCCTGGTACCAGGGAAGACCTGTCATGGTCACCAGAAATGATTATGCACTTGATCTGTATAACGGTGATATTGGCATCTGTATGGAGGATCCTGAGCGCCCAGGGACGATGAAGGTCTGGTTTGAACGGTCGGATGGCACGCTGCAGGGGCTGCTTCCGGGAAGACTCAGCAGCTGCGAGACCGTATATGCTCTTACTATTCATAAAAGCCAGGGAACTGAAATCGGTGAGGTCCTGGTAATCTTACCTGAACACGACTCCACGCTCATAACCCGTGAATTGCTCTATACGGCTGTTACACGAGCAGCACTGCGTGTTAAAGTGAAAGGGAGTCGACCTGTGTTTGATCTTGCTGTGGCCAGAAAAATAGAACGGTTCAGTGGGTTGGCCATTCGCCTCAAGGAAAACAGAAAAGAAAGAGAGGAAAACGGCTGCCCCTGCAAAGGAGGAGGGAGAAGCAGGGGCAGCCGAGGAGGAGCTTGTTAGTTGGTGTCTATCCATAAATGAGATTTTTTCTTCTAAATCGAGGCGCTCTCAAAATTTAACCGCAGGCATATGTATGATATTCCGAGGATTAAATTTTGAGAGCAACGAAGAGTTAGGGGAAAAAGGCCATTTATGGACAACCACTAGTTGATGGTCTGGAAGTCGTTGTAGGCGTGGGCGCCGTGTTCGACGATGTCTACACCCATCATCTCATCTTCTTTGCTGATGCGCAGACCGATAGTCATGTCAATCACCTTGAAGAGGATGAAGGCTGCACCAAAAGACCAGGCACGCTGCGATCAGCGTCCAGACGTAGTTCAGGTTGCTCTGCAGTAGATCGATGGCCTCTTTGTTGGTGATGACGGTGAGTTCAACCACTTCCTCGCCGCCCATGGCGATGGTAGGTGCTGCCAGTAGAAGGGCGAGGGCCCATGCTGCTTTTTTCACGAGAAAATCCTCCTGTATATAGATTGCTGCTGTTTGTGTGACTGTTGTTAGATGGCGTCTTTGTCGGTTTCTCCGGTCCGTATCCTGCACACCTTTTCAACCGGAGTGACAAAGATTTTGCCGTCACCAATGGATCCGGTCTGAACCGAGGAGATGATTTTTTCGACTACGAGGTCAACCATGCCGCTGTTGACCACGGTTTCCACCCGGATTTTGGCGATGAAATCGACCACATACTCGGCACTGCGATAGATTTCGGTGTGTCCTTTCTGGCGTCCAAAGCCTTTTACTTCACTGATGGTCATACCGGTGATGCCCAGTTCTCCCAGGCCCACTTTGAGGTCATCCAGTTTGAAGGGTTTGATGATTGCTTCAATCTTTTTCATGTTCTGCTCCTTGTGATACGGCTGATACCGCTTCTGTTATCTTGAAATGGTAAACAGCACATTGCGTGCCAGAGGGTTGGGGAGTGTTTCTTTTTTTGTAACAGACTGCTTTCGTGTCGTTTTGGCTTTTGGTGAACCTTCGAGATTGGCGCAAAATGCACAAAATTGTATATTTTGCATTTGCAGATTAACGAGAATGTACAGACGTGTGGTGTCTTTCCGGCTTGTGGCCGATTGAATTGTTCTTTTTGTCAGGGGCACAAGAAAAGGTAGGTGAAAAAAAAAACTCCTTGAACTACACTCCATATAGAAGAAAATAGAACGAATGGTTTTGATGACTGATGCGAAAGAGGAAGATCTTTTGCAGTAACGGTTGATAAAAAAACGGCGGTTGAAGAGGGAAGCACAAGCGGAAGACCTTGGTCGTTTTCCGAAAAGACCTATGAACGCCGGAAGAGAAAAACAGAGGTGACGTGCTGATGAATGATTTTTTTGCATTGATTGTATCCTGGGTTGAATCGACTCACATTCCGGACCAGGTGAAAGATGTTGATATTGTCGGGCTCTTTAGCAATCCATGGTTTCTGGTCCCTTTTATTTTTGCTGTGGGCTACCTCCTCTTTAAGCAGTCCTGGAAAGATTTGATCCTCATTGGTATTTTTATTGCTGTCTGGTGGGTGAGTGGTACCGAGTATATGGATACCCTGGTCGTTGGAGATGAATTGCAGATCAACAAGATTCTGCCAGTACTCTTTGGCGGTGCAGCCGTGTTAGGTTTTATTATTTATATGTTTTTCGGGCGATCCGATTAGGGGCGCCTCTATTCGTTTCAGCGGTAGTTTTTTTCTGGGAAAAGGTGGGCTAAGTGCAGTTTCGTAACGGTGTGTTTATTATTACCGAGGAAAGACATTGTCCTCTCTATAATGTTGGGGAGGAGCTGCATGTGGACGAAGGGGTCCTCAAGCTGCCAGCGGCCAAGCCGACCTGCCTCACCCTGACCAGAGATCTTATTAAGTTGGCCTCAGAGGATGTTGCCTATGAGCAATACCTCCAGGGAAGCAAGCAGAAAACGAAATTTGAGTGCGGTGGCTGTACCGGTCTCATTCGTTTTGAATTTAAGAAGGAAAAGGGGTATGCCACCATCCAGATGAAGCTTCTCGCCGCTGCCGAGCGACGGGAGAAGCAGAAGTCTGTTGCCAGTTTTGCAGGGCTGCTGCGGAGCCTTGCCATCTTTGAGCCGCTGTCCGACAACGACCTGGTCGATCTGGCCACCATGCTGAAACTGGAAGATTATAACCTGGGCTTTCCTATTATCCAGAAGGGAGATCCTGCGTCCAGCCTCTTTATCATAATTTCCGGTCGAGTGGAGGTAATGGATGAGGATGGGGTGACCCTTGCCGAGATGGTACGGGGAGACGTCTTTGGCGAGATGAGTCTGTTGTCCGGAGGCCGGGTGACTACAAGCATCATGGCCATGGAACCGTGCCAGACCGTCAGTCTCAGCCAGAAAAATTTTCGCCATGTTCTCAATCGCTTTCCTGCCCTTCAGGTCTTTTTCTATAAGTTGCTGGTGAGCAGGATCACATCCATCAACTTTCAGCGGGCAGAAGAGCTTGCCTCTGGGATGGTCGGCCAGCTAGCCGATATTCCACCCATTGAGTTATGCCAGATGATTAACTCAAATCAAAAGACCGGTAGGCTGAAACTGGAGCTGGGGGAGAAGAAGGCGCAACTCCTCTTTAATGAAGGCGAGTTAGTCTACGCAAGCTGTAAGGGGCAGGAGGGTAAAGAGGCATTTTATGAGGCACTGGCTATCTCTGAAGGTCGTTTTAAATTTGTCCAGGGGTTGAATCTGCAGGAGATGGAATTCGATGTCATCGGCGGTTTCATGGGTATGCTCATGGAGGGGATGAGGCGTATAGATGACATTGAGCAATAACTGACCTTGTTGAGCTGTTTCGTTCTGCTGTAATGATGATGTTGTTTTTTGTTCTGCTGTGATTCGATCGTTTTGAATTCAGAAAACAGGAGTTACTATTCTGAAGAAAGGCCAGGGGGCAATTATTCTGGCTCCTGAATTCTGAATCCTGTCTTCCGTCACAAAGCAACGAATGGTAATAAACGCCACAACATAACAGAATGTTAGTAAGTTGCTGCAACTCGGAAAGTTACGTTAATGCCTGACCTTGTCTTCCAGTTCCTCCCACAGTTTGAATCCTGACAGGGCCTCTTTGCGCATCATTTGCAGCATGACAATCTTTCTATCAAGTGGCTGTCTTTGCAGTTCGCTGTAGATAAGGGCATCGTCAAAGCCAAGGGCTGCCGCATCATCCCGGTCTGCGCCATAAGTAATCTTCTCTATTCGTGCCCAGTAGGCGGCTGCCAGACACATGGGGCAGGGTTCACAGTTGACGTAAAGTTCGCAGCCTGAGAGGTCAAAGTTCTGCAGGCGGGTGCAGGCCTCCCTGATACAGACTATTTCTGCATGCGCCGTGGGGTCGTTGGTTGATATTACCCGGTTTTAGCCCCTGGCAATGATCTCTCCTTCCTTGACCATGATAGCCCCGAAAGGACCGCCATCTTTTTCCTCCATGTGTTCCCGGGCGATCTTGATGACCTCGGCCATGAAAATTTCGCTGTGCGTCTCTTTTCTTGCTTTCATCTCTCGGGCTCTCCCTGTACTATAACAAAATTGATGGCGTCATAGAGAAGTGAAGATTTTCGTTTAGCCATCTGAAATTTGAAGTTTTTGCGACTTTGTCAAAAGTGGAGTAATGACCCCTGCGCATTATGGGCTCTTCTGCTCTCGTTTGTCAATACAGGTGAACAGATCTGCCCTGCGTTGGGTCATACATTGCCGGGAATCACGAAAAAAATAAAGGAGTATACAGATGAAAAAGAAGATGGAAAAGGCCTTGAACAAGCAAGTGAATGCTGAACTCTATTCCAGTTACCTCTATCTGGCCATGGAGTCCTACTTTCAGTCCATCAGTCTTTCCGGCTGTGCTAAATGGATGCGCGGGCAGGTGCAGGAAGAGATGTTTCATGGCATGAAAATATACGACTATGTGCATGAGCGGGGCGGCAGGGTGCAGTTTCAAGCAATTGCTAAGCCGGAGACCCAGTGGGAATCGCCCCTGGCTGCCTTTGAACATATCCTTGCCCATGAGGAGAAGGTAACGGAACTGATCAATGATCTTATTGATGTGGCTCTGGAAGTGCGGGATCATGCAGCCAAAGCCTTTCTCGATTGGTTCATCGTAGAGCAGGTTGAGGAAGAGGCCACTGTCGGGGAGATTGTGGATCGTCTTCGTCTCATTGGTAATGATTCCAGTGGGCTGTTCCTCCTTGACTCAGAACTAGGTAAGCGGGTGTTTACCCTGCCCGTAAAATAACTCATTTGCGTTTGCGGCCTTCTTTTTGCAATACGAATAAGGATCTTGTTTTCTTCTGTTGAGTGCTTATCATTTTTGTCGATAAAGATTATCACTAACGGAAGAGGTTGTAGATGAACAGAAAGATCAAGAAAAAGGTCCTTGCTCTGCTGGCAGGAAATGATTTGGAGAAGGCCCGCCGGGAACTCGGTAAGTTTGCAGAGAACGGCTTGGTGAATCCCCTTTTTTCTGCCCTCTATCGTCCAGAGGAGATGCTTCGCTGGCATACGGTGACACTCTTTGGCGAGGTGTTGTCGCGTCTTGCCGATAAGGATATGGAGGCGGCCCGAATCGTTATGCGGCGTTTCCTCTGGAGTCTCAATGATGAGTCTGGAGGGATAGGCTGGGGTGCGCCTGAGGCCATGGCCGAGGCCATGTTTCACCATGACAGCTTGTGTGACGAATATGTTCACATGCTGATTTCCTATATGCGTCCTGATGGGCCTCTGGAGCATCAGGATGGAAATTTTCTTGAGTTGCCCGAGCTGCAGCGTGGTCTGCTCTGGGGGATCGGCAGACTGGCTGAGAAGCGTGCTCCATTACTGCTCGCCAGGCAGGTTGTACCTGATCTGCTTCCCTACCTGCTGTTTGAGGATGCCACCCTACGGGGGCTGGCAGCCCGGGCCCTGGGACTGCTCGGGGCAGATGAGGCGGTGGATGAGTTGCAACACCTTCTTGGAGACGCACGAAAAGTACGGCTCTATCATGAGGGAGAGGTGATAATCACCACGGTAACGGAACTGGCAGCTGATGCCCTGGCACAACTTGCAGTCAGGGTATGATGGCGTCGTATTTATCCCCCTCAAGGGGGGACTAAAAAGAGTACCCTTTAGGGTGAAAACTCTTCATCTGCTTCGTTGCTGCGAATTTTATATTATTTCGGCGTACTCAAGTACGTCGTAATAATATAAAATTCATGCGTCTCGCATATGGAGTTTTTTACTTAGCCATCGGTAATTTTGACTTTTCACGAATCCATCAAACTATGATAGTGAGATAATGAGTGTAGATTCCAACAAAGATCCTTTTTCCCAGGTCGGTTTTCTCCAGTTTGAGATCGTTGGCGGGGATATTCGCAGAAACTTGGAGCAGGTGAAAGCTGGCCTGGCCAGGATGGAACCTGCCCCTGGAAGCCTGATTGCCCTTCCGGAAATGTGGGCCACGGGATTTGTCTATGAGCAGTTGAATGATCTCTGCAAAGAACTGCCGGGGCTCCTGGAAGAGC
>DAOVAI010000245.1 GCA_030671085.1 Pseudomonadota bacterium | reverse complement strand
GTTTAAAAATAAGGCTGAAATTACTATGTTAAATCCCACGACTGATATCTGGCCAAAGAATAGTGTGGAGCTGTAACTGCAGCCGTACTGCCAGCCCGTCTTCCATAATCCAGGCAGCCAGATCAGAACTTGCCAGTCGTGTCTCCACCGGGGAAAACAGGACGGGGAGCAGAGGCGCCAATCCATGGAATGAGACAAAGTCCCTGGCCCACTGGTAATCCTTTTTGGAAGAGATGACAAACTTCAGTTCACAGGAACCTGCTCTTCTCTGTAACCTCTGCCTGATCAAGTCGATGTTGTCAGGGTGAAAGGTGTCGCCAGATCCACTGTCCGGGCATTTGACGTCCACAATAGTAACGACGTCATCTGGAACTCTGTCAATACCAATGGAGCCATTGGTTTCAAGCAGTACTTTCTTGCCGCGTTTCAGGAGTGCAGTCAGCAGTTCCGGGGTCATCTCCTGCGTAAGAGGTTCTCCACCGGTCACCTCGACAAGGTCGCAGTCAAAGTGATGGATCTCGGAGAGGATGGACTCGATCCCCTGTGGTTCTCCTTCCTCCCAGGTGTAGTCTGCATCGCAATAGTTGCAGCGGAGATTGCAGCCGCTAAGGCGAATAAAGACACAGGGGAGCCCGGCATAGGTGGACTCGCCCTGTATGGAGTAGAAGATCTCGGAAATATTAAGGTTTGGCATTGGGTCCGTAGTAGATCAGTCCAGAGGTGTCTGTCTCCCACACTTCCATACTGTAGAGACAGTAACGCTCATGCTGCAGTTCGGGCTGCAGCGTGTCAAAGAGATAGGCTGCAATGTGTTCGGATGACGGGTTCCTGTCTTGAAAGGCTGGAAGCTCATTGAGATCTTGATGGTCAAGCTCATCGACAGCTGCATTCACTTTCTTTTTTAACACCTTGAAGTCGATTCCCATGCCAAGCTCGTCAACCTCAGTGGCCCGCACCGTGACCCTGATCTTCCAGTTATGGCCGTGCGGTTTTTCACAATCACCGGGATAATCGCGAAGGTGATGGGCTCCGGCAAAGTGGGTCTTTATGAAGATATCATACATATATTTTTCTCCTTTTCATGATTTCGCAGGGGAGCTTCCAAGATATAAAATAATCGGAACAAATTACCTGGCAAACCTTGAAATTATATCTAGTTAAGTGTTACTATTTTTAGTTAGTGTCTGTCCATAAATGGCTATTTTTTCCTAACTCTTCGTTGCTCTCAAAATTTAATCCTCGGAATATCAATTATATGCCTGCGGTTAAATTCATTGAGCGCCTCGATTTAGAAAAAACGATCTCATCTCTAGACAGACACTAGTTATATTGAAAAAGTCTTCTCTCGGCAAGATGGATTCGTTCCTTGCTGAAAACCTCAGTAAAATTTCCTATTGTAGCAAAAAAGGAGCTAACACGCATGGCCTTTATCGCACCCCTCCGGGGCGTATATTTCAACGTGGAGAAAGTGGGCAGTCTCGATGATGTCGTCACTCCACCTTACGATGTGATCAGTGAGAATGCCGTTGAATCCTATACGGCAAAAAATCCTTACTCCATGATCCGTCTTGACATAACCAAGAATCCCGGACCAGCCACCGAAGGTGATTCACGCTACCAGGATGTTGCCGATCTTTTTCACCAGTGGCTTGGTCAAGATGTTCTCCTTCGTGATCAACAGCCGGCCCTCTATCTCTATACGGTTCAGTATAAGCATCCTTCCGGGAAAATGCTCACCAGAAAAGGAGTGATTGCCCAAGTGGGTCTATCCGAATTTGAAGAAGGCGTAGTGAAGCCCCATGAAGAGACCTTTGAGTCTGTGATCAGTGATCGTCTGCGTCTGCTCGATACAACCAAGGCCCAGTTCAGCCAGATTTTCTCCCTCTATTCTGATGAGGAAAACCGGGTTCTTGATCTCCTGGAGGGTGCCCGGGAACAGGAGCCAATGGGCCGGATCACCGATGGTGACGGCTGTATTCATTCTCTGTTCAGGGTAACGGATGGGGCAGTCATCATGCAGGTGCAGGACTTTTTTATGGACAGGTCGCTCTATATCGCTGACGGCCATCATCGCTACACCACTGCCCTTGCCTACAGGCGACTGCAGCGGGAACGCAAGGCTGATTTTTCCGACAAAGATCCGGCCAATCATATCATGATGTATCTCTGCCCCATGGAAGATCCCGGTCTTTCAGTCTTGCCCACCCACCGTCTTCTGAACTGGCCTGGAAAGTTGTCCGCCGATGAGCTGCGCACGCGTCTGGAACCCTGGTTTGACCTTGATGAAATTACGGGTGGTGCACGAGAGGTGCTGCTTGGTGAGGTGTTCTCCAGGATGGATGAGGAGGAGAATGGAGATTCAGGAAGGAGATCAAGCTCTTTTGGGGTCTATCATCCTGGTGAAGACCGCTGTTTTCTTTTAGTGATGAAAACTGAGGCAAGGGAAGTGCTGGCTGACAAACCTGAGCAGCTGAGGGAGCTGGACGTGGTGGTGCTCTCTGATATTATCATCAGTCGAGTCCTGGAACTAGATCCTCACCGCTGTGAGAAGGAGAACCTGGTGCATTATTTCAGTGATCCGGACGAGGCCATGGATGTGGCGGTCAAGGAATGCAACGAGACTGACGAGATCACTCCATTACTCTTTGTCATGAATGCCACCCGGGTGAAGCAGGTGAAGCAGGTGGCCGATGAAAAGTTGATCATGCCCCATAAATCCACCTATTTT
>DAOVAI010000244.1 GCA_030671085.1 Pseudomonadota bacterium | reverse complement strand
CCATCTCCCTGACTGCCCACAGCAATGCACGTGAGGCCAGCTTTGGTTCCACTACCACAGGATGCAGGAGGTGAGGAATTCCTTCATAACCTGAAAGTTCGATCCGTTTCGGATCTATCATCAATAAACGTACCTCTTCTGGAGTGGCATTAAATAAAAGAGAAGCAATGATGGTGTTGATGGCCACACTCTTTCCAGCCCCTGTAGCACCGGCAATGAGGAGATGGGGCATCCTTGCCAGATTTGCCGTTACCGGATGGCCCACCACATCGAGTCCCAACGCAATGGTAAGCTTATCTTTGCTCCCACGATAGACTTCCGATGCCAGCAGTTCACGAATATAGACCACTGATCTGTGAGGATTAGGAATCTCGATTCCCAATGCCGCCTTGCCCGGGACCGACCCCACCACCCGAACCGACTGGGCCTTGAGCCCGAGTGCAAGGTCATCGGCCAGGCCCACAATTTTGTTGATTTTCACCCCGGCTGCCGGAGAGTATTCATAGGTCGTTACCACCGGACCGGGAGAAATACCGACCACCTTTCCCGACACCCCAAAATTCTTGAGCTTTTGCTCAAGCTGTTTGGACACCTGATAGTAGAGTTCCTTGTCTATCTGCTCCTGTTCATGGGCATGTTTTTCAAGAAGGCTCAGAGGGGGGATTTTCCAATCCCCACGGGCCACAGGCTGAGCCGCAAACTCATCATCCGCCCCATCGCCCCCTGCGACTTTCGATAATTCTTTGACAACCGGCACAGACAATGACGGCCCATTTAGCAGAGCAGGCTTCGCCTCTTTTGTGACTACGAATGGTTTTTCTTTTTTTTCCTGGGTTTTTTCTTCTTTTCGGGCCTCTTTCTTCAGGACTCTCTTCTCATTTCCGGCAGCCAGGATATTCTTCACTCCTGCACCAATTCGTTTTATCACCCGCCAGAGGAATGCACCAAGCTGATAGGGAGAAAACTGGGTTGAAAGCATAATGGAAACAAGAAAGATGAGAAGCAGAAAGAGAACTGTTCCTGGTCCACCGACCAGGGAATGCATAACTTTAAAAATTGCCTCGCCGACAACTCCTCCGGCATCAATTGGCCCCCATTCTTTCAGGGAAAGTGAAGAGAACAAAGCACAGGCAGAGATAACCGCACCGGTGAGTCCTGCAGTAATCTGGGGCAGACGTTCATATGACATTCTGGGGCTGAAAAAAAGAAAGGAGAGGAGCATAAGCAGAGCAGCAAGAAGATAGGCCGCCCAGCCGGTAACACCTGTAAGAATCTGAGAAACTAGCTTTCCTATCTCTCCCCCCCAGTTTCCATCACCGGCCAGGGCCTCGGAGATGAGGCTGAGAAAAAGAAAAAGAGAAAGAAAAATCCCCAGGATTGCTGCAGCTTCCTGTTTCAAGCCGGGCCGTGTTTTCTTGCTGACTTGTGCCATGTCGTGTCACTGATCCTCTATTTTGTGAATGGAAAAACAAATGATTGGAAGGAATAAAAACAGATCAGAAGGGAAAGGGGCCCCCTCTTCCATTGATATTATAGACAATTGATCTAATCAGATTTGTCAAAAAAAGCAAGATGACATGAAAAAAACAGGACGACGTACCGCCCGGGAGGAGAAGACAACAACGTGCTTTTGCAGGAGAAAAACCGGAGAACTACTCAGGCAGGACACTCAGCTTGGGTCAAGTGAGAGTGAGACCTTGATGCTATCAAGGATACCATTAACAAATGCAGGCGATTCATCAGTACCGAAGCGTTTGGCTATTTCCACGGCCTCATTAATGGCAACCTCAGGAGGCACGTCAGCCTGATAGCGCATTTCATAAACCGCGATGCGAAGAATATTCCTGTCGGTTGCATCAATCCGTTCCAGGCGCCAGTTACTGGCATGGCTGCGAATCGACTCATCCACATGCGCACGTTCCCTGCCAATTCCAGCGAGGAGCTGCAAGGCATAGGGACGTGCCTTTTTCTGGACATCATAGAGGGAACAGAAGTCAGCAAAGCGCTGCTCCACGTCGCCCCCCTGACCAGAGTCATGTCCCAGGAAATCATCTTGAAAAAGAAACTGCAAAACAGCTTCACGAGCGTTACGACGTATCCCCATGGCTTAACAGTTGAAAGTGGAGAGTTGAGAGTGAAAAACAAACAGCAGAATTTCGAATTTCAAAGGTATTCCCCTTCTGCCGTTCAACATTTGATCTTCTCTACAGTGCTTACTGAATAGAGAATAACCTGATTGTATAAAAATTACTGGAAATGAGTAATGAGATTGGCCATCTCAATGGCAGCAACAGCCACTTCAGAGCCCTTGTTACCGGCCTTGGTGCCGGATCGTTCAATGGCCTGTTCAATGGTTTCAGTGGTCAACACCCCGAAGATTACCGGCACACCGCTTTCAAGGCCAACCTGAGCAGAACCCTTGGAGACCTCGTTGACCACCACGTCAAAATGGGGTGTGGCACCGCGAATGACAACCCCTAAACAGATGACAGCGTCATACTTCTGGGCCGCAGTCATTTTTTTGGCAATCAAAGGAATCTCAAAAGCACCGGGAACTCTTACCACATCAATATCAGTATCTGCGGCACCGGAACGGATCAGGCTGTCGAGGGCTCCCTCAAGGAGTTTTTCACAGATGAAGGAGTTAAAGCGGGCAACGATAATCCCGAATTTTTTTCCGTCTGCTTTCAGATTTCCTTCAATATAATTTGCCATAGTTTTCGCAGTCCTTATTTGATGGCGTCGTA
>DAOVAI010000197.1 GCA_030671085.1 Pseudomonadota bacterium | reverse complement strand
TCCCTGCGCAGCGGAGGGACACTGGTCCTTGAATCCCAGGCCATTCCAGGAGAGAGTACGACAGCACTCTTTCCGGAAAAGACCTATGCCAAGGTCCCTGGAACCTACTTTGTTCCCACTGGCAACTGCCTGAAAAACTGGATCCTCAGGGCTGGATTCAAAGACGTGGAAATCTTCTGTCAACACCCCATGTCCAAAGAGGAACAGCGACAGACAGACTGGATGCAATTTGAATCGTACACCGATTTCATCGACCCATCAAATCCCCAAAAAACCGTTGAAGGCTATCCAGCCCCGGAACGCGTTTATCTACTGGCACGGAAAAAATAATTCAGTCAGCACAGCTCTTTCTTGCCTTTGCCCGCAGGTATTGGTAAACTTGATATGATTTTTACAGAGATTCCAAGGTAACAATTCAGGATAAGGAGTACGCAATGAACAATAAGACCTGTACACTCTACAGCGGCGGCCTCAAAGGTGCCGAGGCCACCTTTGGCGAAGCAGCGGAAAAATATGGCTTACAAGAGATCATCTATACCTTTGAAGGCCACAAACTGAACCGCAACAAAAATGCGGTTGTCCTGACCAAGGAAGATCTGGAGCGGGGAGATATCTCCATGGAACTAGCCTCGCGTATGCTCAACAGAACCTACTATGAGACAGAAAAGATCCGCAAGGTCCTGCAGACCATCTTTCATATGGTCAACAATGGACACCAGGTCTTTGTCATCGGAACAATCCTTGATGACAATTCCGTAAAAGGCGGTACAGGCTGGGCCGTGGAACTGGCCAAGCTCTTCAACCGTCCCCTCCATGTCTTTGACCAGGCGCGCAAACAGTGGTTCACCTGGGAAGGAAATGAGTGGAAGGAAGATACCCCTTTAATCGAGTATGACACCTTTGTCGGTTCAGGAACCCGCTATCTGAGCGATGCAGGACGAGAAGCCATTGAAAAGCTGTTTGTCGATTCCTGCGAAAACAAGGCATAAAGGAAAGCCATGGCCCCAGACTGCCTCTTTTGCAAGATAGCTGCCGGTGACATTCCTGCCGACAAACTCTATGAAGACGATGAGATGCTGGCCTTTCGCGACATCGCACCCCAGGCTCCCGTCCACTTTCTCGTCATCCCCAAAAAGCATATACAGGACCCTGCCGGAGTCACCAGCGAAGACGAAGGGCTCATGGGCAGGATGATGCGCCGAGCTGCTGCCATTGCCAAAGAAAACAACATCAAAGACTTCCGCCTGGTTTTCAACAACGGGGCAGAAGCTGGTCAAGCCGTGTTTCATATCCACATGCACGTCCTGGGAGGCCGCGCCATGCAGTGGCCTCCGGGCTGATTTTCCCGCCCCACCTCTCTGATACGAGTTAAATCCCTCTCCTCCCTTTGCTGTTCAATTCCTCACACAGCAAAAACTGGGGTCACCCATTAAAAGGTCCTGTGACACGATGGAAACACTCCAGGATATCATGACCGCACCGGTTCTCACCATTACCTCTGAGAAATCTGTAAGCCATGCCCTAGACATCATGGAGCAGAATAAACTCAGCGCCTTAATTGTTGCCGAAGACAAGAAACCTTTGGGAATTTTCACCGAACGGGCCCTGATTCAAATTCGTGCCGGCGGTACAATTGATTACTCCTGGCCCATTCATCAGGTCATGAGCAGCCCGGCATTAACAGCTTCCATTGACATGGATTATCGTGAAGCGTATCAGCTCCTGCTGCAACACCGCTTCCGACACCTGGTCGTTACTGATCACCATGGCCTGCTTGCCGGCATAATCACCGGCACAGATTTTCTCTCTCACCTTGGACTCGAATATTTCATGGAGTTTAAGAGTGTCGGCCAGGTTATGAGTAGTGATATTGTGACTCTCAAGTCTTCCTTATCTGTCTTTACCGCCATGAAATTGATGAATGATCGCCGCATCAGTTCACTGGTAATGGAAGACAATGGGTTCCCAATAGGAATCATCACAGAACGGGATCTCCTTCGTCTTATCCGGTCAAAAATAAACTTGCAGGACATCGCACTTCAGGAAGTAATGAGCACACCGGTGCAGACCATTTTTGCAGATGTATCCAGCCATAAGGCAGCAAAAATTCTCTCCCGAAAGAAGCTTCGGCGTCTGGTTGTGACCAACAGCAGCGGCCACTGTGTCGGAATCATCACTGAAACCGACATGGTTAAGGGGCTTCGAACCAGCTATACCGACCACCTCAAGGGAGTCATCAAACAGCAGGCCACCCAACTCAAGCAGGTGAAACAGCAGATAGAGGAAACAGCTATTCTTAACAGCATGCTGCAATCCACTGGTGACATGGCCATTTCCATCATGGATCTTGATTTAAATATTCTCATTCACAACCGGGCAGCAGCAAAACTCTATGACTGCACAAGTGACAGGCTGATCGGCAACAATGCAGCAAGCTTGTATAAAAACAATGACAATCTGAAACAATTTGAGCGAGCCGTAACTCTTGCCGACAAAGAGGGACGACATGAGTTTGTCATGAAACAGCCGACAATGGGAACAAACCGATATCTCGCAACTACTCTCTTTTGTATTCGCAATGAAGAAAATATAAAAACAGGTTTTGGCTTGATATCTCAAGACATTACCGAACAAAAGACGACTGTACTGGAACTTGAGCAGAAAAAAAAGGAAGCAGAAGATGCAAACATTGCTCTCAAGGTTATGCTGGATCAACACACACGCACAAAGGAGAGCGTAGAGGAGCAGATTTCCATCAAGTTGCAGGAACTGGTCAACCCGTATCTTGACCTGCTCCGGCAATCTGCAGTCAATGAGAAACAGACTGAAACTATTCGCATCATTGCCGCCCACATTGATTCCATCACCCATCAGTTCTCACCTAAGGCCAGAAAAATCATGCTCAAGCTCTCGCCTCGTGAGACCATGATTGCTGATCTTGTCCGCCAGGGAAAGACAAGTAAGGATATTTCAGAGATACTCCATATCTCCCTCCGTACCGTGGAGACCTATCGAAACAATCTACGCAAGAAACTCGGCATCAACAAAAAGAAAATCAGCCTGCGAACCTACCTGATAACTGACTTCAGCTCTTAAAAATAATATGCCCTCCTCCTCTTTACATGAGGAGTCCCTCTGGAAATATACAGTATTTTATTACGTATTTTTACTGTGTTTTTTCCGTATTGACTTGGGCCCGATTTTAAGCGATATTTCCTGGTATACAAGAAACTTTTCAGGAAACCATCGGGCACAGAATTTTCTTTGTGGCTTATGCTTCTAACTCGTGGATACCTTGAAAAATAGCATTTTTCAAGGTGGCCGAGTGCCTATCAGGAGAACAAGAACTATGACAGCTAAAAAGATACCTCCTACCAGCAAACCATCCCCAGAAACCAAGACTGCAGCCGCCAAAAATGAAAAAAAGACCATCTCCAAAGAAAAAACCACCGCTGCAGCAGAGCGACCCAAGACTCCTGCCAAAACGAAAAAACAGACAAAAAGTAGAAAAGAAATAAAAGTCCCTAAAATTAAAAACCCTAAAACCATTCTATTCAAAAAGAAGGGGATCATCTTGCAAGATCTCCTCAACGAGTACAGCGAACTGAAAAAAGGAGCTCCAAGCCTGAATAAATACCAGAAAAAGGCCATTCGACGATTCCACCGGGAAGAGGCACTCAAACCCTATCAGGCAGAACTGATCAAAATGCAGAATTGTCTGGAAAACAATAAACGCCGGATGATTATTTTATTTGAAGGCCGGGATGCTGCAGGTAAAGGCGGAACCATTCGTCGAGTCACCCGCTATATGAACGAAAAGCATTATCGGGTTGTGGCCATGGCCAAACCAACAGAAAA
>DAOVAI010000238.1 GCA_030671085.1 Pseudomonadota bacterium | reverse complement strand
GCCAGGATAAAAAGCATGCCCAGGGCCAGGGCTGCGCAAATCTGGGGAAAGAAGGGGATGTCGAGGACCACTATGCCCGCCACTGCTTCACCAAAGCCGATACAGTAGAAGGCAATGGAGATGGACTGGGCCAGGAAGAGGACAATGCCGATGGCCCCTCCGAACTCCACCCCCAGGGTACGGGAGATCAGGTAGTAGTCTCCACCGCCCTTGACCTTGAGATTGGTGGCAATGGCAGCCAGAGAAAAGGTGGTGAGTATGGAGATGAGATTGGCCAGGCAGATGATCAGCAGGGCCTGTCCCAGCCCGCCACTGCCCAGAACATGGCCCATGCGCAGAAAAAGGATAAGACCGAGGATGGTCAGAATGCTGGGGGTGAAGACTCCGGCAAAGGTTCCAAGTTTTCGGTCGTGGGCGACAGTGGTCATGGTATCGGCAAGGTAACGGGTTGCGAGAAAAGGATTATTTTGAGTGTAGCAGTTTTTTTATCGTTCCTGCCAGAAATTTTTCAAGCTGGATCGGTCTGCTACGAGGCTTTGCTTGCTTCTTTTTTTGAATCGCTATAGAACTGGATTACCTCCTGGCAGTTCGTGACTCTTTGATCTGCAGGAGCCCAGTCCCCTGGGCGATAAAGTGCTGAGAAATTTTACAGCAATCTTGAAAAATATGGTGAGATGATGGAAGCAAAATGGCTCAAGGCCCTTTTTTCCTGCTGTGCAGCACAGGGAGGAGATGGTTGGGATACTTTGATTGCAGATTTTGATGATGAAGCCGGTCCGGAAGCACTTCCCCAATTTCTGGAAACCGCTGCAGCTGCCCTCTCCCTGCCTGCCTATTTACCGGATCTGGCCCGTCTTGAGCTGGCCGTGCATGGCGTTCAGGCCACGACTGCTCCTGCCTTACTGGAGGAAGGAGATGACCTGCAGATCAACCCCTCACTCACCCTCCTGCCCCTGAACTGGAAACCTATCTGCAGCCTGTTCTGGAAGAGGGAAACGACGATTGTTCCTGAACAGGGGCAGGAGTTCGTGCTCCTCTACAAAGCCCCGGATGGGGGCACGCTGCGCGTTCGTCCGGCAACAGATAACAATTTGCTGGCCTTGAAGGTGATGGCCGAGAACCTGGATCGTCAGGCCGTGGCAGACGAGGCTGGCGTTGCGGTGGGGGCGGTAGATGCAGCCGTTGAAGAGGCCTGCGAGCAAGGGCTCCTCCTTTCTCCGCCTTCAGCCATTAAGCGAACTGCTGCCCATTTTCCAGATGATGGTCCTGAGGGCTGGCAGCGGTACCTGCGTTCCGACTATTTTACCCTGCAGTGGCACGTGACCCAGGCCTGCGATCTCCATTGCAAGCACTGCTATGATCGGTCAACTATTTCACCTTTAACTTTGGAACAGGGACAAATCATCCTTGATCAGTTTCGCGATTTTGTGCTTGACCAGAAAGTGCATGGCCAGATCACCTTCACCGGGGGAAATCCGCTTCTCTACGCTCATTTTGACGAGCTTTACCGAGAGACTGCCCGCCGCAATTTCACTATCGCCATTCTCGGCAATCCCACCTCCCGGGAGGTGATTGAATCCCTGCAGCAGATCCAGCCCCTCTCCTTTTACCAGGTGAGCCTGGAAGGGCTGCCTGAGCATAACGATTCCATCAGGGGTCCGGGCCATTTTCAGCGGATCATGGAGTTTCTTGAGATCCTGCAGGATCTTTCCATCTATTCCATGGTGATGTTGACGCTCACCCGGGAAAATATGGGGCAGGTACTGGAACTGGCGGAGATCCTGCGGGGAAAGGTCGATCTCTTTACCTTTAACCGTCTCTCTCAGACTGGAGAAGGTGCGGGCCTGGCGGCGGCGGAGAAGGAAAATTACCGCGCCTTTCTCGAAGAGTATCTTGAGGCGGCCAAATCAAATCCCGCCATCAGCCTCAAGGACAATCTGATCAATATTCTCAAGGCAGAACAGGAGACATCCCCTTTTGGCGGATGTACCGGATTCGGCTGCGGGGCAGCCTTTAACTTCTGCTCCCTCCTGCCCAACGGCGACCTGCATGCCTGCCGTAAATTTCAGTCACCCATCGGTAATGTGCTGGAATCGTCCTTACTGGAACTCTATCATTCGCCGGCAGCAGAGCGTTATCGATTGGGACCAGAAGAATGTCGGGGATGTAAGATCCGTCCGGTCTGCGGCGGTTGTCAGGCCGTGATCCAGTCCAGCGGCCTGGATATCACCATAGACCGGGATCCCTACTGCTTTTTGGATGGGGTGGACAAACCTGTCAATAGTTGATTGTTTGAATGAAGTGATAAGTAATAGTCATATTTATTTCTCTATTTCATTGACACCAATTTCTCTGAATAATATTCTTTAGTAAGAAGTTTTGATTGTGGCGTTTCATCATCAGGTTGTACATGTTCGGATTGTGTTCTTTTATTGATCCGGCCAAATCTCTTTGCTGTACTCAATCACAGGGAGATCCACCTATGACCTATCATCTGGATTCACACGACGCCTTACTGATTGTTGATGTCCAGTATGATTTTTTAGCTGGTGGCAGTCTGGCCGTCCCTGACGCGGAAGCAATCATCCCCGTCTTGAACAGCTACATCAAAATTTTTAACCAGGCATCCTTACCTGTCTTTGCCACCCGAGACTACCATCCTGTCGATCATTGCTCCTTCCAGGCCATGGGAGGGGAGTGGCCCGTCCACTGCGTTGCCGGCAGCCGGGGTGCCGAGTTTTGTGCCGAGCTTAACCTGCCTTCCCGGACAATCATCGTCTCCAAGGCCATCACAAAAGATCGGGAAGCCTATTCCGCCTTGCAGGGCACCGACCTGGAAGACCAGCTGAAAAGAGGTGGGATCAAGCGTCTCTTTGTCGGCGGACTGGCCACTGAT
>DAOVAI010000215.1 GCA_030671085.1 Pseudomonadota bacterium | reverse complement strand
GGTATTTCTCCATACTCTCCTGCATGATCATGGCCGATTTTACCAGCAGCCCGCTGAGGCAGATTATATCGATGTCAGGATCGTTCAAGACGGTCTCAATGATGGTCTCAGCAGAGACCTTGATTCCCAGATCTATGACTCGATAACCATTGTTGGAGAGGATGATGTTGACCAGGTTCTTGCCGATATCGTGGACATCTCCCTGCACCGTGGCCAGCAGGATACAGGGGGCATCACTGCGATCGCTCTTATCCATGAAGGGTTCCAGGATATCCACGGATTTACGCATGACCTCTGCAGACTGGAGGACAAAGGGGAGCAGCATCTCACCGGCTCCAAAGAGCTCGCCCACTTCACGCATGGCAGGAACAAGGTGCTGGTTAACGATTTCAAGAGCTGAGTAGCGATCAAGGAGCATACGCAGGATGTCGGCCAGATCCTGTTGGCTGCCAAGCAGGATCTGGTCCCGAATGAGCTGTTCAGGTGTTGTGTCTTCGTCCTCCTGTTTCTCTTCAGTGTCCTTATGCTTTTCAAAGTATTTGATGTAGGCCATAAGCGGTGAGACCTCACCCACACTACGATCATAGAGCAGGTCCAGGGCCAGATCTCTGCCAGTCTCATCAATGGACTCGAGGCTGATGCAGTTGCTTGGGTCAATGATTACTGCATCCAGTCCAGCCTCTACTGCCTCGTGCAGAAAAACGGCATTCAGCACCTTTCTAGCCGGAACCGGCAAGCCAAAAGAGATATTGGAGAGGCCGAGCAGGGTATGGCAGCCGGGCAGTTCTGCCTTGATCCGCTTGATAGCATTCAGGGTCTCAATGGCTGCCTGGCATAGATTTTCATCCCCGGAGCCAATGGTGAAGGTGAGGGGGTCGAAAAAGAGGGAATCAGGGCTGATGCCATATTCTTCGGTTACCAGTTGGTAGATGCGTTTGGCAACAGCGAACTTGGAGTCGCAGTCCATGGCCATGCCATGTTCATCGATGGTGAGTGCGGTAACACAGGCCCCGTATTTTTTGACCAGACGACAGATTGCATCAAGGGTTTTTCCACCATCTTCAAGATTTATGGAGTTGACTATGGGCCTGCCTGGGTAGGCAGCAAGGGCCTTGGCTATAACTGTCGGTGAGGTGGAGTCGATCATCAGCGGTGCCTTCAGGGTGCGGCCATACATCTGCACCAGGCGGATAAGATCACTTTCTTCATCCCGTCCTGCCCAGGCTGCATTGAGGTCGACCACATGGGCACCAATTCGCTCCTGTTCCACACCCACCTGCAGACAGCCTTCAAAATCGTCTGCAATGAGCAGCTCACGGAAACGTTTTGATCCGGTGGGATTTGAGCGTTCTCCAATAATGAGGGGAGCTGGCTGCTGCCTGATGTCTACGGCCTGATAGAGGCTTGCCACCTGCACCAAGGCACCTTTGTTGTCATCTCTGTTCATCCCAGTACCTCCGTGCGTTTGGCAGGGACAGCTGATGTCAGAGCTTTCACAAGACTCCTGATATGGTCAGGTGAGGTGCCGCAGCAACCGCCGACTATGGAGACTCCTTTTTGGGTGACAAAGTCGAACATGTGTCGACCATACTCTTCAGGTGACAAGGGGTAATGGGTCTTACCGTTCACTACTTCAGGCATACCCTGGTTGGGGATGCAGGAGATTCTTTTTGGCCAATGTTTGCTCAGATAATCGATCTGCGGTTCCATGTCAGTGGGCCCTGTGGCACAGTTCAGGCCTAAAGAAAACACAGGAAACGGGGCAATGGTGGCGCAGACTGCGGCTATATCGGTTCCCACCAGCATGGTCCCCTGTTTTTCAAAGGTTACTGAGGAAAGCACTGGCAGGTCAACGTTCAGTTCTTCTAAAAGCTCAAAACAGGCCACAAGCACGGTCTTGATCTGGAGAAGGTCCTGGCAGGTCTCAACGATCAGGGCATCGACTCCGGCAGCAATGAGGGAGCGCATCTGTTCGGTCACCGTTGCGGCCAGATCCTGGGGAGAGATATGGCCGAGTACCGGAAGTTTGGTTGTGGGACCGATGGATCCGGCAATGTAGCGCGGACGTTCTGCAGTGGAGTATTCGGAGACCGCCTTTCTTGCATTGGCCACTGCCGCCCTGTTAATCTCATCCACTCTGTTTTCCAAGCCATATTCAGAAAGGACCACAGATGATGCGCCAAAGGTGTTGGTCTCCACCACCATGGCACCTGCAGCAAGAAAACTTCGGTGCAGATTGACGATACTCTCTGGGCTGGAGAGGTTGAGGTATTCGTTGCAGCCGTCAAGTCCGTCCCAGGCAGCAGGGTCTATCTCCATTGTCTGCAGGGTGGTGCCGCAGGCACCGTCAAAGATAAGAAGGGGTTCTTGGGAAAAAGTCATCATGTATTTATTGAAAATAAAGTTTTGTGAAGAGCAGTCTCTGTGCCATGTCGTGAGCAATGGTTTTGCTGCTGAAAAGTTTCCAGTAGGGGAGTCATTCATGCCCCAAAGTTACGCAAATATCAATCTCTTTTTTTGAGTAATCCTGCTGGTCGCTTGATCGCTATCCGCCCAAAAAAACTGGTACTAATTATATTCCCTGTGCTATGATCAGACAAGTTCAAACAATATGTTTATTAATTTCAGGTCGATTGCTCACAAAAGTGATTAAGAAACTTTACCGAAATTCCGCCTATTCCTCAAAGACCATTGTCCGGGATCTTCTCCTGTGGCTGGTACTTCTTGTCTTTCTCATAGGCGGGATTGCTGAGGTAGCGTATTACATCTACTCTGAACGCCTTGTTGAAGAAGAATTGAATAAACAGGCTGACACCCTCATTGAGGAACTTTCCTCAATGCTTTCTATCCCCTTGTATAATATAGATCTCCAGAGTGTGCATCATATCGGCAGGATCTATACGCAGCTTCCCTATCTCCAGGGAATACGCATTGACGATGAACAGAACAACACACTGTTTGATTCCACTAAACAGAAACCTACTCATTTTTTTAGAGAAATGGATGTTCGGCAGGACGATTTGTACCTTGGTCACGTTACGTTGATGTTGGCTGACTACCACTCTCAGCAGAACAGGAAACAGACCCTGGTTACCATTTTTTTCATGGGCTTGGCATTGATCTGTGCCATGGTGGCTGGCATTAATATCATCATGCATTACATCCTGATTAAACCTTTGCTTCGATTTAACAGGGGCTTGTCGGAAATCGCAGAGGGGAATTACTCCATTCGCCTTGAACCTGTGCAGCATACGGATTTGAACAGTTCCGTTGAGGCG
>DAOVAI010000079.1 GCA_030671085.1 Pseudomonadota bacterium | reverse complement strand
GTGATGATGGTGGAAGTGGTCGATCTCAACGATGAGTTTATTGTCCTGGATGCAAATCCACCCCTTGCTGGCAAGGATCTGACGTTTGAGTTGGAGCTGGTGACAATCGCCTAATAACGGATCTCCTGGAATCGTCAGGTGGACTGTTTGAGGGATGACCCTTGTTGAAAAACGCTGGGACACTGGCAATGAACGGTGTCTCCTCAGCAACGAAGCAGATGGGGAGTTTTTGTGACGCCATCAGCTCATGAGAGTAGCCGTTTGCTGTAAGCAGCCAACCTCTTGCCGAGGAGACGCCGTTCATTGCTGTTCAATTCTCTTTTGTTGGCGATGATATCCATGTAATAACCGGTGAGACCGGAAAAGGAACTGGTCGGGTGGATGGTCAACCAGTGTTCCGCATCATCATCACCAAAAGCCTGCTCCACGATTTCTACTATGAGGTCATCGTTGTCTTCACGGGCCCACTGGATGACCCGTTCAAAGAGATTGGCTTCCTTGGCTTTTCGGTATTCAGCCCGTTTAATCATAAACTCCACACCTTGCATAGGCTCTCTTCCTCGTTGTTCGACTGATTGTATAGGGAGTGTTTTGTCTCCCTATCAAGAGTTGTTGTTAACCTTGTATGTATTTCACACCGCTGACTGAAACCTTTCGTCAGGCAGCACTCTTTCTTCTCCATGAGCGAGAAATGGAGGAGATTGAGAAGTGGTGCTGTGGAGAGAAGGGAAAATCGACATTGTCAATATCAGCCTAACATACCGAATAGTTGGCCTTCAGACAATGATGGTGTCGTAAAAAATTTTTATTTGCTTCGTTGTTACAAGTTTTCTATCATTACGGCGTACTTTAGTAGGCCGTAATGATAGAAAACTTACACCCAAATCGGGTACAGGCGCGCCTCGCATATGAAGTTTTTCGAAGTCTGCGCTTATCTACTTAGCCATCGGTTCATTTCTAGTTTTCACCCTCAAGGGTACTCTCTTTAGCACCCCCTTGGGGTGTAAATACGAGACTGTCAGACAATGGCAATCCTGATAAGGGGCTGGATTTGAAATCTTTAGCTTTCCATCATCAGTCAAAGGCACAGGCCTCGATATGGCTGGTGTTGACGCCAATGAAGTGATTGGCCAACGGGATCTTTTTCTTCACCCACTTGTCCTGCTGCCTGATGATTTCATACATGACAACATCACTTAACGGGATATATTTCTGGATTGATTTGGACTTGAAGAGCCCATAAAAAGACCCCTTTATATCAAAGAAAGAATTTACCCTCACTTTGGTGATCAGGTGGATCTGTTTTTTCTCTTCGTGGGTCTTTTTCTTGAGTGCGTCTGCCCTCTTTTTCTCCTTCGCATTTCCCACATTTGTTAGGTCATCATGGAAAAAAATGATATTGGGCTGCCTTATCTGGACCCGATTAAACTTCTGAAACTCTCGGATACCGTCAATGGAGATGGTAACGTTAAACATCAACAGGACATCGTTGAAATTTTTTTCTGCAGGATCCTTCCAATACAGATTAGTGGAGTTGAGCAGATCGGTGGTCCGCAAGCTGGCATTAGGGACATCGACCTCTCCTATATATTGCTTGCCAGGTGTAAATACTGTTATTTTCCTGCGCGTTTCCTTCATTTCTGCCCCTTGCTGTAATTTTTCCTTCTGCTGTTCTACGGCTTCACTCTTCCATCAGTCAAACCACTCCCTCTCTTTATCATATGGAAAAATAAGAGGAAAGGCAAATGGAGTCAACAAATCTTACCTGGGAAAAGTATCGGCTTGCAACGCAGTGTGACGACACTCTCTTCATTCGACGTTCGATGTTCGATGTTCATCTTTTTTTCCAGCACAGCGTCCTGCCAGCCAGCCGGTTGAAAAGGCGGCCTGGAGGTTGTAGCCGCCGGTATCACCGTTCAGATCCAGGAGCTCTCCAGCCAGGTAAAGGCCCGGGAGAATTTTTGATTCCATGCTTCTGGGATCGATCTCTTTGAGGTCTACCCCTCCGGCAGTGACGATGGCCTCGGTAAAGGGGCGATGGCCGCTGACCTCCATGCGAAAATCTTTCAGCCATTGCAGCAGCCTTCTCCGCTCTTTTTTTGATACCTCACCAGCCAGGCGCTCTGCCGGGATGCTAGTCTGCTGCAGGCAGAGGGGGACAAGCTGTGCAGGCAACAGGCCGCGCAGGACCTGAGCAAAGGGTTCCTGGTACCGTTTTTCAAAATCCCGAATCAGGCGGGCGTCCAGTTTTTGCTGGTCCAGGGCTGGTTTGAGGTCCACTGCCAGAATTATCTTCTTTCCTTCCCGCAGTCCATCCACTGCCTCCCCGCTGAGTGTGAGAATAACCGGTCCACTCACTGCGGTTTTAATAAAATGCATTTCCCCAAAGTGTTGTCGTCTGCGTTTGCCATTGATAAAGAGGCGCACCTCCACGTTTCTCAGTTCCAGCCCGGCAAGGCCGGGTGCAATGCCACCTCTGACTTCCAGGGGAACCAGGGCAGGACGGGTGGGGATGATGCTGTGTCCTGCAGACTCTGCCAGTCTGTAGCCGTCACCGGTGGAGCCGGTGGCCGGATAGGAGGCCCCGCCTGTGGTCAGGATTACCGCATCACAGAAGAGTTCTCCCTTTCCGGTGACAACGCCTCTGAGCTGATTGTCACGGATGAGGAGATTCTCTACAGGACTGTTGTTGCGGATTTCCACCTTCAGCCCGGCCAGCCAGCGGAGGAAGGCCTTCAGGATGTCCGGGGCCTTGCCGCTGGCAGGAAAGTACCTGCCGCCTCGTTCGAGCACCACATCCAGCCCGTTTTCTTGAAAAAAATCGACAAGTTCAGTGGAAAAGAAGCGGGAAAATGCTTGGCGCAAAAAACGACCGTTTTTGCCGAAACGATTAATGAAGTCAGGGACTGCAGCACTGTTTGTTATATTACAGCGTCCTTTGCCGCTGATGCAGATCTTGCGTCCCGGACGTTTCATCTTTTCCAGGAGAATGACACGGGCTCCGCATTGGGCCGCCTGTCCTGCGGCCATGAGTCCGGCCGCCCCTCCACCAATGACTACCACTGTTTTTTGTTTCATGAGCTGTTTTCCTTGGCTTTTCTTCCTCCATGAACAAAGAAGGGAGCATGATTGGAGGTGTAAAAGGGCGGGTCCCGCTGCAGAATTGGCCGGATGAGCGGGTGGGTTTTAAACTCGCTTGCCAGGAAATTTCTGACCGCCCTCCGGTCCCAGTCTCTGGGGTGGCAAAAGTCGGAGTAGAGTCCGAGATCTGCGGCAGAAAAATCGCGGAGCTCCAGCTCTTTGCTTTCAGGGCTGTTGCGAGGAAGATTGAAGATGGCCAGGTTGAGAAAGCTGATGGCCTTTGCATGGCGCACAATAAAATCCAGTGTCTGTCTGGCCTCGTCAATGGATTCCGAGGGGGTTCCGAAGAGGAGGTAGACGTAGGTTGCGATCCCTGCCGCAGCAAGGGCTGTCAGAGCCTCTTCCACCATTTCCAGGTCGATCCCCTTGTCCATGGCAGCAAGGACCTTCTGGGATCCGGATTCGATGCCCAGCTTTAACATGATACAACCGGATCGACGCAGCTCCTTACAGAATTCAGGGTTGCAGAGCTCAGGGCTCACACGGGCAAAACCATACCATTCGGGTCCTGGTGGCTGCTGGATCAGGCGTTTCATCAGTCCAGGGGAGACGGCATTGTCGAGAAAATGGATAAGTCGGGGATGGAGTGTGGCAACCAGACCAATGAGGTCTGTCAGGACCTGGTCTGCGGGAAGCTGTCGGTATGGATTTCCCTCGGCTTTTTCCGGGCAGAACAGGCAGCGGTTCCAGTAACAGCCGGTGGATGCACTGTAGGGCAGAATCAATCCCGGTGCCAGGTAATCCTGCAGGGGAAGGTCACTGAAATCGGGCTGGCTGTATGCTCTGTTGGAATCTTTTCCAAGGATCTCCAGCAAGACCTCTTCCCCGGGGCCTGCAACCAGGCAGTCGATAAATTCTGCAAAGGGGTTTTTCCAGGAGGGGCTGCGCAGCCAGGAAGTGACCAGTCCTCCGCCGATTACAAGAGAGAAGGCAGGGTAGTTTTTTTTCAGAAAGCCGATGAGTGCAAAGGTGGGGAGCGCCTGGCTGAGATAGTTGAGGGAGATCCCGATCCATTCCCCTCCTGTTTTTTCCAAGAGTTTGGGAACGCGACTTTGAAAAAAGGGGAAGAAGAGATTGCTTTCATACTCCTCTGCTGCCTGGAGCAGGTCTGCACTGCAAAGAGGCGAAAGGGTCTCGTCTTGATAATTGGCCAGGGTGATGGCAACTCCCTGCCGGTCACTGCTGTTGCTCAAGACCCTGTTGACGTCAACTACTGCCCGTTGATAGCGATCACTATTGTCATAGAGTCCAGGGCTGCGAAGTGCCTGGAGGTTTTTGGGGATATTCTTCCACGCCCTCCTGCTCCAGGTATCAACAGGGGCCTGCTCCTGCTCCAGCAAAAAAAGCTGGCCTTCAAGGTTTGCGTCCCAGAGGCTGCACTCTAGATTATTGCCGCGCAGGGCTCCAGCCAGACGGGTAATGCCGGCAGGCGGCTCACAGGCCTTGGCAAGTGGGGGATGGATCAGGAGCATAGTGAAGCAGGGGAAGCACTATCAGAAAAAGGCACTTTCTCTACCTCGACCAGCAAAATTGAGGTGCAGAGAAATCCAGGTCTCGTAACATTGTTGTTCACATGAAATTTTTTGTATCGAATGAAATGGTAAGAGAGGTTGCAACCGCGTTCTATTCTATTGCAGGCAAGGTAGCATACTTTACCGGCCTCGTAAAAAGCTTAATTGGTTTTTTTTGAGACTCTTGGTTGAGATTTGTCCCTGAGCACTCTAGAAAAAAGAAATTCCAGTCCTGATGGCGTCGTAAAAACTCTTTATCTGGTTCGTTGCTGTAAATTTCCTATCATTACGACGTACTTTAGTACGCCGTAATGATAGGAAATTTACGCGCCTCGCATATGAAGTTTTTTACTTAGCCATCTCAAATTTTAAGTTTTTACAAACTCGTCAGTCCTAAAAAAGATGACAAATGGCAAGAGTGGTATTACTTATCTCTTCTCAGTCCTTTGTTTGTAATCATCATCAGATGATCTATTTTTTTTTGGGAGGCAATATATGCTGGATTTTTTGAGAAAACTCACACCGTTATTTCTCGTTTTTTTCACCCTCTGTTTTATTGAGGCCGGGATCATGGCAGAATATGCCGATGCCCGTTCTCGAGGTGGCGGACGGTCTTTTCGTTCCACGCCGACTAAAAAGGCTCCGGCTGTTCAGAAACAGCAGGCCGGACAGCAGAAATCCGGATTCGGTCGCGGTCTGGCAGGCGGTCTTTTAGGAGGCGCTTTAGGAGGATTGCTTTTGGGCAGTATGTTTGGTATGGGCGGTTCCGGTATGGGAATTCTGCCTCTGCTTCTCCTGGGTGGTGTAGGCTACTTTTTTTATAGGCGGTTCATGGCTCGCCCCACCGGAGGAGCGTCACCCGGATATCAACCTCCACCTCGTCAAGGGAACAGCTTTGGTGGAAACAGTTCTCCTGCTGCAGGAGGCTTTGCTACTCCACCACCTCCTCCTTCGGAACCGGTACAGAGTTCCCTGGAAGAAGGGCTGGATATGATCCGCATTGGTGATCCTGATTTTGATCCCAATTATTTTGTGGAGGTGGCCTCCGACGTCTTTTTCAAGGTGCAGGCCGGCTGGATGCGGCGTGATCTTTCTTCCTATGGCCATCTTTTAGGTGAGCAGCTGGCCTCTGAGTATAGTGCACAGTTTGCCGAGATGGAGGCAAAGGGGGAAATTAATAAATTGGAGAGCATCTCCATTCGCAAAGTCGAAGTGGTGGCTGCCGGATCTGAAAATGGTGAGGACTTTGTCACGGTTCTCTTTACCGCCAACCTGCTTGATTACACCGTGGATGATAAGAGCGGTGACCTGATCTCCGGCAGCATGACCGAGCCGGTGAAATTTGCCGAGGAGTGGAGCTGGGCCCGTCCTCTTGGGACACAAGACTGGAAACTGGAAGGAATCAAGGAAGTATAGTCTTAGTGCAAAGATAAACATCGAACATTCAACGTTCGATGTTTATCTCTAAAAGTCTGGCTTTGAACGAAACGTTATCCTCTGCCCGCCATACGGGTGGGGGATAACAAGTCGGCTCGCATGTAAGAGCATGGCATCTCCTTCCTTTCCCCTGCCGTAGAGGGCATCACCCACGATGGGAACTCCAAGACCCAATGGATGCGCGGCGTGCAGCCGCAGCTGGTGGGTTCTGCCAGTCATCGGGAAAAACAGGACGCGTGTCCTGTCCGCCTCCTCCCCTGTTTTTTGCCAGCGTGTTCTGCCCAGCTTTCCCTGGACCGGATCATAGACCTGATAGGGCCGGTTCTCCGGATCCAGTCGAAAGGCAAGCTCGATTGTTCCCTCCTCCTCCGCAAGTATTCCATCCAGTAAGGCAATATATTCTTTCTCCACCTTTCGCTGTTCAAATTGTTTTGAGAGCAATCGATGGGCCTCTGTGCTCCTGGCCAGGAGCATAATGCCAGAGGTGTACATGTCCAGACGATGGACGGCTGGCTGCTCAATACAGTCCGGATAGAGGGCTTTAATCCGGCTCACGACGCAGTCCTGTTTGTCCACCCCTCGTCCGGGAACGGCCAGCAGCCCCCCTGGTTTGTTGACCACCAGAAAATCAGGATCAGCATGGATGATAGTTAACTCCTGCATGTCTTTCCCTCCAGGCCGCAGAGGAGGAAGCCGAGGATGGGTCCGCATTTGTCCTCACAGGCAGGGTA
Source organism: Pseudomonadota bacterium (assembly GCA_030671085.1). Lineage (GTDB taxonomy): Bacteria > Desulfobacterota > Desulfobulbia > Desulfobulbales > Desulfocapsaceae > Desulfocapsa. The sequence continues at coordinate 4,096 of DAOVAI010000079.1, read as the reverse complement.
GAAGTGACCATGGTGGCGAGAGGCTGATCTGTTTGTCCTGCCCCAGTAGAACTCTGCCAGTCCCAAAGGTTGCAGGCCGTGTATTGCGGCAAAATTGAGGAGCTTGGGGGCGCAGCAATCTCCGGTGCCGGTGGGGATACCATTGGTATCGGCAAAGAGTTCAAAAAGAGAACACTGCTTGTCCCTGAAATTGTGCAGGCTATAGAGGCTGTGGATCTCTTTCATCAACTGTTGGGAGAGTTTTTTTCGTCTCTGCAGGAGAATTTTGCGACTGGTGGAATCACATGTTTTCTCTGCAGCTTCTCTGCCCAGGGCTTTGATCTGTTGTTCCACTGGACTGGTGAGGGTGTAAAACTCCTGGACATCAAAGAGGGGAGGGACCCAGCCATCGACCTCCCACATTCCATTATACTGTCCGGAAAAGGCCTTCAGGGTTCGTTTTTCCCCGCTTGCTGTGCAACAGACAAGGACCCCGAACATCTTTCCCAGTGCCTCTCCATAGAGAAAGTCTGTTTCCAGTTTTGTCCGGTTGAGAGCTGATTCCATCTCAAAGTCGATGCGTTTTTCCTGATCCAGCAGGGTCATCAGTTCCCCAGCCGCCTCCATTGCCGGTTTTCGGGGAAGAATATGATTGCAGTCGCAGGAGCAGCAATAGCCACTGGAGGAAGAGATGCAGAGGGACATGGTGTTATTTTTGATGGCGTCGTAAAAACTCTTCATCTGCTTCGTTGCTGCGAATTTTCTATCATTACTACGTACTTTAGTACGCCGAAATGATAGAAAATTCACGCGCCTCGCATATGAAGCTTTTTACTTAGCCATCTGAAATTTTAAGTTTTTACGAACTTGTCATTTTTGGGACATATGGAAAAGAGAAGCTACATTTGTAGAGTGATATTTTGTACAGTTTTTCACGACGCTATCTCTCCAGAGTATTGGTGTGGGAGGAGATCTGTGTTGCATCATAATCACGTTTTCTTGATATGGACAGATATCAATGGTATAATTTTTTTGATATAAATTATCAACAATGAAATGCCAGTTACCCAATCATAGGCAATGGGCTGCTCTGTTTTACTGTGAACTCGTTGTTAGCTGCTGTTATGAATGAAAAATCAAAAGCAATCACCCATTCGATCATCAATAAGTATGATGGCCAATTACCGTGATTATGGCTTCTGTTTTGCAGTTGCAAAACCATTTGATCTGGCTGAACTGTCCAGGGGCGTAGAATCTGCGCTAAAAGGGGGCTGAAGTGAGTCCAGGGACGTTGAATCATAAAATTAAAGAACTGTGCAAGGTTGGGTTGGCCTTGTCCTGTGAAAAAGATATCGACAACCTCCTGGAAATACTCGTCACTGTGGCCAGGCGTTTAACCAATGCCGAAGGCTGTACCCTCTACCTCTGCAATGAAGAACTGGCTGAACTGGATTTTGCCGTGGTCCAGAATGAGAACCTGGATATCTACCAGACAGGTTCCGGTGCAGAAAGCGATTGGCCCAGCGTCCTGCTTTTTTTTGAAGATGGGTCGGAGAATCACTCCAATGCCTCTGCTCATTGTGTACTGACCGGACAGACAGTGATGATCAGCGATGTCTACCGTGAGAAGGGCTTTGACTTTTCCAGCACCAGGGCCTTTGACAGGGAGGCCGGATACCGCTCCCGATCCATGCTTCTCATCCCCATGATGGACAACCATGACAATGTCATCGGTGTGCTCCAGCTGCTCAATGCTCGGTCGGAGGAAAGCGGAGAGGTCTGTGACTTCAGTCTTGATGGTGCTGAGATGGTCCGGGGACTGGCTTCCCAGGCAAGTGTTGCCGTGGATAACGTCCGGCTCATCAATCGTATAAACAAGTATACCCGTCTGGGTGTCGCCCTGTCAGCGGAAAAGGATATTTACACCCTTCTGCAGATGATTGCTGAAATGGCCAGGAGATATAGCCATGCGGAAGGCTGTACGGTGTATGTCTGCAATGAAGAAAAAACCAGCCTGGATTTTGGGGCAATCCAGAATGAAAAACTGGACATTGATATCAGCAGAGAGGATGGAAAGAGAGAGTGGCCTTCAATTAATCTCTACCATGAGGATGGCCGCGAAAATCACTCCAACGCCTCTGCCCACTGTGCCCTGACTCGACAGACTGTCAATATTGCTGATGTCTATGATGAGGAGGGATTTGATTTCAGCGGCACCAGGGAGTTTGATGCACATTCCGGCTACCGTTCCCGTTCCATGCTTCTTATCCCCATGACGGACCACGAGGATGAGGTGATCGGTGTACTCCAGTTGTTGAATGCGAGAAAGGGTATTTCCCGCAAGGTCTGTCCTTTTTCCGAGGAAGACATCCCCATGGTTCGGGGATTGGCTTCGCAGGCAGCCGTTGCCGTGTCTAATGTACGATTGGTGCAGGGCATGGAAAACTTACTGAAGACTTTTGTGCAGTGCATTGCCACAGCTATTGACGAAAAGTCTCCTTACACGGCCGGACATATCCAGCGGGTGGCAAAACTGACTGAGATGCTGACTGACAAGATTAATCAGACTGATACTGGTTATTTTGCTGATATTTCATTTTCTGAAGACAAAATGGAAGAGATCTCCATGGCGGCCTGGATGCATGACATGGGGAAGATCGCTACCCCGGAATATGTCGTGGATAAAGCCACTAAACTTGAAACCATTTATGACCGAATTGAACTGGTTCGCTTGCGAATAGAGATTATGAAGCGTGAGCAGGAGATTAGACAGTTACGGGCAGGGCTTCCAGAGACAGCTTTGCAAGGTGACAGCGAGCAGGAACAGGATCATACTGATCTCGATGCAGTGTATCAATTTCTCTGTCGGATTAATGTTGGTGGCGAATTCATGAGAGAGGAGGATCTGGAAAAGCTTGAAGAGGTTGCAGCCATGTCCTACATGCTGGAAGGAAAACCGGCCCCCCTGCTCAATAAAAATGAAGTAGATTGCTGTGCTATCCAGCGTGGAACGCTGACTGATGAAGAGCTCCTGCTTATCCAGCATCACAATGTTGTCACCATCATGATGCTGGAAAACCTGCCATTTCCCCAAAAATGGAAATTTGTTCCCGAGTATGCGGGGATGCATCATGAGAAAATTGACGGCAGTGGTTATCCAACGGGTGTTGCAGGAGAGGATATCTCACTGCCGGCCAGGATTCTGGCAGTGGCCGATATCTTTGAGGCCCTTACTGCCGCTGATAGACCGTACAAGAGTGGAAAGAAATTATCTGAATCCATACGGATCATGAAAAAAATGGCTGAGAATCGCCATCTTGACGAGAAGCTCTGCGATTTTCTGGTTGAAAGTGGGGTGGCCGGTGAATATGCAGCACTCTACCTGGAAGAAAAACAGAAAGACAGCTACTGCTGGAAAGGAAAAGAGTATAGCCCCTGAGGCAGGTCAGGGAATGTGTATCCTGGTGCCCACCGGTGCAAAACAAAATCTGGATCCAAATATCTGGGCAAGGCGGGCCCCTCGTTCAAGACCGGTACAGTGACTGGCTGCAAGACATTGGATATCAAAGGCGTGCAGGGCTTCCACCGTGGCATCAAACTGTGTGTCGCCGGCAAAGCCGAGATGGGTGCCTCCAATAACAGTATGTATCGGGCGATCCGGCAGCTGTTTTTGAACGTGGTGGAGGATATTGATGAGACCTGCATGAGCACAGCCGAGGATGAGGATCAGTCCCTGCACACTGTCCACAATAAGGGTCTGGTCATCGCTCAATGGGTCCTGCCGGAGCTTGCCGGAACCATCTGGCCGCACCAGCCTGGGATCCGGTTTTTCAAATGGGCTGCTGCGGGGAACTTCACCGCTTAAATAGATTCCTTCACCAATGCTGCAAAAGTCCTGGTTGAAACAGAAGCGTGCGCCAAGGGATTCGAGATAACTCTGTTTATGGCGGATGCCGATTTCTCTGGCCTTGCCTTTGTACCTATGGTAGCGGTCACCAAAACCCTCCGCGTGAATATGAACATCTTTCTTCCCAGTCCGCTGCAGAACCAGGGGCAGGCCTGAACAGTGGTCGTAGTGACCGTGACTGAGAACGATTTTGTCCACCTTTGTCAGGTC
>DAOVAI010000020.1 GCA_030671085.1 Pseudomonadota bacterium | reverse complement strand
GATGTCTTTAGCAGAGACACCTGAAATCCTCTCAACCTTTTCCGGGGTATAATCTTTCAAAAAGGTCTTATACTCCTCAAAGGAGATATCTTCAGGTTTATCCTTGAAACTGAAATGATCTTCGGTACCATAGCCGATATTGGTTTTACCCTTGTGAAAGGAGGTATGCTTATTGACAAAATCCCAGTTGACCCAGTCATTACGAATAATCTCGTAACAGATGGCGTTGGCAACCGCCAGATCGGTATTGGGTTTAAAGAGAATTGACTTATCAGCAGCCTGGCTTGTTCTGGTGGTTCGGGTGGCAAAATCAATAATGGTAACATCTCTTTTGCGCTTACGACTGGCCAGCATCCGTGAAAAAAGAACCGGATGCATTTCCGCCATATTATTCCCCCAGGTTATCATGACATCAGCGTTCTCAATATCTTCATAGCAGCCCATGGGCTCATCAATACCAAAGGAGGTCATAAAGCCGGTGACCGCACTGGCCATACAAAGACGAGCATTAGCCTCAACATTATTGGTGCCGAGACATCCTTTAAACAGTTTGGATGCCACATATCCATCCGGGATAGTCCACTGGCCGGAACCATACATGGAAACTGAATCTTTTCCGTGTTTTTTGATGGTTTCTTTGATCTTGGCGGCAATGACATCCAAGGCCTCAGAAATTGGTACTTCAACCATTTTCCCATTCTTGCGGATCTGGGCTTTTTTGATTCGATCCTTGCCATACAGTGCCTGAACAGAATGAAATCCTTTCACGCAGCATAATCCTTTATTTACACTGCAATTTGGGTCACCTTTAACGGCAACGGCACGGTCACCGGACATACCAATCAATACACCACAACCGGTGCCGCAGAAACGACAGGGAGCTTTTTGCCAGTTTATTTTTCCAGATGCGCCTTCCTGTTTCTGCCAATCGGCAAAGCTGATACCAGGGAAGATTGACCCAGCGGCTGCAATAGCACTGCCTGCAGCGGCAGACTTAATGAATGATCTTCTGTTTAGCTTCATGTTTTCTTTTTCCTCTCCCTATTTATTATTCCAATTCAGCATTATGGCCAAAGGTCATGCTTATTGATTGCAACGACGGTAATTTTTTCAGCGTTTTCTGCAGGTTACTTTCTGTTTTTTCATCAGGGGTATCTGTGACAAGAACCACTACTTCTTGATTATCGGCTGGAATGACTTCGCAGTACTGCATGGCTGACAGGTCAGCACATAATTGATCCTTTACTCCTGCCTGGGGCAGTACCAGATAACTTAAAATCGGCATAACGCCTCCGTAAAATTTGTGTTTTGTCACTCTAAAAACCAATAAAGTGATGAGCGTTGATTAAACGCTCATCACAGCAGTGAACTCGTTTATAGATTTTTCTTACCACCGTAATTGCAGCGCCAATGACACTCCAGTAATAAGAAACGAAAAAAGATGTTCTCCAAGAGATTCTCAAAATTATACCACATAGTGTTACTATGTATCACATAGCGGAATGGTATAGCAAATCTTATGCCAAGTAATTTTCCCTTACTTTTTCAAGGAATTAAAGCAACACCTTTAGCGCCACACGCCACCAATAGGTAACACAAAGTGGTATTGATGCTACCAGAAGGTAACGCCGGGAACCGAAACTGGCGACACCTCTCCCCCTCACTTACCAAGGTGCAGAGAAAATAAAAAAAGGCAGGACCCGCGCATATTCACGGATCCTGCCTTTCTGGTTTTCAGGTAAAAAGATTAAGAGAAACCTGGGCCCTATTCCAGTTTAAACTTCATTGTAAGCGTCTCTCTCTGAAAGAGATGGTTAACCTGCAACATGGAATGGTCAGGCCAACATAAAGGAGGCCTCCTCCGGGGCCTCCTTTATCAGCGATGACGACACATCCTATTTAGTGTTATGGAAGCCCTTTGCTTTGCTCGCAGCCCAGTTTGTATCACGGCTGGCATGGCAACTGAGACACGCATAGTCGACCGTCACATAGCCTTGGGCAAAGGACGATTTCTTCCCTTTTTCCTCGACGGTCTTAAACATACTCGCCTTTGGGTCGGTATTTATCTTAAACATATGGGTACGGACATCCCCAATATATGAGGCAACACTGATTGCCGACTTGGACGCCTTGGGCATGTGACACTCTATACAACGAGTACCCTGCAACCCGTGAATATTTTTGGCGTAGGTTGCAGCCTGGTCCTCGTGGCATTCGGCACAGTTGTTGTTCGCCTGAATAGCACGCTTATGCGGATTGTGACATTCCAGACAGGTCAACTCTTTGTGGACACCGGCTTTCAGCTCATTGATCTGTTCATGGTGCTTGATGAAACCACCTTTTGCCAGAGGCTCAGGCCCCATTCCTCCTCGCTGATGACACTTGCCGCATGATTCAACCGAGCGATCGATCTTGATGGTCGTTTTGACCGGGTCCTCGAGATGCTTACGACCAGGACCATGACACTCCTCGCAGCCGATACCGTCTTCAGCCCATGTACCGATCATACCCTCCAGTCCGTCCTGATGTCCCTCTTTACTGTAGGCCGTCATGTGGCAGGGACCGCACTTGTATGGCTTCTTTTCTCCCTTGTGGTAAAAGGACCAGCTGCCATCTTGAATATTGTACTGGGTCTTGGCCTCTTTTCCATCTTTAGCCGAGGTGATGATATACCCGTTCTTGTCAATGAAACGGGCCTTTTTATTCGCCCCCCCTATGACGTAGGAAACATCATCCCAACTGTAGCCTGGAGGCAACGGCAGCTTGGCATAACGCGCCTTCTCCATCTTACGCAGTTTCCACGGATGTCCTGATGCCTGCCACTCATTGAACTGCTCCGCATGACATTCAAAACACGTTTCAGATCCTACGTAATCCGTTGCCGTAGCTGAAGACACTGGTCCCAGGACCAGGGTCAGCAATCCAGTAAGTGTCAAAATCTTTTTCATGAGTCCCTCCCAATAAAGATTGATGGAAAGCTGGGTACCCAACACAAAATAGTGATGCACCCAATCTCCATCTCTTGGGTTTATTGTGATGGAACCTAACACAACTGCTACTATCACAGTGTAGGAGTAACAATGAAAGGATTCCAGATAAAGGTTCCCCACAAAAGGCGAATTTCTGTGAAGTTAACTTCACGAGATAGATATAATTATCTGTATTTACTAAGAGATTTCCTGAGAAAGTACGTGCAGGTAATCGACCATTTTTGCACCATGTGCTGTCAGGCGATAGGCTTTTTCCCGATCCTGTGAGACAAGATCATTGGCTTTAAGATTTTTCAGGTGGAAATTCACCTTGGTATGATCACTCACTCCGAGATGCCTGGTAATATCCATAAAACGCATCTCCCCCTTTAACGACAGGGCAGCCAGGATCTGTCTCCTTATCGGATTCGAAAGGCAGGCAAGGGTCTCATCCATGCCGGGTTTGGACAGCTGCTGTTCAAATTTCAAGACCTCCAAGTTACGTTTTACCGCAACGAGGAGCTCATCCCGCTTGAACGGTTTGGCAAGGTAATCATCGGCACCACTTTTCATAGCCGACACTGCGTTATCAACGGTTGAAAAGGCTGTGATCATGATGACCTTGATCTTTGGATAGTCATTCTTTACAAGCGGCAGGAATGCCATACCTCCCATACCGGGCATCATGTTATCTACAATAATCAGGCAAGGAACTTCGAACCTGATTTGCTGCAGAGCCGCTTCCGCTGTTTCACAGCCGATCACTGAAAAATTGTTGTCTTCAAGGATCTCTACAATACTCTCACGCAGGTCCTGGTCATCATCAATGACCATGATAGTTTCAGTTGTCATCTCTTATCACCGGAAAAGATACGGTCACAATCGTTCCTCCATGCTCACTGCTCACAAGGGAGATCTCTCCTCTATGCTGTTTTATTATATTATATGACACAGACAAACCGAGCCCCGTGCCTTTACCGATTTCTTTGGTGGTAAAAAATGGGTCAAACACCTTGGAGATACCATCCTCAAGAATACCATGACCGGTATCAGTAATCACCACCATGACACGATCCTTGTCGAAGAAGGTCTCGATCTCGATACTGTCCTCTTCGTTACAGGCATCGATACTGTTCATCAGCAGGTTGATAAAGACTTCTTCAAGTTTCCATGAAATCCCCATTATTTCCGGTACGTTCTGTAACTTCAGCTGGATTATCGAACTGAGTTTCTGATTTTTCAGGAGATTTTTCGTACTTGCAATAATGTGGTTGATGTCAGTGGGCTTGAGTGGTATTTCCTCATCCCGGGAAAAATGCAGAAGTTCCTTGGTGATCCTGGAAGCACGATCAACATTGCGCTCAATTGCCTCCAGTTTTCTGTTCATCCTCTCATCGTTGCCAATCAGGTCCCTGAGCATTTCCACGTTGAGCGAGACATTGGTGAGGGGGTTGTTGATCTCATGGGCGATACCGGCAGCCAGAATTCCCATGGACGTCAGTTTTTCAGACTGGGAAAAACGCAGCAACCGTTCATTGATCAGTTCACGCTGTTCAAGATTGAAGACTGAAAAGGCCCTGATGGTAAAGAACATGATGAGAAAAGCGCTCAACCCTCTAAACAGGATAACTCTGACGTCTACAAAAGGCACGATGACATCCGAAGGGATAACGCCGGTCAAAAGGGAGTAGCAGATCATGAAACTGCCGGCAAGGATGAAATTGAGCGCTGCATTCCGAGAAAAAGTGCGAACAATCCTCGAATAGGCCACCAGACCGATTCCCGACAGCAATCCCCCCGGAAATGCCACCAGGAGGCGGGTGTTGATATCTTTGCCGCTGCCAAGATCAAGATAGGCAGCAACAAGGATCAGAGAGAGTGCAGAGACACCGATCAACGCCTTGACAATCCGTGGAGTGGTCTTCAAGCCCTGATCACCGTAAAGGGTGATGATGTTAAGAAACAACCCGAAGTAGAGGAGAAAGAGAAAAGAGCTGCTGATAACGAGCAGGCGGAACAGAAAAAAGCCGGAAGACTGAATTTCAGGGTTAAATTGTCTCAGTAACTCAAGCCATTCGTGGAACCCATGGATGATACCGAAGACTGCAAGGAGCCAGAGGATTCTGGCAATTCCAAGTTCACTGGAGCGAAGATCTCGTGAAAGGATGGCCACCCCAAGTGTGAAGAAGGCCAAACCGTAAAGCAGATAAAGTATGAAACTCCAGACCATTTAATCACCTTTATCCAGGCAGCAGGAACGAGCAGCCTGCGGATAGATCAATCAGGAAAGCGGGCTTCTTCTGGTTTCTCTTGACAAAATATCATTAGCAAGTGTCTGTCCAGAAATGAGATTTTTTCTTCTAAATCGAGGCGCAGGAAAAATTTTACCGCAGGCATATATATGATATTCTGAGGATAAAATTTTTCATGCAACGAAGAGTTAGGAGAAAAAGGCCATTTCTGGACGGGCACTAGCAAGGCAGTGAATTACAATATACTTTTGCACTACACAACTCAAAAACTGCCTCACTCTCCGCTACTTGTCACCTATTGATGGCATCGTATTTATACCCCCTTGAGGGGTGAAAACTCTTCATCTGCTTCGTTGCTGTGAAGTTTTTTACTTAGCCATCGATAATTTTTAGTTTTTACGAGATTGTCACCTATCGCTTGATCTTATCACAAAAGATCTATTCAATAAAATTCTGCAAAAAAAAGACAGGTGGATAAATTTATCCACCTGCCTGTTGCTGTTTTAGAGAGAACTACTGATTGGTTAGTTTTTCAAAACTATGGGATCATCGGCTTTGGCCTCTCCTCCCTGTACCACTTTGGCAAATATTCCCTCTTTGGGCATGATACAATCACCGGTGGCCTTTTTTATGACACAGCCGTCGTTGTGACATTTCTTACCGATCTGCGTAATTTCCAAAATAATATCTGTGCCGATCTGCAGACTGTCGCCAACTGACACGGACGACAGGCTCAGGCCTCTGGTGATAATGTTTTCCGCAAAGGCACCGTCTTTCAGGGAAGGAAGTTTTATTTTTACGGTATCGATGCTTTCGCCAGCCAACAGAGAAACCTGCCGATGCCATTTGCCTGCATGGGCATCACCCGTAATTCCAAATCCTGCCTGAAAGTTTGCCAGCTCAACCGGCTTTTTCACCATACCTTTTTTTTTGCTGATGCAAATTGCTTCGATAGTAGCCATTGCAAACTCCTTATAGATAAAATGTTTTTAAATATGGTGCTAATTTTTAATTCAACTTTCTGAGTTGAATTAACATTTTGTTGAGCACAGGGTGCGTGCCCCGCAGGAGGTAACCGTAGACTCCGAATGGTCTTTAGGATAGCATGCTCACAAAGAATAGCTGATATTGATGGGAACCTCAAACAAAAATATCACAAAGTGGTATAAAAACGACGGCCGGTCTTTCTCTCTGTTACCCGCTCTTTTTCCGATTCTGCCAGCCCTGGAACAGGATACTACCCACAATTAACAGTAGTCCGACAAAGGTGGCCGGGTAGATCCTTTCTCCCACCACAAGGTTCAGGATCAGGAGGGAGAAAAACGGGGTCACGTAGATCAGGTTGCCGATGCGGGCTGCAGAAGAAGTCAGCTGCAGGGCGGTAAGCCAGAGGGCAAAGGTGATGCTCATCTCAAAGAGGCCGACATAGATCAGCGGCAGCCAGGCCCTGGCTACAGGAAGAGTAATACCTTCTGCAAACAGGCAGAACAGGGTCGTGTACAAGAGGCCAAAACAGAAGCCGGTAAAGAGTTTTACCACCGGATCAAGGCCATCCTTTGCATTAACAAGCCAGTATGTGGCCCAGATCAGAGTAGAACCACCGGCAAGCAGAACACCGAGTCGACTGACGTCCCCAAAGCTGGTGAATTCTCCTCTGGTGGCAATGATCACCGCACCCACAAAACTGATGGCCACGGCCAGCAGCTGGCTTTTGCTCAAGTGTTGCCCAAGAATGGGTACTGACAGCAGGGTAAGAACCAGGGGCCAGCCGTAGTTGAGACTCATGGCAATCTGGCCGGGCAGGATAGCGTAGGCCTTGAAGAGGATGACGTAGTAGAGAAAGGGGTTAAGGAATCCGAGCAGAGCCGCCTTGGCAAGGGAACTGCGGTCACTTTTCCTGAGCAGCCCGAGCTTGGACTGACTGCAGAGGATACTAAACAGGCAAATGGTGGAAAAAAGAGTGGACCAGAAGAGCAGGGTGTAGGGGGTGACATCCCGCAGGGCAATCTTAAAGGCGGAGGCCGCTGTTGCCCAGAAGGTGACGACCATCAGGGTCAGAATATAGGCCTTTGTCTGCTTGCGCACGGGAAAAAGAGGTCCTTTGATTCGAGTTTCAGCTTGCAGCACACCCTGCTGCTGCGGCTTGTCTGCTCATGGCCGGACGATGTTACTGAGCACTATCCAAGTTCACTGCGTTCGCCCAGGTTACCGTATCTGTGGTAGTTATTGCAGATCGACTGCTGCCTGAAGTATTGCAGCAGTTCCAGACACCCTTCCATATATACAGGGCTCCTGGAAATATAAAAACCGATTTCTGCGGCAGCCTGAAAAACCGTCTCCGGTACCCGGTCCGGGCCTGCATAGCGAATGCGGTCGATATCCGGTAAACTCTGCAACAGTTGTTTGTCACTCCGACTGACTACCTGGATGTTTTTCAGCAGCGCCTTGCCATATCGGCCTTCAAGAAAGGCGGTGACGTCATTGTTCAAGCCTTCCGGCAGGCTGACAACACCATTGCACTTTGCAGCCCTGGTAGCAGCAATTCTGGCCAGGGTCTCAAACAGGGTGTCATCGGCGTGCAGCCGAATGACAATTTTTTTAATCGGCTGGTAGTGGAGGATATTTTCCTGACCGCGAAGATGGAAATAATCTTCCCTGCGTCCGAACTTTTGCTCCACCTGATAGAGATAACTCTTGATGGCAAAAACGGTTTGAGTGATCTCTTCACTTTGCCTGCCAAATGCTCCCCAGCGCAGCATGACCTCCCACTCGTTTGCCAGCCGCAGCAGGTCGGTTTCCCTTTCGATCACCCCTATCTGCGGGTAGCCGTGCTCCTCAAACGCCATGAACTGGCTGACATAATCCGGGCTGCCCGCCTTAATGCCGGGACCAAGGGCTGATTTGCCCATGCCACCAAAGGGCTGGCGCAGGGTGACGGCACCGGTGGTCCCCCGGTTGATATAGAGGTTGCCGGCAAAGATCCTCTTCTCCCATTTTTCCTGTTCCCGTTTGTCAAGACTCTCCAGGCCGCTGGTCAGGCCATAGCCGGTCTGGTTGACGAGGTCTATGGCGTGGTCAAGGTCATCGGCTCGCATCACCCCGAGCAGTGGGCCGAAGAATTCAGTCATATGGGTGTAACTGTGCGGCTGCACCCCATACTTGATCCCGGGCGACCAGATTTGTGGATTCTCATCCACCACCATCGACTGCAGGGCCCACTCTTCTCCGGGTTCAAGCTCATCTATTCCACGCTGCAGATCACCGGAGGGCGCTTTGATCAAGGTCCCCAGCTTGTTGGCAAAATCCCAGGCAGAGCCCACATGCATGCTCTGGGCCGCATCGACCAGCTGCTGTTGAAAATGGGGATCATCGTATACACTTTTCTCCAAAATAAGCAGGGAGGTGGCACTGCATTTCTGGCCGCAGTTGCCAAAGGCCGAAGAGACCACATTCTTGATGGCCTGGTCCCGGTCTGCCATATCCGTGACAATGGTTGCATTCTTGCCGCCGGTCTCTGCAGCCAGATAGATGCCGGGAGTCTGTTGCAGGATGGCAAGGCCGGTATCTGTACCGCCGGTAAGGATTACAAAATCAATCTCCGGACGACCAGTCAATTGAGGACCGACCTGACTGCCGGAGCAGGGCAGAAACTGGAGACTCTTTTTTGAGACACCAGCCTCCCAGAAACATTGGCAGAGCTGCCAGGCGGTTAGCACTGCATCAGAAGAGGGTTTGAAGAGAACAGTATTGCCGGCGGCCAGGGCAGCCACCAATCCGCCGCAGGGAATGGCCACTGGAAAGTTCCAGGGAGAGATGACCAGGCCCACGCCTTTCCCTTTTGCACTGACGCTCTCCAGGGCGTCATAGTGGTGCACGGAATAGGGATAAAACTCTGCAAAGTCCACAGCCTCTGAGACTTCGACATCTGCCTCAGTGAACAGTTTGCCGGTATCCGCTGCAGCCGCCCCAAGGAGATCACCTCGCTTTTTGCGCAGCTCCATGGCCACCCGGGCAAGGACCTCATGCCGCTGGTCAGCAGTTTTTTGCCGCCATCCGTCCGGATCTTGGCGGGCCGTGCGCACGGCAGCATTAATATCCTCCTCAGTTGCCAAGGCAAAACGGGCCACACAGACCTGATCCGGGTGCTGACTGGGGTCCATGGATTCCCGGATCTCCCGCTCGGCAAAGTATTCCTGGCCAGCCGCCACCACAGGGATTTGAGCAGGAGTATCAGCAGCTGACTTCATCCACCTGCTGCGGATTTCTTCCGCCCATTTCCTGTTGGCAGCAAGGGACCAGTCTGTATCCGGCTCATTGGTAAATCCATTGCGGTACCGACTTGAGACCTCTCTAGAAAAGACTTCTCTACTCCTGTCCTGGCTGCGGTTTGCACCTGTGCCTGCCTGATCCATGAAGTCACAGGAGGCAACAAAACTCTCTTCCAGAAACTTCCACTCCCTGGAGTCTACCTGCAGGCCAGGGGCATAGCGGAGAAAATTTTCCTGGGCCGTGTTTTCATCGAGTCTCCGGATCAGGTAGGCGATGGCATTGATAAACTCATCCTTTGTTGCCACCGGTGCATAGAGGAGCACGTCACCGGAGACCTCCTGTAACGCCCTGCGCACGTGATCGGCCATACCCTCAAGCATTTCAAAGTAAAAGAAATCAGCAACTCCGTTTCTTTCAGCCAGGGTCGCTGCATAAGCCAGTTCAAAGAGATTGTGGGAGGCTATCCCCAGGTTGACGGCCTCGATGTTCTCCGGCTGCATTCCGTAACAGACCATGCGTTTGTAGTTGGCATCCACCTCCAGCTTGTTGTCATAGGGGGCAAGGGGCCAGTTAAAGAGTGCGGATTCCAATTTTTCCATCTCCATATTGGCACCCTTGACAATACGCAGCTTGGTGGGAGCACCGCCGTTCCGCACCCGTTCCCGGGCCCAGTCAGTCAGCTTTTGCTGCAGAGGGTAGGAGTCGGGCAGATAGGCCTGCAGTACAATTCCGGCGGAGAGATCGTGAAACTCCTCCTGTTCCAGGGTAGAAATAAAGACCTGCAAGGTGATCGCAAGATCTCGGTATTCCTCCATGTCCAGGTTGACGAACTTATGCACCCTGGAGCCATCATTCCTGGTAAAATAATTTGTTCGTGCCGCTTGGTAGATCCTGGTCAACCGCTGGCCCAGGGCGACAACGGTCTGATCAAAGGCCAGGGAACTGATCTGGGAATAGAGGGTGGAGATCTTGATGGAAATATACTCGATATCCGGGTCTTCCATATCCCGGAGGTAGCTCGCCATCCGCCTGGCTGCCTCGACTTCACCCAGCACCGCTTCACCGAGATGGTTGATGTTCATGCGGATGTTCTGTTTCCGGCGACGATGAAGATGGGCACGCAAGGCCTTTGCTTCACCTGGAATGATGGCCCGGCTGCTGGAGTCCCGCATCTGTTCAATCATTTTGGGTACAGCAAAGGAAGGGAAATGTTTGCCCAGGCCCACAAACATCTGGATAAGCAGTTTTTCAACGTCCCCGAAAAATCCCGGCACCCCATACTCTTCCAGCAGGCTAGCTATCTGCTCTGCCACCCGTTCCGGGTCATGGGGGCGAAAACTCTGATCAATGATCCTGGTCAGCAGAATCTTGTCCGCGGGATTGGTCAACAGGCGGGTCATCTGCTGCTGGATCTTCTCCTCCTCAGAGGTCAACAGTTCATTGGCCCGGGTCTGCCAGGATTTGGCCAATGCTATTGCCTGCTCTCTGATATCGGTCTCAACCTTTGTCTGCATGCTCCCCCCCTGCAAAGTGAATCGGGATCTCATTCTCTTACTATTTTAGTGGCCGGCTTCAGCTCTGTAAAATAAAATTCATCTTTGTACCCTTTTTTGTAGTTAGAGATGTCGATTCGCCTTTACCTTGCTGTCTGAATTTGCTTGACTACAGGAATGATTCTGGTATTCAGATGAATCTATTTATTGATTGTTGGGTGCCTTGAATAATTAGATATTTTGCTTGTGACGCAGTAATAGGACAAAATAGCAATTATTCAAGGTAGCCTGTATATGTTGCTAACCCCCGTTGCGATGAACGGAATAATCAGAATATGGAGAAGATGATGAAAACAAGAAAAATGACAGCTTTAGTCACCAGTGCCCTGGCAGGCCTGCTCATGTGTGGTCAGGCCAGTGCAGCTGACCTGAAGATCGGTATTATGGTCCCCACCACCGGCTCTGAGGCCACGGCTGGCAAAGACATGGAAAATTCCATCAAGCTGGCAGCAGACGAGATCAACAAGGCTGGTGGTGTGCTGGGGATGAACATTGTCACCGTCACCGGTGATGATGGCTGTGACCCCCAGATGGCAACGGCAGCTGCCTCCAAGCTGGTGTCCAGTGATGTAGTCGGTGTTGTGGGCGGATATTGTTCCGGTGCTACCCTTCCCACCCTGAAGATCTACGGCGACGCCGGGACTCCCTTTGTAGTGGCTGCGGCCAACTCCACCAAGCTCATTGATGCCAATCCCGGCACATCATTTCAGATCAACTCCACCGGTTTTGACCAGGTCAATAGCGCAGTGAGCCTGTTCCAGGACAAAGGTATAAAGAAACTGGCCATCGTCCATCAGGGTGACGGCTATTCCGAGGACCTGGCCAAACTGACCAAGGAAAAATGGACAACCATGGGCCATGAGGTCGTTGCCTACGAGGTTGTCAACAAGGGTGAGCAAGATCAATCCTCCCTGGTTACCAAGATAAAATCCAAGGCCCCTGATGCTGTCTTCTGGACCGCCTATTACTCTGACGGTGCCCTGCTCATCAAACAGCTCCGTCAGGCCGGCTTTCGTAAACTCATTGCCGTGGGTGACGGCTCCAACTCTCCCAAGCTTCTTGAGATTGCAGGCAAGGCTGCAGAGGGTGTATTCTGTTTCTCCAACCCCACTGCCGAGTATCTGCCCGCAGCCAAGAACTACACTGCCTCCTACAAGACAAATTACAACCAGGCCCCGGATGCATACGGACCTCTTGCCTATGACGGCATGAAGCTGATGGCCGATGCCATTAATCGTGCCGGCTCCATTGACAAGGCTGCCATAGTCAAGGCCCTGAAAGAGACCAATGCGTTCAACGGCATCACCGGTGCTGTCTCCTTTACCGACAAAAACACCCTGGCCAAGAGTAACTTTGTTGTGCTCGTCGCCAAAGGCGGTAAATGGACCCTGAATAACTAACACCGGTGATGAACGGTAAGCCGGCATAAGTACCTTCACGAAATTCTTTTCAAAAAAACACGAAAATAATTTCTAAGGTACTAAAGCTTTCAGAAGCAGACCAGACAACCGGGCTCCCGCACATGCATTGCGGGAGCCCGGTCCTGTTTTACCTGGAGCTGTTTTGAAGAAACTCACCAGCAACATACAAGCATCAGGAGAACAAGTGGATAATACACACAAAGACAAAAAGTTTTACGAGATGGCAGACGCCTTCATAGCCCTTGCCAACGAGCAGAGTGGAAAGGCGGATCAGGGAACAGTCAGTGCGACATTTTTATATGCCGCGGCAAGATTTAATACATTCCTTGTTGCTTCGGCATCAGATTCGGCAGATGAATTTGCATCAAGAAAAGAAGAGGTATTTGAATACTTCATGGCGGAATACAAAAAAATGCTTGAAGAGCATTTTGCAGACTATCATGCAAATTTTGATACCTACATAGACAAGAAGAACAAAAATAATTAGTCACGGAATTTCCCTCGCATGTCAACCCTGGACATCATCCTGCAGCAGCTGGCCAACGGCCTGATCCTGGGATCGTTCTATGCCTTGGTGGCCCTGGGCTATACCATGGTCTACGGCATTATCAAGCTGCTCAATTTTGCCCACGGCGATCTCTACATGGTGGGAGGTTTTGTCGGCTTCCTGATCCTCTCTGCCATCAGCGGCCTGCTGGGCGAGAGTTGGGCAGCCATAGTCTGCTCCATGGTACTCAGCATGCTGGCAGTTGGACTGCTGGGGGTGATTATCCAGCGGGTCGCTTACCGGCCCATGCTGCAGGCGCCGCGCCTCTCCATCCTCATCACTGCCCTGGCCGTGTCCATGATCCTCTCCAACGGGGTAATGGCCATCACAGACGGGGAGTACCTGGCCTTTAATACCGACCTGAGCTTTGACGGCCTTGATTTCGGCAATGTCTTTATCTCCTACACCCAGCTGGCTCTCGTTGTTTCCGCCTCCCTGCTGATGGTGATCCTCTATCTCTTTGTCAACAAGACCCTGTACGGCAAGGCCATGCGCGCCATTGCCATAGACCAGGATGCCTGCAAGCTCATGGGTATCAACGTCAATCGCATCATTGCCATGACCTTTTTCATCGGCTCCTCCCTGGCTGCCGCTGCCGGAGTCATGGCCGGGGTCTATTACGGCTCACTCCATTTTTCCATGGGCTTTGTCATCGGCCTCAAGGCCTTTACCGCTGCAGTGATCGGCGGCATCGGCTCTATTCCCGGCGCCATGCTGGGCGGCCTGGTACTCGGCCTGCTCGAGGCCTTCGGCACCCAGATTCCCTTTGTCGGCTCAGAGTGGAAGGACGTCTTCTCCTTTGGCCTGCTCATCCTGCTCCTCATCCTGAAGCCCACCGGCATACTCGGCAAGACCGAGATTGAGAGGATGTGAGATGAGTCCTTCTGCTGATACCTCCGTGGTCACTGACGGGATCAACTGGCTGCAGCACCAGCGCAACAGGATGATTGTGCTCATGGTCATGGCCGCTGTGGCCATGGTGATTCCCCTGGTTGCCAACAACTATATGCTGGAGGTGTTGACCAATGCCTGGTTCTATACCATCCTCTGCCTGGGGCTGAACATCGTGGTGGGCTATGCCGGGCTGCTAGATCTGGGTTATGCGGCCTTTTTTGCAGTCGGCGCCTATACTACCGGTATCCTGACCTCACAATTTGGCATCAACTTCTGGCTGACCATCCCGGCGGCTGTCCTCTGTTCCATGCTGGCAGGCATCATTATCGGCGGCCCGACCCTGCGCCTGCGCAGTGATTACCTGGCCATTGTCACCCTCGGTTTTGGCGAGATTGTCCGCATCATTGCCCGCAACCTGGAGATCACCGGCGGCGCATCAGGGCTGATCGGGATTGATCGACCCTCCTTTTTCGGCATTGAACTGAGCCAGGGCATCCACTTTTATTACGTGTTTCTGCTCCTTGCCATCTTTGCCTGCTTCGTCAGCTACCGGCTGCAGAATTCACGCCTGGGCCGGGCCTGGCAGTATGTACGGGAAGATGAAGACGCGGCCGAGGCCATGGGTATCAACCGTGTCGGGGTAAAACTCTATGCCTATGTGATCGGTGCCATGTTCGGCGGTGTGGCAGGCTCTTTTTTTGCCGTCAAGATGACGGCCATCTCGCCTGAGACCTTTACCTTTGCCCAATCCGTCCTCATCCTGCTCGGTGTGGTGCTGGGCGGCATGGGAAAAATCCCCGGCGTCATTGTCGGTGCCTTTGCCCTGGTCCTTTTCCCCGAGATCTTCCGCGGTCTCGGCTCCATGCGCATGCTCATCTTCGCCATTGTCATGCTCATCATCATGCTCTACCGACCCGAGGGTATCTGGCCCCGGAAACAATCATGAGGGCTGACTGATGGCACTGCTTGAAGTACAGAATCTGGTGTTGAGTTTTGCCGGTTTAGAGGTTATCCGGGAACTCGGATTTTCGGTGGAGCAAGGGACCATTGCCAGCCTGATCGGACCAAACGGTGCCGGCAAAACCTCGGTGTTCAACTGTCTGACCGGGTTTTACCGCCCCGATTCCGGACGCATCCATTTTAACGATCACTCCATCCTCCGCCTCAAACCCCACAAGATCACCCAGGCCGGTATGGCGCGCACCTTCCAGAACCTGCGGCTCTTTAAATCCATGACCGTGCTGGAAAACGTCATGTCCGGTATGCACTGCCGTACCTCCACCGGTGTATTGGGCTCTATCTTTCATACCCCTTCCCAGCAGCGGGAAGAAGAGCTGATCAGACGGGTCAGTGAAGAGTGTCTTGCCTTTGTCGGCCTGCTGGACAAAAAAGACCGGCACGCCGGTAACCTGCCCTATGGCGACCAGCGGCGGGTGGAATGGGCACGCGCCCTGGCCACCAAGCCGAAACTGCTCCTCCTGGACGAGCCCGCAGCAGGACTCAATCACGATGAAAAACAGGAACTGATTGAGCTGATCCTCCATATCCGCAAGGAACTGGGCATCACCATCCTCCTCATTGAACATGATATGGGCCTGGTAATGAAGGTCTCGGAAAAGATCACCGTCATTGATTACGGGAAAAAGATTGCAGAAGGGACAGCAGTTGAGGTGCAGAGCAACCCCAAGGTCATTGAGGCCTATCTCGGCAGTGAAGACGAGGAGGATCTTTTATGAACGCGAGCAAGAACGAGACGGTCCTTGAACTGCAGGACGTGGAGACCTATTACGGCAAGATCCATGCCCTGCGTAAAGTCTCCTGTACTGTCCGAAAAGGCGAGATCGTCACCCTGCTCGGGGCAAACGGCGCCGGAAAAAGCACCACCCTGCGCACCATCTCCGGCCTGAACCGGGCATCAAAGGGAAGCATCACCTTCATGGGTGAGGATATTACCGGAAAACAGCCCCACGAGATTGTGGAACTGGGACTGATCCATGTGCCGGAGGGACGCAGGATCTTCAAGGGAATGACCATCCAGGAAAACCTGGAGCTGGGCTCCTTTACCCTGAGTGACGACAGCGAGCGCCAAAGACGTATGAATCATGTGTTTGAGATCTTTCCGATCCTCCATGAACGGAGAAACCGGGATTCCGCCATGCTCTCCGGCGGCGAACAGCAGATGCTGGCCATGGGCCGAGCCCTGATGACCAGGCCTAAACTGCTGCTCTTAGATGAGCCATCCATGGGCCTTGCCCCCTTCCTGGTCAAGGAGATCATGCGCATCATCATCCGCCTGAATAAAGAGGGAGTGACTATCCTGCTGGTGGAACAGAA
This sequence comes from Pseudomonadota bacterium, assembly GCA_030671085.1. Taxonomy (GTDB): domain Bacteria; phylum Desulfobacterota; class Desulfobulbia; order Desulfobulbales; family Desulfocapsaceae; genus Desulfocapsa. The sequence goes on along the minus strand of DAOVAI010000020.1, from coordinate 5,352 downwards.
CGCCCGGGTTGCCCTGCAGCTGGCCAGCCACGGTTATGTCCTGGAGACCGGTAAAATCGTCATCAAAGGCGATGCCGAGACCCTGCGTCAGGATGAAAGTATCGTCAAGGCCTACCTGGGTGACTGATAAACCAGGACGGCTGCCGAAACTATTTTTTCCAGTAGGGGTACAGGTCCATGGCCGTCTGCACTTTTCTTTTCTGTCTATTCAACTTTCTTTTGCCAAGGGTGATCAGGACAATCCCGGAACCGGAACTCCAGAGAGCAGCATCAGATTCAATTTTACCAAGCCACAAAAAACAGAGGACTAAAACCTGAACCAGGAGACCTATACCGAACATTGCCCGGCCGGAGTATTGTTCTGAGCTGAGCACGGAAAAGGTCGTTATCCAGCCGTTGTTTTTTTTCACATCGCTGCCTTTAGAAGTCAACAGTTCTCCTGCAGGCAGGAATCTCATTTCCGTACCGCAATTCTGGCAGAGATAGTAGGTTTCGTCGCGGATAGCTTTTTCGTCCGACTCCCCACAGGTCGAACAACTTGGCGTTGGTATATTTTTTTTCGTCATTTTTTTCATTCAGGTTACGTTGAAAAACTACTTTTTATTCCACCCTCTGATCCAGTCCAAATATCTAACCGACAATCATGCGCCCGTCAAAGGCAATGATGGGATGGCGTGAGAATCAGAGGGGGCAGCCTCAAGGCCTCCCATGAAAAAACCACTAAAAAAACCGCTGGCCCCTATTGTTCATTCTCTACTCATTGCTCACTGTTCCTTGCCTGGTTTGACGCCTACCACGGAGGCCTTTTAGATTTTCGTCGTGATTTCTTTCCTGCATAGTTAGATAACAACTTATCCAGTTGATTGGCAAAGGCCTGCCGATCATTTTGGTTAAGCACTGGCGGCCCACCGGTATCCACTCCATTGGCCCGCAGGCTGTCCATGAAATCTCTCATACTGAGACGAGATCTGATATTCTCGACACTATACAGCTCACCGCGAGGATTGAGGGCATGGCCGCCTTTCTCAATCACATCGGATGCCAGAGGGATGTCAGCGGTGATCACAAGATCACCGGCAGCGAGCCTTTTCACTATCTCATTGTCAGCGACATCAAGACCAGATCCAACCTGAATAAACTGAATGCAGGGCAACGCAGGCACACGCATAGGCTGATTGGCGACAAGGGTCATCTGCACCCCGGTCCGCTCTGCTGCCTTGAACAGAATCTCCTTGATCACCACCGGACAGGCATCTGCGTCCACCCAAATTTTCATGTTATCCCACGTCTGTTCAAGGGATACTCCCACCAAGGAAAGTTTCCCGGTGAGGCACATACATGATCTCTTCTCGGAAGAAGAGTTATCTGTTGAGAAATTCTTTGCACAGAGAGCCTTGTATAAACAGTAAACTTAATTCATTTTCTGGAATACTCACTTGAACACCTTTCCCCTGCAGCTCTTTTGGCACATTCGAAATCACTTTGTAGCCATTTTCTTCCATAAAGATAATGAATGATTGTGGATCGTTGATAGTCCCTATATCTGGAATTTTTCTTTCCAGTGCGCGTATTTCAACACATTCGCCATGCCTGGACATCAAGAACCACTTTTCGGAATCCATGGCACGTGCTGTCGATTGCAAGATACAAGAGACATGCAGAAGCATAATAACAACGATAAATAGTACTTTCATATTGAAAATATCCTCACCAGCATCTCACCAATAATTGCCGGCCCGCATTGATGCGTCTGGTATGGCAAACACTATTTTGCTGCGTAGCGATGCGGCTCATTAAAAAAGGTGACATCCGCATATCCTGCGTAGATCTTAGCGGAATGCATTACCCCTGCAGGAATATAATAGCGAGCCCCTTTGCCAAAGCACTGCTTTTTTCCATCAATGACCAACTCTATCTTTCCTCCCAACACTATTCCCATCTGCGCAGCATGGGCGTGTTCCGGCAGTTCAGTGTCCCTGTCAAATTCCATAAACAGGATCTGATGCGTATCTGCCTGTGACAGATATGCAGTTATACCGTCCAGAGGGATATCAGCCTGGGGAAGATCCCGGATTGTTTCTGGAAATACGTGGTCCATATCACTATTCCCCTTGCCTGGTCCAAGCGAGGCAGAGATGTCTTTCCGGTTGAAGTCCTTTGATGGTGGCAGGGAAAAATCCTGCCTGCTCATGGGCTGCACGGGAGGGAAGATTTGTCGGCAGGATAAAGGAGAGGATCTCTTTGCCCTGTTGGAATTCAGAAATGCACTTGCAGGCAAGCTGCAGGAGGCGAGTGGCCAGGGAACGATTACGGAAGTTCGGATGCGTATACAGCCCTCGAATCCTGAAACAAGAGTGTCTGTTCCGCTCCCTGCTGAGCTGAAGAAAGGCAATGACCATCCGATTATGTCTGGCCACAACAAAAAAGAGCCGTTCGGCTGCTGGATTGTTAAGCAGGGATTTGAGGCGGCCTGCCTGGTACAGTTTCTCCTCTCCTTCCGAATAGACAGAGGCCAGCATTTCTGCCCTGCAGGCCCTTGCAGGAAAAAAGCGAAAGGAGAAATCTCTTTTATTCTTCATCTTTCAAGGAGGATACCGGCAACCGTTACAGGGAAAGGCTCTTGCTGATATCCTCCTGCATCTCTGCGATAACGCGGATGGGATCCTCGGCCTTGGTGATGGGCCGCCCCACCACCACATGATCGGCTCCGGTGGCTATGGCCCGGCCCGCAGTAATGATACGTTTCTGATCATCTGAACCATCACGCACATTGGCACCGGGCCGGATACCGGGAGTAACAATGAGCAGCTTTTCGCCCAGATCTTTGCGCAGCCTTTCTGCTTCCAGCCCGGAGGAGACCACCCCGTCGCAACCCAGCTCCAGAGCACGCCTGGCCCGAAAGAGCACCAGGTCTTCTATCGACTGGGTCATGCCCATGGCCCGCAGGTCTTCTTCCCCGAAACTGGTGAGCACGGTCACGGCCAGGAGCTGCAGGTCGCCCCGAGCCTCCATGGCTGCGCGGATGATGGCATCATTGCCGTGGATAGTGGCAAGGGATACTCCTCGACTGTTGACCTGCTCCACGGCCAGCTTCACGGTCTCCGGGATATCAAAGAATTTCAGGTCCAGCATCACCTTGTGCCCACGGTCCAGGATCCAGTCCACCACCTCAAAGTAACTGGCCATGAAGAGTTGGAGCCCCACTTTGAAATAGCGGGTATGCGACTCACAGCGCTTCACCATCTCTTTGGCAAGCTCGGAACGATCCACATCCAGGGCAACGATAATTCTCTCATCCAGTGCAATTTGTTTGTCAGTCATGGTTTTCCTGGTAATTAATTGTGATAATCTCGCAAAAAGTAAAAATAACCGATGGCTAAGTAAAAAGCTCCATATGCGAGGCGCGTAAAATTTCTATCATTTCTGCGTACTAGGGTACGTCGTAATGGTGGAAATTTTGCAGCAACGAAGCAGATGGAGAGTTTTTACGACGCCATCAATTGTGATGACCCCTCATCCTTTTACCCTGCTCTTTTTTTGTAGGAGCCCAGAGCTTGGCAGATTTCAATGCTCATCAAATAGTGAGTTGTATGTATTTCGTATTTTCCCCGTTGTACTATTCTTTCCTGCTCTCGGCAAGAATCCTTTGGATCTCCACACACACCCACGCCTGATCTTCACCCTGACCAAGTCGATGAACATGCTTGACAATCGCAGAGAGGTCAAGATGCTGGTCTGTCAATGGCAACGCATCCCCCTGTCGAGCCAATTCAATCCATCCTGCTTGCCCACTGCTCCTGCTGCGGCAATTCTCCTCCACTCTATGCAGCCACTGCTGAACAGGATCTACAGCCGGGGAAGCTGACTGGAGGAGTGCGGATGCAGCTTGTTCATCAGCTGTGGAAAAGGAATGGACCGCATCCTCTTCCATCGGCGCTGTAACTCCTTTAACGGCTTCACTTGCCTGCCTTGAGAGAGTGTGACGCTCCACCTTTTTCTCAAGAGAAGCCGGGGCTGGCACTACTTTTTTTTCCCGGCCATGGAGCCTTCTTTTTTCTGATTTTTCGCTTGTTGCTTCCATCTGCAACTCCGGCGCTGCAGATGGAAGTGGTGCTTTTTCGGGTCCGGGGCTGTAATCGAGATTCATAAAAAATATTACAGAGGCAGCAGCAGCCAGCAGGGAACCGCTGAGAGCCAGGAAACTGGGCTGAAAGAGCAAACGTTTCTTCTTTCCTGCCTGCTTCTCATAGAGAACATGATCCAGTGCCACCCACTCCCTATAACAGCTGTCACAGGAAGAGAGATGCACAAGAAAGCGCTGCCGTTCATGGGTTGAACAGTTTCCATCAAGGAGCGTACTCATTTCCTGGACAGAGAGGCACTTTCCCGGCTCGCCAGGAGACCTGTCCGCTGCCAGTCCCAGCAGACCGCTCCGCCTGTCAGCTTCCCTCTTTTTCTGCAGATCATCAACCATTCTCTGTTCTCTCCTCAAAGAAAGTGACGGACTGGATGTGTTCCTGTGTCGTAAAAAGGTTCATCTGAGCAGCTCCAGCAATTCTTCTCCCAGCCCTCTGTTCTGGAAGTCCTGCCTTAAACGGGCGAGAAGACGGCGCAAGCGGCCATTAACCTGATCACGGTTGAGACCCAGCAATGTTCCAGCCCGGGTCACACCAACATTGTCCTGATACAGGAGCTTGAGGAGGAGCCGTTCTTCCGGGTCCAACTCTATCCCCTCTTCCAGCAGAGAGGCAAACTTTTTCGGAAGCGCTGCTTCCTGATCTGTTCCAATCAACTGTCCGAACAGGACCGCAAAAAGATGCTGCTGCTCATCTTTTTCCAAGAGTCGATCGGGACGACTGACACCCTCTTGATCCGGCCCCCTGCTATCTGTTTCCTCAAACGAGACCTCCAGACCCTGCTGGGATCCGCACTGGGGAATACGCCCAAGCAGGGTCAGGGCCGCCTCTTCAATAAGCGGTTTCTCCTGTGCAGGACAGCGGGAGGCCACACTTTCCACGGCCTCGGGGAAACGAAGTCGCTCCAGGCAAAGAAAGGAAAATAGCAGCGTCCAGATACCACCCAGTTTTTTGACCCAGAGCGGAGGCCGCACGCGGCCAAAACGTTTACGGGAAAAATCTTCCAGCAGGCGCCAGGAAAGGGAGGCGATGAAGCTTTGGAAGGTCCCCCTGCCTCCATAGGACTGCACCCGCTGCCAGGAATTTTCGGCCAGGGAGTCCATAACAAAGAGCGCTGCCTCTTCCGCTAAGGCTGCACTGCCGAAACGGCGAACAGCAAGGCGGTTGATCAGATCCCAGTGGGCCAGGGTCTTCTTTTTCCACTCCTTAGCCATTC
>DAOVAI010000076.1 GCA_030671085.1 Pseudomonadota bacterium | reverse complement strand
TTTATCCGCCTCGCTGATACCTGGGCCAGAGTCACAGACCTGTATGAAAATATTATCCTCTTCCTCGTCTAAGGAAAGGACAACGTCTATTGTACCGCCCTCAGGCAAAACTGCAACTGCATTGTCAAGGAGGTTTATGAGACAGCGTTTTATCTGCTCCACATCAAAACTAAACACCGGAATGTCATTTTCGGTCCTGGCCGTGAACATGATTTGTTCGTGCGCCTGCCGGTAGAGAACCAGGGTTTCATCGATCATTTTGACAATATCGGCCGGGGCCTGATTGATCTTCGGCAGGCGGGCAAATTGGGAAAATTCACTGACCAGTCGTTTGAGTTCATCCACCTGCTTGATGATGGTACCGGTGCACTGGTCAAAAATTGAATTTTCTTCTTCCAGGATTTCTGGGTAACGTCTGCGCAACCTCTGGGCAGAAAGCTGGATGGGGGTCAGAGGATTCTTGATTTCATGAGCGATGCGGCGAGCCACCTCACGCCAGGCTGCCATCCGCTGCATCTTTTCCAGCTTGGTCAGATTGTCAAAGACCAGGACAAAACCCAGGGACTGCCCTTCTTCATTCTCCAGTCGGGTAAAGGCAACAAGCAGAGAAAAGTTTTCTTTGAGGACAGAGAGCTTAAGATGCTGGTGGACAGAACTCTTCCCTGTGATGTTCAGTTCCTTGATAAAATTATCGATGATGGCCACATGTTCGGATGGCAGGACATCTGTGTATTTGCGACCCAGAAAAAACTCCTTGCCGATGTTGAGCAATTTTTCCGCAAAACGATTGATGGTGGTGATTTTGCCATTATCGTCCAGGGATATGACCCCGGCCTCCACGTTCTGGAGAATGATCTCCGTGTACCGTCTGCGATCTTCCGATTCCATGGAGCTCTGCTGCAGGGCATGCAGGGCATCGGCCAGTTTGGCATTACTGGAACTGAGGTTTGCAGTCATGGTGTTGAAGGAATCCACCAGCAGTCCCATCTCATCGTCGGATTCTTTTTCCAGGACAAAGCTGAGGTCGCCGTCGGCAACACGCCTGGTTGCTGTTGCCATCTTGTCCAGGGGGCCGGTAATACTTTTGGCAATGTATAAACCGAACCAGATGGCGGAGAAGATGATAAGCAGGGTGACGATGAGGAGGACGATGAGCAGCCAGAACTTGAAGGGTTTCTTCAGGTACTCCAACTGCCGGTAATCTTCGATACCCTTGGAGATAAAGTTGAGCAGGCCGAGTTGCTCATTTTTGATGAGCAGACTGGTAACCACAAAGATTTCCTCTGGCGGATTCCAGCCAAGATGGATCTTGTTGACACGGCGGATCAGATCTCCGGCATTCGATTCCTGGATAACAATCTCCCGCTCCTGATTTTTTCGTACAGCATCAAGAGTAGCCAGCGCAATCTTTGGCAGTTTTTGACTGCTGAGCAGGGGCGAAGAAACAGTGATTCCCTTGCTGTCCTGATCGAGTATGAGGTGGATACTGACCGGACCTCGAATGGTATGGGGACTGAGAATGGTGTTGAGTGTTTTTTCCAGATTGTCTGCTTCAACATCTGTCTGGTGGTGGAGGAGAATTTCCAGTTCCACTGTTTTGCCAAGCAGGTCCACCTCTTCCCGAGTTTCCTGGAAAATTGATTGGCCGAGGTCCAGTGATTTCTGCAGGGAAAGTTCGATATTGGAATTGAACCAGTAGTCCATACTTGTGGAAACAAACTGGAGAGAAACAAAGAAGAGGAGGATGGTGGGAACCAGAGAAAGCGAGATAAAGGAGATGACCAGTTTACTTTTCAGCTTGGAGCCCAATATGTTTTGCCGGCTCTCAAAAAAAAGCTCTGCCAGGTTACGAAGCACCAGGTAGAGCATGAGGAGTACCAGCAGGACATTGAGATTGATCAGTCCGAAAATAAGGATGTCACTTGAGACAGGAAGCGTGACATCAACATTGACCAGTGAGCTCTCCAGCCAGACGAAAAGGGGGATGAGGCAGAGACAGATAAGAATGACCCGCCTGACTAATCGTTTTTTCTGCTGTCGCTGCTCACTGCTGAGTTGGGGTCTACTCAGACTTTGGGGGGCAGGCAATTGCACCTTATCCTGTGTGGACTCGTCCATGGTTGGCCGTAAATTTACTAATAAGTAAACTCAATGGTGTGCCAGTCTGTCTCCACATTCCACAGAGAGACAAAGGGAATCACGTAGTGGAGGTTCATGGGCAGGGTTTTTTTGTACAGTTCTGCCTTCAGGCGTAGTTCGTAGGAGCTGTCAGGCAGAAGTTTGAGCAGTTCAATGACTTTGAGACCATTGATCTCATTCATCACCTGCATGGCCTCATCGAAGCTGGAATATGTGGATGTCCTGTGTTTCTGCTCTTCCAGCTCCACCTGATAATGTTCTTTCAGGGGGTCATATTTGAGGGTATGGATAAATTCCATGGATACTAATTCCTCGTCGGGCCAGTTATCTCTGGTACGAAACAGTTCGACAAAAAAGGAAAATTGCATGGGGATACCGCTATGCAGGGCCTGTTTCATGTCATTACTTTTCTCGTTTGTTACTATTCCGAAAAGCAGGAGGTGAGTGCTGGAGGTGGTGATGGTGATGTCTTTAAACTGTACTTCCTGATCTGTTGCGGCCTGCGCACCGAGTCCGGGCAGGAACAGGAGCTGGACAAGCATAAGAAGGGTGAAGAGTAGTGGGTAGCGCATACCTGACAAAAAGCTATATTTTTAAATGTTGCAGTTACATGAACAAGGCAACAGATCTTATGTGGGAAATATTCCCTGACCCTGGCAGGGTTGAGTGTTCTCCAGCCAGGAGCGAACAGGAAGCGGGAGAACATATCCTTTCTCCTGTTCTTTATACAATGTATTTATAATACCCTGAATGGGATATTTTTGTAAGGATTTATACGCGTTCCTATGGGAACCGGTAATTCGTTTGTCATTGTATAAGATGGTTGCGAGTTTCAGGAAAAAGAAAGAGCAGCATCCAATGCGTATAATTTTTCTTGACAGGTACAGGGGATGCCATTAGTTTGTGCATATGTTCATTAATCGTTTGTACTGAGATAAATCCCGGCACCCGAGCGGGTGCCGGAAAAATATAGAGAATGAAATTCTGAACAAGGAGAACAGTATGAATCGTAACGAAGATCTGTACGTTGCTGAAAGCGAAAAAAGTGTCACTCAGTTTGTCGCCGATTTTGCCGAGATCGTGAAGAAAAATGCATTTGTTGTCAATAATTCTGACACCATGGACATGAAAAAGACCTTCCGCGAGCATGGCGGAACGGTTCCGGATGAATTTGATCTGCACATGATGCAGGTTTGTAAGCCTACCAAGGCAGACAAGAGTCTGACCGCAAATCCTGAACGCTCCATTCTTATGCCTAAGTTTGTCATGGTGTTCTCCAAAGACGGCAAGACACAGGTTCGTTATTTAAGCTACAGTGCTGCTGATATTGCTGCCTTGGTTCTCGATGATCCCAAATTTCCGGAATCTCTGGCCCAAACCTTTGCCAAGATTCGTTCCATGATCGATGAGGCTAGATAACAATGTGGAAGTTTCTGATTTCAATCAATAAAAAGCTTGTCTATGCCATCCCTGTCATGATGGTACTCGGTTTTGCCTTTGGCAAGTCCATCGACGCCCAGACCGTCAAGCAGCTGAAAAATCTGATTGTTCCACTGACGTTCCTCATGGTGTACCCCATGATGGTCACCTTGAATATCAAAAGCCTGAAGGAAGGGGTCAAGAATGTTAAGTTGCAGGTGTTGACCCAGCTTATAAATTTCCTGGTCATTCCATTTCTTGCCTATGGCCTTGGTCTCTGGTTTTTCCCGGATAACCATTATATGGCCCTCGGTCTTCTTTTAGCCTCATTGCTGCCAACCAGTGGTATGACTATATCGTGGACAGGGTTTGCCAAGGGAAATATGGGAGCTGCAATAAACATGACCGTCATTGGGCTGACTCTTGGTTCACTGGCAACCCCTATGTATGTCAAAATGCTATTGGGGGCAAAGGTGGATATGAACACGGTGCTGGTGATTAAACAAATCGCCTATATCGTCTTTATTCCCATGTTGCTAGGGTATTTAACCCGGTCATATTTTATGAAAAAGTACGGCCAGAAGGAGTTTAAACAGACATGGGCCCCACGGTTCCCTTCACTTTCTACCATTGGTGTTTTGGGAATTGTTTTTGTTGCAATTGCTCTAAAGGCTGAAAAATTGTCTCAGGATCCAATGATCCTCTGGGTGATATTCAAGCCACTGTTAATTATCTACTTCGTTAATTATACCCTGGGGACTATTGTTGGAAAGCTCCTGTTCAAACGCGGTGACGCCATTGCTTTGGTTTATGGAACTGTAATGCGAAACCTCTCCATTGCTTTGGCGATTGCCATAAATGCCTTTGGTGAAAAGGGCGCTGATGCAGCTTTGGTTATTGCCGCATCGTATATCATACAGGTGCAGTCTGCTGCTTGGTATGTGAAGTTTACTGATAAGTTTTTTGGTCCGGTCGAGAAAGCAGAGGGCTAGACTCAGGAGAAATACGAACGATATTCGTCACCTTTTCGGGTAACTGTTGTCAGCAAGTGAAAGAGTTTCCTGGTAGGTGATGATGAGTGGATACAGCCATTGGAGGCGATATGAAAGGATCTCTGTTTACAAAAATACTCTATGCAACAGACCTCTCTGAAACTGCAAAAAAGGCGGCACGCTATGCGCTCAGTCTGGCCAATGAATATGGCGCTGAGCTGACGGTTATAAATGTGGTTCCCGACTTGGTGGAAGAGATGTCTGCAGGTATGGGCTATGATCTGGCCAGCCATTTCGGTCAGGATAAGTTGAGCAGTTTTTATGAGGAAGGTCTTGAGGAAAGTAAAAAGGCCATGATTGAACGTGTGCACAGTGTCTTGCACGAAGCAGGCAGTGAACTGGAAAACTGTACTGTGCAGCCGAAGGTAGAGGTGAAGGTCGGCCATCCAGTGAGGAAAATTGTGGAAATGGCAACAGAGGGCGGTTATGATCTGGTTGTTCTTGGAACCCACGGTCACAGCATGCTGGATGATCTCCTCCTCGGCAGTGTGGCCAGGGGGGTTGTTAAAAAATGTCCCATGCCGGTAATGACTGTCCGGCTTGAGAAATAAGAGGAGTATTGGATTACAGTAGGTGAATGTTTTATTTTTTTGAATTGTTTAACAACATGTCAGCCGGAAAATCCGGTAACTAGAAGGAGAACGCTAAGATGCGTATTGCCATACCAACGAATAACCCTGGAGGCCTGGAGGCCTCTCGTTCCGACCATTTTGGACACTGTGATGTCTTTACCCTGGTGAAATTTGATGGGGATAAAAAAGTGAGTTCCGTGGAGACCCTTCCAGTTCCTGATCACGGCGCTGGCGGCTGCATGGTGCCGGTGAATTTCCTGAGGGACGCCGGAGTGGACGCTATCGTGGTCGGCGGCATTGGAGCTCGGCCCATGCAGGGCTTTGCCGAAGTGGGAATCGATGTCTACTGGGCAGATCGGAATTCCATTCCGGACGCTGCAGCAGTGGTGGAGAAGTTTTCTGCCGGCATGCTGCCTAAAATGAATACCGATCAGGCCTGTGGCGGCGGGAGCAACTGTCATCACTGACAGCGTTGCTTTTTGCAGATGATAGGGGTATAAAGAAACCGTTTAGATGACGGCAGAACGTATCTTGTGCGGTATAGTTCTGCCGTTCTCTTTTTCTTTCATTTTTAATCCTGAATATTCCCGTTATAAACACTGGTAAGCTATGTCACCCAGACCGAAAAAACTCAGAAAGTGCGAAGGAAATTTTTGCGGCCGGGCCTTTAAGCCCACAGGAACACCACTGTCAAAGCTGAAGCAGATCGAACTCTTTCGCGATGAAATGGAGGCCCTGCGACTCTGCGACCGTGATGGCCTGACCCAGGAAGAGGCTGGTCAGAGAATGGGTGTTTCTCGTGGGACTATCCAGCGGATTATCACCATAGCCAGGAGAAAGACAGCCGAGGCCCTGTCCGAAGGGCGAGCGATAATCTTTGTTGATGATGGAGCGTAAGCTGGCAGTTGATAGTGGGAAGTTAAAACCTGGCTATTGCCAGTGCCTTAATCGTTTGCTGAATAGTGACAAGATCTTTCTTGACCATCTATTCGAAGCTGATTGTCTCTAAACCAGCAACTGCGTCTCTCCAAGTTCCAATCTCCAAGTTTAGCAAGTCTGTTTATATATTTTCCCTGGTCTTTTGAAATTCGATATCAGGCCACTTCTCCATGAAAAAATTGAGCATCCATTCGTTCTGGGCCAGATAGGTGAGGAACCCTTCAGCATCAGTAGCCAGTGCTGCCTGATTCTTCTGCTCAAATTCAGCTAGTTTCTTTTTGTCCTCACAGTGTACCCAGCGTGCTGCCTGGAAGTCAATGGGCTCATAGATCGCATCCACACCATATTCGTTCTTTAACCTGGCAACAGTGACCTCAAACTGCAGGACACCCACTGCTCCCATAATGTAAGATGAACCGAGCTTTGGACGGAATACCTGAATAGCCCCTTCTTCAGCCAGCTGCTGCATGCCCTTCTGCAGCTGTTTCATCTTCATTGGATTCTTGAGGAGAACCCGCCGGAAGTGCTCAGGAGCAAAGTTTGGGATTCCGGTAAATTTGAGTTCTTCCTTGGGGGTAAAGGTGTCACCAATCTTGATGGTTCCGTGATTGTGCAGACCGATGATGTCGCCAGGCCAGGCCTCTTCTACATTGGCCCGGTCCTGGGCCATGAAGATGGTGGCATTGGCCAGGGTGATATCTTTTCCGATCCGGTGGTGCTTGACCTTCATGCCTCGGGTAAACTTCCCTGAACAGATACGAAAAAATGCGATACGGTCCCGGTGTGCCGGGTTCATGTTGGCCTGGATCTTAAAGACAAATCCGGAAAAATTTTCTTCGGTGGGTGAAACATCACGGCTTTGAGCTGCCCGTATTCCCGGTGGCGGAGCCATCTCTACGAAGCCGTCAAGGAGTTCTTGAACACCGAAGTTGTTGACGGCAGAGCCGAAAAAGACAGGGGTCTGGCTGGCACTGAGGTAATGCTCGTATTCAAAAGGGTTTGCCGCGCCTTCCAGGAGTTCTATGTCATCACGTAAGGTCTGGGCATCATGACTGGTGAGGAGTTCGTCCAGGCGTGGATCGTCTAAAGAGTCAATGGTAATGCCTTCCTGGTTTCGTGTCTCCTGGCCCGGAGTAAAGAGGTGGATCTGTTTCTTGTAGAGATTATAGACCCCCTTAAAGGTCTTTCCCATGCCAATGGGCCAGGACATCGGGGTGCACTCGATCTGCAGTTTGTCTTCGATATCGGCCAGGATATCCAGGGGGTCCAACCCTTCCCGGTCAAGCTTGTTGATAAAGGTGATGAGCGGCGTGTTGCGCATGCGACACACTTCCATCAGTTTTTCGGTCTGCCCTTCAACACCCTTGGCAGAGTCAATGACCATGATGGCCGAGTCCACAGCAGTCAGAACCCGGTAGGTATCTTCGGAAAAATCCTGATGTCCAGGGGTATCCAGCAGGTTGATCTCGTAGTCGCGGTAGGTAAATTTCATCACCGAGGTGGTGACCGAAATACCGCGTTCCTGCTCAATGGCCATCCAGTCACTGGTGGCTTTACGCTCAACCTTACGGGATTTGACGGCACCAGCCATATTGATGGCTCCACCGTAGAGGAGGAGTTTTTCGGTGAGGGTGGTCTTTCCTGCGTCAGGATGGCTGATAATACCGAACGTACGCCTTCTGGCGACTTCTTGTTCTAGCTGTTTACTCATGATAATGGAAGAATATGATTTAATTTCTAAGTATTTGTAGTATAGACGATATCTTCATAGGAAGAACAGGACACCATAAGCACTTTTGTTGAGAAAGAAAACCAAAAAAAGAGTAGGAAATGAAAACAGGTCGAAGAATTCTGGTTACCGGCGGTTGTGGCTTTATCGGCGCAAATTTTGTCCGCCTTCTGCTCGCCGATCATCCAGAGTGGCGGGTAATCAACCTGGATAAGCTTACCTATGCCGGTAACCTCAAAAATCTGGCGGGAATAGAAGAAGGGGAGAATTACCGATTTGTCAGGGCAGACATCTGCGACGCCCAGGCAATGGAAGAACTCTTTGTCGAAGAGCAGATTGATTCAGTTGTCCATTTTGCTGCCGAGTCCCATGTGGATCGTTCCATCACTGGCCCGGCGGCCTTTATCCAGACCAACATCGTGGGCACATTCAGTCTGCTCGAAGCAGCCAGAAAGACATGGCTCAGCGACTCGTGGAAGGGGCAGGATCCCTGTTTTCTCCATGTCAGCACGGACGAGGTGTATGGCTCACTGGGAGAGACCGGTATGTTCACCGAGACTACTCCCTTTGATCCTCGTTCACCCTATTCGGCGTCCAAGGCCTCTTCCGACCACTTGGTCAACGCCTACTTTCACACCTATGACCTGCCCATCCTCATCACCAACTGTTCTAATAATTACGGGCCTTATCAGTTCCCGGAAAAATTGATCCCCCTGGTCTTTCACAACTCCATGACTGGAAAGCCATTGCCCATATACGGAGACGGGAAATATGTCCGGGACTGGCTCTATGTGAAAGATCATTGTGAGGCCATTGTTGAGGTTTTGGAAAAGGGGAAAGCCGGCCAGTCCTATAATATCGGCGGCAACAACGAGAAACAGAATCTTGAGGTCGTGACTCGGATCTGTGACACCTTGGATCAGAAGCTGGGATTACCGGAATCAGGTGAACCCAGGCGTTCTTTAATTACCTTTGTCAAGGATCGACTGGGGCATGACCGTCGCTATGCCATTGATGCCTCCTTTATTAAGGAACAGCTGGGCTGGGAACCCAAGGTCACCTTTGAGCAGGGAATCGAAAAGACCGTTGATTGGTACCTGGCTAATCAGGAGTGGGTGGCTGAGATAATTGACGGCTCATACCGTAAATATTATGAGAAGATGTATGGTTCAGACGACAGATGACAGAGCATAGATGACAGGGCACAGAGGACAGAATAAATGAAAATTACAGCAACTGCAATTCCGGATGTCCTGCTCGTCGAGCCCACCGTGTTTGGAGATGAACGCGGATTCTTTTTTGAGAGTTATAATGAGAAAAAGTGGGAGGAACTGACAGGTCTGCATACCAGATTTGTCCAGGAAAATCACTCCCGCTCTGTGAACGGGGTCCTGCGCGGCATCCATTACCAGATCAAACAGCCCCAGGGCAAGTTGGTACGGGTGGTTGTTGGCGAGGTCTTTGATGTGGCTGTTGATCTGCGTCGCAGTTCACCCACCTTTGGTCAGTGGGTAGGGGAGAGACTCAGTGCTGAGAACAAAAGAAGTCTGTGGGTTCCGGAAGGATTCGGTCATGGCTTTCTCGTCCTCTCCGACGTTGCAGAGTTCCTTTATCGGACCACCGATCTCTATGCTCCCGAATATGAGCGTTGTATCAACTGGAATGACCCTGATATTGGGATCCAGTGGCCTGTTTCCGGGCAGCCCCTCCTCTCTGAAAAAGATTTACATGGGGTGTCGTTTCATGAGGCTGAACTCTACGCCTGACTGTTTTCTTTTTTCCAGATAGTGCCTGTCCAGAAATGAGATAGTTTTTTCTAGATCGAGGCGCTCGATGAATTTAACCGCAGGCATATAGCTGATATTCCGAGGATTAAATTTTGAGAGTAACGAAGAGTTAGGAAAAAATAGCCATTTATGGACAGGCACTAGATAACATCCCAGAGCCATGGGGTGCATCTTCTTTTTCCGACCATTCTTGGCTCCCCTCACAACAGTGTTTGGCTGAAGGCTACCCTGAAGTCCATTTCTCCCTGCATCCCTTGCGTTTTTTTTGCTGGACATGTGGTCATTTTTTCTTTGGGGAAAATATCCTCCTGCTCTGGTTCTTCATGTTTTGAGGTGATATACCTGAAAGAGAGCCTGTTTTGGAAAAGCTATAAAACTGTTCAGGTGTCATTACTTTTGTGAGCTAGGGCTCACTCAAAAATTAATTAGTAATTATGAAGTGTAAGATGGGTGTTTAGAGAAGTGATTTTCAATTATTCAACCGCAGGCGTAGCAGAGCTACGTTGAGGATTGTATAATTGAAAAGCGCTTTTCTAAATGTCCATATTGCGCATCAGAATAATAAGTTGTTTTTGAGTGAGCCCTTAAGGGAACCTATGAACTCTATCTTTGCGGATGCCCAAAAGAGACTGGTGGAAGTTTTCAGACACACAGAGTTGACCGATGACGTGCGGGAAAAACTAAAGCATCCTAAGTTGTCGCTTTGTGTGAGTATTCCAGTGCGCATGGATGATGGTCGCCTGAAGATATTTACCGGCTATCGGGTGCAGTTTGATGATACCCGGGGGCCGACAAAAGGAGGGATTCGTTACCATCCTGATGTCTCATTGGATGAAGTGACCTCCCTCAGTTTCTGGATGACCATCAAGTGTGCGGTGATGAACCTTCCCTTTGGCGGTGCCAAAGGAGGGGTCTGCGTCAATCCGAAGGACTTATCCCGGCTTGAGCTGGAGCGGCTTTCCAGGAGTTATATCAGAGAAATTGCCGATATCATCGGTCCGAAAAGGGATATTCCTGCCCCGGATGTGTACACCAATGCCACGGTCATGGGCTGGATGGCGGATGAGTATGCCCAGATCAAGCGGCAACAGCTGCCAGGGGTTATCACTGGAAAACCTGTGCATCTGAACGGCTCGCTGGGCAGGGAGTCAGCCACGGGTCGGGGAGCACTGCACGTGCTGCAGCAGTGGGTTGATCGGAAAAAACTTCATGCAGGAAACCTGACCATTGCCGTGCAGGGTTTTGGCAATGCCGGGTATCATTTTGCACGATTGGCCCATGGGGCAGGATTCAAGATTGTGGGAGTTGCTGATTCCAAAGGGGCTATCTATTCGCAGGAGGGGTTGGACCCCCAAAAACTCATGCAGCACAAGCAGGAGCATAAAGATCTGAGAACCATGCTCTACTGTGACGGGTCCGTCTGTGATTTGCAGCGCTATCAAAAACTCAGCGGTCGGGAGTTGCTGGAA
>DAOVAI010000037.1 GCA_030671085.1 Pseudomonadota bacterium | reverse complement strand
ACGAAGTTATCGGTGATATCAGTCACAGCCTGGACGCACTTCGGAAAAAAATGATTGAGTCCGAACAAGGCAATAATGACTACTTTCATCGAATCCATCTGGAAATCAACACCCATGTCTTTCAAGACCAGGGACATGACTGTTTTCCCAACACCCCACAACACATTGTCAGCGACATCAGAAAAACCGTTGCCGACAGCTCCATCGTCTCCCTGGACAATGGGATGTACAAGATATGGTTTGCCCGTAATTTCAAGGCAACCTCCCCCCATGCCCTGCTTCTGGATAACGCCCTGGCAAGCATGGGAGCGGGTTTTCCGGCAGCGATTGCTGCCAAGCTGGTCCATCCGGAGAAACAGGTGGTTGCCGTCTGCGGTGATGGCGGCTTTATGATGAACTCCCAGGAAATGGAGACAGCAATCCGACTGGACCTGCACCTGGTCATCATCATCCTGCGGGATGATGGGTATGGGATGATCAAATGGAAACAGACCGGAATGGACTTTCCTAACTTTGGCCTTGATTTTGGCAACCCTGATTTTATACAATATGCAGAGAGCTACGGAGCAAAAGGGTACAGAATCACTGAAAACAACACTCTCACCCCCCTGTTGTCTCAGTGTCTCAACAGCCCGGGAGTCCACCTCATTGAAGTACCGGTGGACTATTCCGAAAATGAAAAGGTGCTCCTGAGAGAACTGCAGAATAAGACTTGTCTTCTCTAGCTCAGATGTCTTACCACGCGTGCGTGTAAAATATACGGTGCAACCTAACATGCTTAACTAGTGCCTGGCCATAAATGGCCTTTTTCTCCTAACTCTTCGTTGCTCTCAAAATTTAATCCTCGGAATATCAAATATATGCCTGCGGTTAAATTCATCGAGCGCCTCGATTTAGAAGTAAAAATCTCATTTATGGCCAGGCACCAACTAGCAGAACTTTTACCTTTCTATCTGTTTTAGTTATGACCAGACTGTTTTCCCATAATCGCCTTCTCGCTGTGACCATCTGGCTTCTGGCTGTTGCCTCCTCTCTTGCCTGGAACAGTGTGGATGACATCCGTGAGCAAAATGCCATTGCCCTGGAAACGGCCAGAGCTTTTTTTGAGCAGATCATGGCCTCAAGGCGTTGGAATCTCATGCACGGGGGGGTCTATGTATACACCACCGACAAAGCTCCTCCCAATCCATATCTCCCCAAGGACAGACAGTCCATACAAGATGAAAACGGTCGCAGCCTTACTCTGATCAACCCCTCCTATATGACCAGGCAAATTGCCGCCATTACCCAGGAAGAGGGACAGATCCACTTTCACATCACCAGCCTGACTCCTCTTCGGGACAAAAACAGCCCCTATCCCTGGGAAATTCCGTGGCTGGAATCCTTTGACCAGGGAGTCAAAGAGCAGAGTGCTTTTTTCAAAGAGAAAGAGGAGAAAATCTTCCGCTATATGGCCCCCCTGGCCTTTAGCGAATCCTGCCTTCCCTGCCATGTGTCTCCTGCTCACCAGGCAGATTCCATACGCGGGGCGATCTCTGTCAGCCTGCCCCTACGATTTCATAAATCGCCCTGGCCACTCATTCTCAGCCATTTCCTTGTTGCCCTGATAGGTATGGGTGGGATCTTCTTTTTTGGTGGTCGTCTTGCCCAGAGCCGAAGGAATATCCTGCAGACAAACAGACAGCTGCAACGGGAAATTGAGGAGCGCAAACAGACAGAAAAAGAACTTCTCACCATCAAGGAAAACCTGGAAAATATCGTTGACACCCGCACATCCGAGCTCCGCCAAACCAATAAAAAGCTCGATACCAGGATCAAAGAGCAGCAGAAGGTTGAGGCTTCGCTTGTTACCATCAACGATGAGTTCATTCAGATATTCAACAGTGCCCCGGACGGCATGCATATCATAGATCGTCACTTCAATATTGTCAGGGCCAACAGGGCTTTCTGCCAGCTGACCGGGAAAAAAATTGATGAGATCCAGGGTCACAAATGCTATGAGGTCTTTGCCGGGAAACTCTGCCACACAGAGAAATGTCCCCTTCCCAGGATACTTCACGGTGCGGAAAGGGTCGAAGTTGAAGGCAGAAAAACCCGCAAAGATGGGAAAAGTTTTCCCTGCATTATCACAGCAACACCTTTTCGGGAACCGGGAGGAAAACTCACTGGAATCATAGAGGTAACAAGGGATATCAGCAAGTGGAAAGAAATAGAACAGTCCCTCTCATCCACTGCCGAGCACCTGCGAAAGAGGAACCTGGAACTCGAAGACTTCACCCATGTCATCTCCCACGACCTGCAGGAACCCTTAATGCTCATCCGCGCCTTCAGCGAAAGGATTCGCAACAAATGCTCCGCAGCTCTTCCGGAACAGGGAAAGGCCTATCTGAAACGCATTGAAAGTTCGACCAGTCGGATGCAAAGCCTCATTGACGGATTGCTCCTCTACTCCAGGATCAACAGCAAGGCCAATCCCTTTGAACCGCTGGAACTGAATACGATCATTGACTCAGTACTTGATGACCTGGCCCACAGGATAGAAAAAGACGGAGCAACCGTCATTGTGGAAAAAAACCTTGGCACCATAGAGGCCGAGCCCCTGCAGATGAGACAGTTGTTTCAGAATATCATTAGCAACAGTCTGAAATATCATCACCCGGAACGGAAACCGGAGATTATAATCAAACGTCTTCCATTTCCCGATGCATTGAACAATCATAATTATATCCGTATCAGTATCCGTGACAACGGGATCGGCTTTGCCCCAAAATTCCAGGAACTCATTTTCAATATCTTTCAGCGCCTCCATACCCGGCAAGAATTTCAGGGAACCGGGATTGGCCTTTCCATCTGCAAAAAAATTGTCGATCGGCACCGGGGAACCATTACGGCAAAAGGTACTCCGGATCAGGGTGCGGAATTCATAATCACTCTTCCCCCGGCTCAGAGCCCCCCCCATGGAGAAGAGAACAGTCGTGATGACAGCCTGATCGACACTGTCATGGACCGCCGTTAAAAACGGTCCTCTAGCCATCAAATTAGGTATTTCTACCTATTGACCACTTGTCTCCAGAAAGGTATTCTGATTATGAAGGGATATACATAACTCCTCAAGTATTCGGGCAACTGGCTGAATACAGAAGGGAAAGACTTCAGTCTCTTTACCTGGACAGTTATAAATATAAGGCTATCTTGAAAAATTGTTTTTTCGTCCAATCTCTGCGTTATACGAAAAATTTTTCACTTGGATGTATAGTTTGTTAAGCCAAGTACTTCGTCCTCGGAATATCATTTATATGCCTGCGGTAAAATTTTTCGTATGCCTTGATCTTGAACGAAAACCCAAATTTTTCAAGGCACCCCATAATTCTATCTCATTTCATATTATCAGGATCCGCCATGCCATACTCCTCCTGGGAAGAACGACGAGAATTCCTACGCTACCGTCCCAAAGATGGCACCATGGCAGTCAGCAGTCATGCCCTTGGCCCGGTTATCAATATCAGCATGGGTGGTTTGTCCTACCGCTATCTTGATGGAAGTTCAACCAGGCCATCATCTAATCCCCTTGGTATCTTTCTCGGGTCAGATGATGTACTCATCGATCAGATTGCAATCAGGGTGATTTCGGATCGACTGGTCTCTCAAGGTTCAGATTTTTCTAAGGCGCCCACTCGACAACGCTCTATTCAATTTCTCAATTTAAGTAAAGAACAGCGCCTGAGCCTACAGAATTTTATCACCAGAAAGACTCAAGGACTGTACTGAAACCGCTCCTCCTCTCTGTTCCCCAATGTCCCTTTTTCACAGGCCCCAGACTGACTGCTGACAACAAAAAAGATTGGTCCCTCTGCGACGTTTTTTCTTTCCTTATAGGCATCCACTCCTCCCTTCCACACCTTTCTCCATGGAAAGCTGATTGACAAAACCTAGCTCTTCCCGGTAGAGTTGCCCATGCCTATTTTTCAGCTCACCGATGCGCCTGTTTTCCCTCATCCTTCACTGGCAGAGGACAACGGGATTCTTGCCGTTGGAGGCGATCTCTCGGTGGAAAGATTATTGGCAGCGTACTCCCAGGGAATTTTCCCCTGGTATTCAGAGGGGGAACCGCCTCTCTGGTGGTTCACTGACCCAAGACTGGTTATTTTCCCAGAGGAATTCAAGGTATCGAAACGGCTGGCTCGAACCTTGAGAAATACAGATTTCCGTGTCACCTTTGATAAGGATTTCGATTCCGTTATTCGCGCCTGCGCCGACACGAGGACAAAAACCGGGGAAGGCACGTGGATCAGCAAAGACATGCAAGAGGCCTACTGTCGCCTCCACCGCGCCGGCTATGCCCACTCGGTGGAATGCTGGCAGGAAGATAAACTGGCTGGTGGACTCTACGGTATCCGCCTGGGAAATGTCTTTTTTGGCGAATCCATGTTCACCAAAATCAGCAACGGATCAAAGGCGGCACTGGTCGCACTGGTAAAGCATCTGCAGCAACAGAATGTTGCACTCATTGATTGTCAGATGACCACCAGTCATCTCGTAACATTCGGAGCCCGCGAAATCACCGGAGCTGAATTTCGCCACCTACTTCGACTCCACATAGACCCTTCTGCTCCGCAGGAAAACTAAAATAATGAAAGAAAAAAACACAGCTGAGCGATGTGACGGCTGCGGCAAGGTCGCCTCGCTGCAGGAAACCCATGGCAATGAATTTTGTGATGAGTGTCTCACCCTTGCCAAGGCCATGCAGGAAAGGCCTGACACCATCAAACGGATCTGCACCCTTATTAAATCCGACCTGCGGCACAGCGGAGAAAACAATGGGGAGTGTCAAAGCAACAACCTTCGTGATCTCCCGGAAGTACTCGATGCCGTCCGCTACCGAACACGAGACAGGGAGCTGAACACCTGGTATGTCTCTATCAGTGAACTGGAAGGAAATCCTGTGGAAATCTTTGCCTCCACAGCATTTGACAGGGACGACCAGCTCCAGTCCCGTATCTCCAATCTCACCACCATTACCAGACTGATTTCCCTGATCCTTCGCCATGTCTTTCTCAATGAAGTCCTCACCCTGGAAAAGACCATCAAACAGCTGCGCAGAAGCTCCAGGCAGAAAAACGACCTTCCACACATGCTGACCCGTGTTCTGCAGGGTTACAGCAGAGATGCTGAAGAAAAGAAAGAGGAAGCAACGGTATAAGAAATTTCATATGCGAAGCGTATGAAGATCAAACCCGGCAGGTTGAGAACCGTTCACAGATCAATATTCAAAATCAAACTCATATGGTAAACTTGATTTATCGAAATGTCGCAGCACCTTTTTCAAGACATACAGGGTGGGGACCTGGAAACTCAACTCCCATGCAGGAGTAGGGATAGGTGCTTTTGACAGCACCATGAGATCAAGAATCCTCATCTCTTCCGGAGCCACTCCCACCAGCATCATAATCCGCTGCCGGGTTGCTGCCATAATCACCAGAGACTGGGGTTTATCAACCCGGGTCTCTCGCAGCTTCCAACGCAGATCAACAATGTCGTCCCGCTGAAAGCTAACCTTCTTCAGTTGAGGACACCCCTTGTTATGGACAGAAAGGCCTCTTTCACTGAGGAGTGCAAACAAGCCTTTATCTGTGGGATTCGGCTTACAACATGCCGAT
Source organism: Pseudomonadota bacterium (assembly GCA_030671085.1). Lineage (GTDB taxonomy): Bacteria > Desulfobacterota > Desulfobulbia > Desulfobulbales > Desulfocapsaceae > Desulfocapsa. The sequence continues at coordinate 11,646 of DAOVAI010000037.1, read as the reverse complement.
ATTTTAACAGCCACCGGATCAATGCTTGTCAGTTCCACCTTATTAAAGGCCCCGGTGGGCTCCACTAGAGGCGATTTCCCTTGATACAGTTCCTTTTTGACCTGCCTGATCATGGTGGAGAGACGTAGTTTCCCCTCTCCCACATGCACATAGAGTTCATCAAGATCAGTCAGGGAAAAATGTTTCAGGACCTTCTGGATACCGTCTTTATAGAGGAGTTCAAGGGGCAGGCCGTAGCGGAGCATTTCCTGGCTGACAATGGACAAGCCAATTTCTTTAGAGAGATGCTGCCGACGAACACGAAAGGTGCGAGAGAGCTCTGCGCGCGCGCGCGGTGTCTGGCAGAGTTCCAGCGTGGACGGTTGAAACTGGAGAGAGTGTTCAGCCCGTAAAATCCGGATCACATCGCCATCACGCAACTGGTGAGCACTGGAAAACTTCCGGCTGCCAACCATTGCCCCGGTACAACTGTGACCGATATCCGTATGCACCCTGAAGGCAAAATCAAGCACCGTAGACTTTGCCGGCAGGCAGATCAGGTCTCCCCCCGGTGTATAGGTGTAGATTTCCTTTTTCTGACTGGCGGCAATCATCTCTCTGTAAGAGCCTGCATCCTCGGAGCCAATCACATCAAAAAGTTCCTGTATTTCTTTTATAAACCGGCGCTGAGCCTTACTCTTTGAAGTCCAGTCCTTGAACAATCCCCGCTGGGCACGGCGAGCCATATCTTCCGTGCGAATCTTAAACAGATATTTTTCACCCTTGATAATGGCTCTGGCATGCAGTCCCTGGTAACCAGTGGGTTTGGGGTTGGCAATAAAGTCGCGTATGGTGCGTGGGATGGGCGGAAAGGTCTGATTCAGGATACCTAGTATGGAGTAACAGGACTGGCTATCATCCACGAGAATGAGTATCTCCAGAGGATTATCAATCTGTTTGCGCAGGATGCGGTTCGAGGAGTCGTAATAGGCCCAGAGCCCTTTGGTCCGTATGGTGATGTCACAGTTGAGCCACACCTCCCGGGTGTTCTGCCTCAGCTCGTTTATTATATCCAGAGCTGCCGGAGATTTCTGCAGCTGCCGTATCTGACCGAGCAGTTTCGCCCCCTGTTTGGGAAATTTAAAGGACAGCGCCAGGCTATACATCTCCCGTTTCAGGCTGAACAAGCCCAAAACCGTGGCCAGTGGAGCATAGATGTCCAAGGTCTCATCAGAAATTTTCTGCCGCTTATGTTTGGGCATGGAACTGAGCGTGCGCAGATTGTGCAGTCGATCCGCCAGCTTCACCAGCATCACTTCCGGCCGAAGAGCGGCTCCTGAAAAAATCTTCCTATGTACCTTTTTCAGCAATGTCTGTTTATCGCCGGAATGCTGGGTCACCTTGGTACAACCCTCAACAATGGCCTCCACATAGGAACCAAACATTTCTCCGACCAGCTCACTGGTTACTTCTTCCACATCTTCAACCGTGTCATGGAGGAGAGCTGCCGCCAAAATTTCCGGGTCCACCACATCCATCTCTTCTGCCAGGATTCTTGCCACAGAACAGGGATGCATGATATAGGCCTCGCCAGAACGGCGCCATTGATCATCATGCGCATCCGTTGCAAAATCCAGGGCATCCCAAAACAGTTGTACCCTGGCCCCTGAGCCCAGCAAAGGTCTCATCTGGCTGCGATACAGTTCAAGATCAAAAGGAATATACTGCATACTCACCTAAAAGAACGGCTGGCGCCATATTGCGCACAGAGAGACAAGGAATCAAATTGCTTTTTCATAGATGATGAGTATCCTACAAGAAACAGTGGACAAAACGTCATCGTTCAGCAGGGACTTTCCCCTTGGCAAAACGAAGAACTCTCACGACAAAACAATTACCCATTGTTAAACTCTACCAAAATTCAAACTGCTTGGAAAAGCAAAAAATTAAATGAGACACAAAAGAAGACCCCAGCATAAAAAAAAATCACGTCGTTCACCCTATTCACGGGAGAATAACCAGAAACAGACCAGGGAAGAAGCATTTGACCAAAGACTGCTTACTCTCCTTTACCACAGCGGGAAGTCCTTGGGAAGCAATGACATTATCCAGGAACTGGACCTGGCACACTCTGCCCGCAAACCGCTTCACAATCTCTTAACCGAGCTCACAAAGAAAAAAATACTCAAACAGACAGACAAGCACCACTACCGCCTGGGGCCTAAGCATGGATTGGCCGAAGGCATTGTAGACCAAAGTAGTCGCGGATTCGGTTTTGTCACTGGTCTCACATCAAAAATTGCGCCGCCAAACTACTCCAAAGACCCTTTTCTTTCGCCTGCCAATATGCGGTCTGCCCTTCATGGCGACAGGGTTCTGATACGGGTTTTCAAAGTGAAGAAAGACGGCCGTCCAGAGGCGGAGGTCCTCTCTATACTGGAACGCGGGCGAGACCGTCTGGCTGGTTTTGTGTCAAAAGAAGGCCGGCAGGTTATTGTAACCCCGGAAGATCCACGCTACCCCTTTTCCATTATCTTGAGCGGAAAGGTCCCCCGGGATCTGCAGGATGGTGATGCAGTCATTGTGCAAATCACAGGGGAAAGTGATAGATCCAACCGGCAGCAGGGAACTCTGCTGGAAGTCCTTGGCGATCCGAATTCAGTGGATGTGCAGATGCGGCTGGTCATAGAAAAATTCAGCCTTCCCCATCTGTTCAGCGAAGAGACCCTTGAACAGACCCAGGCAATTTCCGAAGAGATCATTCCTTCAAAAAGCAGAATGGATCTGCGGGATATTGATCACGTCACCATTGACGGCGAGACAGCCAAAGACTTTGACGATGCCGTTGCTGTAGAAAAGACAAGAACGGGCTTTCGTCTTTACGTCTCCATTGCCGATGTCAGCCACTATGTTGCGCCGGGCTCCCCCCTTGACAAAGATGCCTACCAGCGGGGAACCTCTGTCTACTTCCCTGGACGAGTCATTCCCATGTTGCCGGAGAAACTCTCCAATGACCTCTGCAGTCTGGTACCCAACAAAGATCGCTATGCCTTTTCTGCCATCCTGGACTTTGACCGACAAGGGCATCTCAGGAAAAAACAGTTTGGGAAATCGATCATCTGCAGCAAAAAACGCTTTACCTATACCACGGTCCGTCAGATCCTCGTCGATCGTGACCCGGAGGTTCGAAAAGCACACAAGCCCTTCCTCACCCCCTTGAAATGGGCATCAGAACTGGCTAAGGAACTGATGCATGTGCGGGAGCAGCGGGGCTCCATTGGCTTCACTATTCCGGAACCATTCATCAGTCTTGATGCCGAGGGAAAAATTGAATCCATCAGTCGATCAGAGAGGAACTTTGCCCATCAGCTGATCGAGGAATTCATGCTTGCTGCCAACGAAGCCGTGGCAGAGACCTTTACCGAGCAGCACCTGGAAGGCCTCTACCGTATCCATGAGCGTCCGGCCCCTGAAAAAGTAGAGGAATTCATCGAATTTGCGCGTACTCTTGGACTGGACCTGCCTCCTCTTCGCCAGGACCCAGACTGGTTCGGTCAAGTTCTTGGCCTGGTAAAAGGCTCCCCTAAAGAGTATGTGATCAACAACCTCCTCCTGCGGGCCATGCAGCAGGCTCGTTATGACAGAAAGAATGTGGGTCACTTCGGACTTGCAGCTACCGACTATACCCACTTCACCTCCCCCATCCGCCGCTATCCCGATCTCACCGTCCATCGCACGCTGCAGACATTTCTTGGCCGCCGGGAATCGGTGAAAATCAAGAAAAAGAGCAAGGGGGAATCAATCAAAGAGATGGGACCGGTTCTGTCCACCCGGGAACGTGTCGCCATCAGTGCAGAACGGGAGATGAACGACAGGCTCAAAATACGCTTTATGATGGATAAGATAGGAGAAGAGTTTGAGGCGGTCATTGCAGGGGTGAACGGCTTTGCAATCTTTGTTGAGCTTCTCGACCTCTTTGTCAGCGGCGGCATTGCCCTCTCCTCCCTTAAAGATGATTACTATATCTTTGATGACAAACATCACCGCATTACAGGCAAACACAGTGGAAAATCGTTTCAACTGGGTGATTTGCTCAGAGTTCGTCTCCTTGACGTAAACACCAGAAATAATCGTATTAATTTCATCCCGGTAGCAGAAAAAATCGAAGAAACATAAGAAGATCCCTTATTATTGATACTTGACTTGAACCGATATTTCGCATAAAAAGTTGATGGAGATCTATCTGAAATTTTACTTTAAAAGTTGAAAAACTGGATCTTTTGTTTTTTGTAAGAGTCTGCTAAGATTAAAAAAGACTCTTTTCAACCGCTTTTCTGGAGGACCCGGATATGGAAGAAGCGAACTGGCTCACCACAGTTATCAGCAACCCCTTTGCCAAAGGGCTTGCCCTAGGTATTCTTTTCTGCATTATTATTTATATACGAGGTTTTCTGCGCCGCCGTGAACTGAGCAGGGAAGTGGGAAGACTGCGCGGCCATCTGCACACAAAACTTGAAATTGATTCCACGGAAAACGAACGGCGTAAGCAGAAAATTGAAATCCTGAAACAGGAACGGGACAACCTTCGCATCACAGTCCAATCTCTGAATCAGAAACCTGGCCGTAAGGAAATCCGTCAGTTTTATGTGTACCAGACAGCCCTGGATATCATGTTTGAAAAGGCTCCGGGGTTTGCCCCTGCCTGGCAAATCACCCTCAAAGAGGCTGAAAATCTCTTTGAAAAATCTGAAAAAGGTGTGGTCCCCCTGCTCAAGCGCTTAATGCCCACCAATCCCGACAAGCAGGTCAAAGAGTATGAAAAACTGAGCCGAACCTCCCTGGAGGGTGGTCTGGCAAAAACCTGATGGCGTTGGAGAGAAGCACCCAAAACAACTTGGTACTTTTTTTTAGCACCCCCTTGAGGGGTGTAAACTCCGACTCCAAAAATTCTTCATATGTGAGCGTGTGAAGTTTTTGCTTAGCCATCTCAGATTTTGATTTGCGAGTTCAGCAACTCCTTTGCAACGGCTATGAAACAGGCAGGACTGTTTCATAGCCGTTTTGCTTTCCCCTCTTCCCCACATCTACAACTATGTCTCTTAACCAGCATCTCCTTGATAACATAGCCATTGTCCTGATGCGGCCCAAGTATCCGGAAAATATCGGTGCAGCCGCTCGTGCTGCCTGGAATATGGGCCTGACACGAATACTCGTTGTGGCAGACGAGTATCCCGATCATACGCGCATGGCCAAAATGGCCACCCACAATGCTGCACACCTGCTGGACACCATGGAGTTTCATGAGAATTTAGGCGATGCCTTGAAGCCATTTTCTCAGGTTGTTGCCGCCACTGCCCGCCGAGGCCGGCAGCGTGCCTCAGGAAACAGTCCCAGGGATGTTATGGATATCATCCTCCCCCTCCTCCCCGAGAACCAGGTAGCCTTTCTTTTCGGCCCGGAAGACAGTGGCCTGAGTAATGATGACCTAAAATACAGCCAACTTATTTCAACCATTCCCACGGCTGACTTTTCCTCCCTTAACCTGGCCCAGGCAGTGGGTGTCCATTGCTATGAAATTTATCAGGCCGTGGTGCACAGCCAGAAGAAACCCCTTCCAGCACCCAAAATTGCCAGCTCATTTGAGCTGGAAGGAATGTATGACCATGTGGAAAAGGCTCTGATGGAGGTCAACTTTTTACATGACAAAAGCCATACTTATTACATGCGTAACATCAGACAGTTCCTCAGTAGAGTGCATTTGCGCTCTCGAGATACCAGTATCATTCGAGGAATCTGCCGCCAATTCCTCTGGCATGCATCCACCTCCGGAGATTCTGCAAATATGAAGGAAAGCAACAACAGTGAGTAAACGTTCTGCTGACAAAAAAAGGAGGTTTGGGCTGAGGATCCTGATCAGCCTGTTTCTCTTTGTCTGCCTGGTCATCTTTTCCTCCGCAGTCATGCTTAAAAAAGGAATCAGGTTCGACTCCTTTACCATTGGCAGGACAACACTCTCTGATTTTTCTCTGCAATGGCAAGACAGGCTGAAACTGCAGATCGACACAGTTACGGTCAGCGAACAACAGCACGAAGAAAAATCTCCTGTAGACCTGAGCTTGATCGGCAAAGGCATCAATGGGGTACAGCGATGGGGCAGGCTCTTTTCCGAAATCAGTATCAATGTAATCAAAGTCGGAGAGCTGACTGCCACCATCCACTTTGACCAGAATGCTGATCAAAATCCATGTTTTTTCACCCTGACATCCAAGGATCTGACCTTTCGATCGAACCTGGCTATTGACCAGAACACTCTGGTCATTACTATCACAGAGGCCATTAGTAAGCAGTTCAACTCCCGGGCCTTTGGCCAGATCCGCCTCAATGGCGAAAAAGAGCAAATTACAGGCTCCCTCACTGCGAATCTGGGAGGAACCCTGCCGGTAGCTCTGGATTTCACTGCAGATCAGGAACAGATTTCGTTCCAGGGCAAAGGCACAAAAAGCGTCAACACCATCACCCCCTTTGTCGATCTCTTCGGCCTGGACCCCACCATTCAGCGCTGGATCACCGACTTCCTGCAGGGCAGTAGCTATACCCTGAAAACGTTTTCAGGTCTCCTCCCCTGGAAAACACCCGCAACTCTCCTCGATACCTTCTTTGCAGAAGCCCGAGTGGACAAGACCGAATACACTTTTTGCCAAGGCCTGGAACCGGTCACGGCAGACTATACCGATGTGACCTTCAGCAAGGGAGTCCTGAACATCCTCCCCCATGGCGCCAGCTTTTACGGCCAAAAAATCGACAAGGACAGTCGGGTGGACATCAACTTCAATGACCCGGCCAACATCCTCCTCACCGTCTCAATCAAGGCCCTTGCCACTGCCAACGACGACATCCTGACCCTGCTCAAGGCATATAACATTGCACTGCCCTTTAAACAGACAGCAGGCAAAACCGCAGCAGAGTTGAGCCTGGACGTCAATCTCAACACGGATCAGGTCACCAGCCAGGGCACCTTCCTCATCGATGAAGGAGTTATCGAGTATGACCACAAAAACTACAGACTAACAGATGTCAGGGTTAGCCTGGAAAACAGCGATGTGACTATAGAGCATGGACGTATTCGCTTTGAAGAGCTCTTTGTCGCCAACGTCACCGGTACATTGAAGGCTGCAAGCGGTAGCGGCGAACTGATATTCACCCTGGAACAGCTCGCCTTTAACACCAAAAGATCCCGATTTACCCTCAACAAAAAAGCGCCAAGACCCACCATCCGCTACCATATCCGACCAGACGCTCACTCCGTGGATGTTGCTGCCTCTTCCTGGAATCTCGATGCCCTGCAACTGGACCTTGGCCCCTTCAGCACCCCCTTTTCTCTCACAACACTCTCCGGGATCCTCCCCCCCACATTGCTGACCATCGGGCCCGATATCTCAGGAACAATATCCGGTTCTTTTTCCATCAAAGAAAAAAATATCGACTTGCACAGTGAGCTTTTAACATTCCAGAGAAAAGACATCACACTGGAAGAAGCCAATGTACCGATTTCCATCAAATACGACCAGGGATTGACAATCCGCAACCAAAAAACATCCCACTGGAAACTCAATAATATTGCAACAACCCTCTACCCCACCGAATTCAAATATGCCCACAATCTCCTCACCATGACCAATGGCCGAGTAGGATACGGTGACTTTTTTGACAGCCGGGTTTCCGGTCACTACAATACTCTGTCACAAGAAGGCGGATTTCTTCTTGAGGACCTCCATATCAAGAAGAAAAATATGGGCTCCCTGCTCGGTTCCGATACGGCTATCCCCATTGAAGTCAGCGGCAAAAACCACAGGTTGACCATCAAGGTTTCTGAACTGGCCCTGCTGATCAGCACTGAAAAAGACAAGAGCTGGTCGGCACACTTTCAGGACCTGGCGGCCATTCACCGCCACTCAGCATTGCTGCAGCAATACCAGCTTGATGCCGGCAGCCTGAAAATCTCCTCAAAAAACGGCAAAATGCCATACACCTTTTCTGCCGATATTCCCTACCGCTATTCCTTTCTGGTAAAGGACAACACAGCAGTAGATCGTCTCCAGATCTCAGGAGAAATCACCAGCCAGGGGTTCACGGCAGAAGTCAATAAAGACTTGCACATACGCTACAGTGACCGGTTGCGCATCACGTCAGAAGACCTTGCCTTTAATATTCCCGGGATTCTCAAATTTCTAAAAAACCGGCCCAGCACACGCCCCCATGGTTCCCAGAAAAAAAAGATGGTTCCAGTCACCCTGGAAGCCAGCAACAGCGCACTCTTTTTCAAGCCCGGAAACCAGGTTCTCGCCGACACAATGGATGTCACCTCTATTGACGGAAAGACCAGCATGCGCCTGGAACATGGCCCTGGTAATCTTCTCCTTGATATTGAGGCAGGCACATTCTCCCTGCAGGGGCAAGAGCTGAACGACACCTTTATGAATGGATTAGTTCAAGGGGTGCACTTCCAAAATGGTAAAATGAGCGTGGTGGCCAATGGCTCATTTGATAAATTTTCCACCCTGTTCAAGATCAAGGATACGGTCCTCACAGAGTTCACGGCCCTGCACAATATCCTGGCCGTCATTGACACCATCCCGGCCCTTATCACCTTTTCCCTGCCTGAATACAACAGCGAGGGCCTGCCTGTAAGCTCCGCAATTGTTGGTATGAAGATCGATGAAGGCAAAGCAGACCTTGAATCCTTCACCATTGAGTCGTCGGAAATCCACCTGACGGGAAGTGGCTGGATCAACTTTCCCGAAAACCTGATTGAGATGGATCTCAACTTGATCACCCAGGCCAAGGCAAACTTAACCAAAATTCCCTTGATCGGTTATGTCCTGGTCGGCAAGGAAAAGCATCCCTCCGTCACCTTCCATGTCTCTGGAGATCTCCAGAATCCAGAAGTAGAAAACTCCATATTCCGCGAAGTAGCCACCCTGCCCTTTGCCCTCCTCTATCGTACCCTTACCCTGCCATCCCATTTACTGGATTCCATGAGCGATTCTCCAGAAGACGAGCACAATGCAGAAAACAATCCCAATGCCGGGGAGATAGACGAAAAGAAATCAACCTCACCGGAAGCAGTCTACAGGGAGTAAAGAGACGGCCTGTCTCTTCAGTAGTTGTCTGCTGAACTTTCTCATATTCACTCCTCCTCAACCCCCTGCAGGGGGCACTCCTGGCAGCGGGGTCTCTTCTTTTTACAAAACTCCTTGGCCACAGCAACAATCAATGCATGATATTCATTAAAAAGTGACACGTCCCCAGGCAGACGCCCCAGAAACTCCTCCTGAAGTGAATGATAGTCGCTCTCTTCCGGAACCAGTTGATGACGGGAAAAGACGCGATGGGTATACGTGTCAATGACAAATACCGGCTGATGAGCCGCATAGAGAAGGATGGAATCTGCTGTTTCCGGCCCAACCCCTTTTACGGACAGGAGATTCTCCCGACTGTTTTTCAGGGTATCACCAAGAAGGAGATCAAGCTCACCTTGGTACTCCTCCTCGATCATCTGAAACAGATTTTTCAACCTGCGAGCCTTAATATTATAGTACCCTGACGGCCTGATATATTCGGCAAGACCCTCCAACGGTATGGCCTGAAGGAGAGGAAAGGAAAGCAGACCAGCATTTTTAAGGTTTTGAATTGCCTTTTCCACGTTGGCCCAATTGGTATTCTGGGTCAACACTGCGCCGATCACTACCTCAAGGGCTGTTTCTCCGGGCCACCACTCTTGAGGACCAAAAAACTCATGAAGTCTTTCGTACACCCGAAGAAACGTTTCGTTTTGTTCTTTTCCCATGCTTGCTATTTAAAAAGAAAATGTCGTCTATTGAACAGGGAATTTCGAACAGCAGAAGCAAAAAAACTTCGACATTCCCTGGTCGATATTGTGCTGTTCGTCTTTTTCAGCCTAATCTCCCAGGCAGATTCCTATTTCCCTGGCAGTGAAGACCTTATCACTATTCAGATCAACCTTTTTCCTGGATCTCACGGCATCTGCCAATGGGACAGAGCTCATATGGGGAGAGGCCAGAGCAACCATATGACCAAAGACTCCTTTCTCCACGAGGCGTACTGCAGCAGCACCAAAACGCATGGCCAGCAGTCGGTCGAATGTGGTGGGTGACCCTCCCCGCTGCAGATGTCCCAGGACCAGAGAACGAGTATCTTTTCCTGTTTGCTGCCTGATTTCCGAGGCCACCCATTCCCCAATTCCACCAAGGACCACTTCGCTGCGGCCAAGTTCACCTTCACCTTTTTTGATTACCTGCCCACCTTTGGCATTCGCCCCTTCAGCGACCACCACAATGGCATAGTCCTTTTCATGGAGTTCGTTGTCCGTTATTTTTTCACAGACCTTCTCCATATCAAAAGGAATCTCGGGAATAAGGATCACATCAGCACCTCCTGAAATACCAGAGTAAAGAGCAATCCATCCGGAACCCCTGCCCATGACTTCCACAACCATGACCCGATCATGGGATTTCGCAGTGGAGTGTAATTTATCCAGGGCCTCGGTGGCGGTTGAGACAGCAGTATCAAAACCAAAAGTTCGGTCCGTTGCCTCCAGATCATTGTCAATGGTCTTGGGGACTCCAATAACCGGCATCCCCTTTTCCGCAAAACGGCGGGCAATCTCCAAGCTCCCATCACCACCGATAGCTATATGACAGTCAAAACCCATCCGTTTAAAATTGTTCATTATCTTATCAGAGATATCGACAACCTTGACTTCTCCGGCCAAATTTTCAACGGCCATGGCAAAGGGATCCCCCTTATTGGTTGAGCCAAGAATGGTGCCGCCCGTGGAATAGATATCCTCCACATCTTCGAGCCCCAGGCGGACAAGTTCATCCGTATCAAGCAGTCCTTTGTACCCGCTTCGGCTGCCATACACCTCCCATCCCCGTCTGTAGCAGGCATGAACCACGGAATAAATAACAGCATTCAGGCCAGGGGCATCACCGCCTCCGGTGGAAATCACTATTTTTTTCATAAAGAAAACCTTTTTCCTTCACATTCTCCACATAACATGTGAATATCATAGAATAAACAAAGAAGACAAACTCCTTCCTCGAATGTATAGCAAGAAAGCTTGACAGAAGAGTTGCTCAGCTTTCTCCACAGCCAGATCATATTTTCCATGAGACAATGATTGACTTCTCACTGCGAGTTACTTATCATTGTACTTGGTATGATATCATTTTTGCAAATGTTGAAAAGTCTTATCTGACATCCATGTTATATCAGGATGTTTTCGACTCGTCAGCTTAATAAAAAAAACTTTTATCCACTAATATTTCCACAGGAGGATTTCATGTCTGATTTTACAGTAACAGACCAGGCAGTGGTCAAACTCAAGGAATACCTGGAGCAGAACAATATTGATTCTGCCCTCCGTATTGCCTTAATGCAGGGCGGCTGAGCTGGCCCTTCATTGGGATTGGCTCTGGATGAGCCAAAAGACAACGATAAAGTATACGAAAACGACGCCCTGAAGTTTTTGGTAGAAGAAGGGTTGATGAATACCTGCGGGACCATTACTGTCGAATTTGTCGACGCGGGTCCCCGTTCCGGATTCGGAATCACCTCATCCAACCCCATTGGCGGCGGCGGATG
>DAOVAI010000153.1 GCA_030671085.1 Pseudomonadota bacterium | reverse complement strand
CCATCTCCTTGGTTATTGAAGAGACCTTAAGATCCATCCAATCCGATAGATAGAAGGGTATTACATGATTGTAGTTCGTGACTGTCCGAGGCTTGAGCCTTTCCCCTGAGATATAACGAGCCAACAGATTCCTTAAGGAAGTCTCTTTCCTAGAGACCAAAGAACCTGACTTAACAGCAGATATAAAATTTAGAGCCTTGCTGCGAGCCTCTTGAACAGTGAGAATAGGGTACTCTCCCAACGTCTTCCGCTTGGACTTTCCCTTGTACCAGACTTCAGCTATATACCTAATAGAACCAGACTTATTGACTTTCAGTCCAAACCCCTGCAAATTTCTGTCCCTTAAATAGTAGGGTTTGTCTTGTGGTTTCAGGGTGTTTACTAACTGACTTGTAATTGACACTTGCGGCATACCTTACTCCTCTTCCAGTAGATGGACAGTAGAGGACTCGATAAGAATCGCAAAGAATCTTCTTGTTTTGCTCAGGAATGCTTCAGAGAACCAGCAAAGGATAAGTTGCTGATATTAAAGAATAATCAATGGTGCCGGAGGTCGGAATCGAACCGACACGGGGTCGCCCCCGCTGGATTTTGAGTCCAGTGCGTCTACCAGTTTCACCACTCCGGCATGTCAAAATGGATAGTGAGTAATACCGTAACTGCCTCCGAACTGTCAAGAAAAATGGCAGGTTCAGGAAGTTTCAATAAAGATATCGCGTAGATTATAGATGTATTCGATACCAGACCAAATGCTCAGGACCAGTGAGATATAGACCAGGGTCATCCCAAACTCATGCTGGTAGGGAATAGGGAGAAGCCCCAGGGGGAAGATAAGAAAGCCCAGGCCGTAATACTGAAAATTGGCTTTGATTTTTCCCAGCTGCCCGGCAGCCACAACTTTTCCGGTGGAGGCGGCAAGACCACGGAGGCCGGTGATAACAATCTCTCTGCTGATAATAATCAGGGAGACCCAGGCAGGTATCAGCCCCAGGGGAATAAGCATTATGAGGGCAGCGGTCACCAGGATCTTATCGGCCAAGGGGTCCATCAGTTGTCCCAGCACCGTCTCACTGTCAAACTTGCGGGCCAGATAGCCGTCCAGCCAGTCGGTAAGGGCAGCAAAGGCGAAAACAAACCAGGCCAGGAAGGCAACAAGGGTGGTTTGTTCCAGGGAAAGGAGTACCACCAGCAGAGGAATCAGGGCAAAACGCAGTCCTGTGAGGAGATTGGGCCAAGTTATCAACTGCTTCATACACCGCCTTACTCAAATTCTCTTTTCTTATCATTGATGGCGTCGTAAAAACTCTCCATCTGCTTCGTTGCTGCAAAATTTCTATCATTACGACGTACTCTAGTACGCCAAAATGATAGAAATTTTACGCGCCTCGCATATGGAGCTTTTTACTTAGCCATCAGTTATTTTTACGAGATTATCATCATTGCGACACCCTGGTTATGCTCTGTGCCACCGAGGATTTTGGAAGATATCCTCGGTATCCCTTGTAATGACCAAGGACTTTTTTGACATAATTCATCGTTTCAGGGATCCTCGGGATCCTCTGCAACTGTTTGACCAGCGTTGGCCCGGCATTATAGGCGGCAAGGCTGAGGGCAACATTGCCATCAAAGGTATCGAGCATATTTCGCAGATAACGGGTACCGCCGTCAATATTTTCGTGAGGATTAAAAGGATTGTGTACCCTCAAGTCCCTGGCAGTTGCCGGCATGAGCTGCATCAAGCCCTGGGCACCCATTTTGGAGAGGGCATAACAGTCAAAATCCGACTCGGTCTTGATCACGGCCTTGATCAGGTAGGGATCCACATTATAGCGACGACTGACCTGGTGAATATGATAGTCATAGGATGTCGGATTGCGCTGCTGACGCTGTCGCAGGCTTGTGGTTGGCCATTGACTTCTCTGGGCTCCCGGCCTCCTTGAGATCCGGGTACGATTGCTCACAGGTCGACAGTCCCCGGAAGATCGCATGTTGCTATAATGCTCTTTTCCACCTGCATCCGCACAGATGAACATCTCCGCCTTCAGCTCCGACTGCAGCGAAAAAATAAGCATTGCACCAACGAGTGCACTCAGAAATCTGGCTGTCGTCCCCATTCATCCCCCAAAAATCTCATCTGCTCTGGACCTATTTTTTCCGTTTTTCCCAGTCGGCCAGGAACTGCTCAATACCGATATCAGTGAGCGGATGTTTTGCCAGCTGTTCAATGACCTTCAGAGGAATGGTGGCAATATCTGCCCCAATGGCTGCTGAGTCCATAACGTGCTGCGGGCTCCTGACGCTTGCCACGATCACCTCTGTCTGCATCCCATAGTTACGAAATACGTTCATGATATCGCTGATCACGTCCATCCCTTGCTGTCCGATATCATCAAGACGACCGACAAAGGGACTGACATAGGTAGCCCCGGCTTTTGCAGCCAGCAGGGCCTGGGCAGGAGAAAAAACCAGGGTAACATTGGTCTTGATTCCAAGGGCTGTCAACTGTTTTACAGCCTTGATGCCTTCTACGATCATAGGAATCTTAATGACAATATTATCACTCATGGCCGCGAGCACCTTTGCCTCTTCAACCATACCCTCGGCCTCGAGACTGACTACCTCGGCACTGATAGGGCCATCCACCACTGCTACGATCTCTTCCAGAATCTGCTCAAAGGGCTTATCTTCCTTGGCGATGAGGGAAGGATTGGTGGTCACTCCATCGACCATGCCCATCTCCACACCTTTTTTGATCTGTTCAAGGTTGGCGGTGTCTATAAAAAATTTCATTCTTTTTTTTCTCCTTCTTGACTGACAAATCGATTGCAGCAGGATTCGCTGCAGAAATAAACGATATCTTCTTTGTGTTGCAGCCGTATGGCCTGCTGTTTCGGGACCAGTTTATGACAGACCGGGTCTTCCACCAGCACATCTACAACCGGACCAGCGCTCTGGTCTGTTGATGCAGAATCTGTTTTTTCCTTATCCTTTCCCTTGCCACTGGTCAACAATCGGTAACCGATATACAGGAGAATGGCTATGACAATAAGTTTTATGGGGCTCACATGAATAGTATAGGCTCAAGTTTAAAAAAAAGTCGATGGATTTTCAGCCCCACTCCCCTTGCTGGATCTCTTGCAAGGCTTCTTTTCCGCTCTGCATCCGCTGCAGGAGTTCACGATACATGGCCTCTGCAGTCATCCCGGTTTGGGGATCCAGGTGTTTCGGGTCAATTTCTGCCAGAGGCGCCAGAACGAAAAGTCTCTCTGCAATATGGGGATGCGGCAAGACCAGGTCACTGGAGACCAGCAGCCTGTCGTCACAGTAGAGCAAATCCAGATCCAGCAGGCGATCCTGGTATCCACCCTCTCCTGTCTTTTTATCCCGCCCAAAGTCCCTTTCCACTCCCTGCAGCAGGAGCAGGAGGTTTTCCGGCTCAAGATTCGTTTCCAGGATTCCCACAGCGTTCAGGAACAGATTCTCGCTTTCCATTCCCACTGGTGCAGTGACATAGGGATGGGAAAGATCCAAGAGGGAGATAGTCTCCTCCTGACCCAAACCCTGCCAGGCCTGCTGCAGAATACGGCGACTGTCGCCAAGATTGGAGCCCAGCGCCACCCAGACTCTCACTCTCTTTCCCTACAGATCCTGGAGTCCGAGGACATCAAACATGGTGTAGAGGCCCGGTTTCTTATCCGCTATCCAAGCTGCTGCCTTGGCTGCGCCCTGGGCAAAGTTATCGCGGCTGTGCGCACGGTGGGTGATCTCAAGACGCTCGCCCGGACCGCAGTAATAGATAGTATGCTCACCTACGATATCACCGCCTCTGACAGTCTGCACACCGATTTCTTTTTGAGTACGCTCTCCTATCATTCCGTGACGCTCATAGACACCCACCTCAGCCAGATCGCGTTTCACGCCAGAGGCTGCCATTTCAGCAAGTTTCAAGGCTGTTCCCGAAGGCGCATCCTTTTTCTTGTTGTGGTGCAGTTCCACAATCTCGATGTCATAGTCGTCACCGAGAATGGAGGCGGCCTTGGCAGCAAGCTTAAAGAGGACATTCACCCCCACTGCCATGTTCGGGGCCTGCACACAGGGAAAATCCGCTGTCAGAGCTTTCAGCTCCGCCAGGTTTTCAGTGCTAAGTCCGGTGGTACCGATGACCATGGCCGTCTTGTGTGCTGCAGCAATCTTTGCAAACTCCATGGTGGCCTTATGAAAGGTGAAATCAATGATCACATCACCTTTCTCAATCACGGCCTCCAGACCCTCTTCGATCTGAACACCTGCGCTCCCCCAACCACTCATCTCACCAGGATCACGACCAATGGCCGGACTTCCAGGAGCCTCAAAGGCAGCAGCATAGTTGAGTTCAGGATGCTGAGAGACCATATACCCGATGCGCTGCCCCATCCGACCTGCTGCGCCTGCAACAATTACGTTAATCATAATAAAAGTTTTCAGTTTTCAGTTTTCAGTTTTCAGATCGTGCAACCTGCGAAACAGGTCATCACGCCTGGCTAACGCCTACAGAAGGCCTGCGTCCTTCATGGCCCCGGTCACAACTTCCAGGGCCTTGTCATCAATTCCTGTAAGGGGCAGACGCGGCAGCCCGTCCTTGATCTTGCCCATGAGCTCCACACCCTTTTTGGCAGGAACCGGGTTGGGGGCAGAAAACATGGAAGTCATCAGCGGAAAGAGGCTGTAGTGAACCTCATTGGCCTTTTTGATATCACCAGCCAGTGCAGCTTCCATAAGATCGGCCATCCCCCGGGGATGGACATTGGAGGTAACCGAAATGACCCCCTTACCGCCAACAAAGACAGTGGGCATGGAGGTAAAGTCATCGCCGGAGAGAACAATAAAATCATCAGGGCACTGGCGAACCACCTCGCTGATCTGCTGCAGAGAGCCGCTGGCCTCCTTGACACCAATAATATTCTTCAACTGGGCCAGACGGGCAACGGTTGCAGGCAGCATGTTGATGGAAGTCCGGCTCGGCACATTGTAGAGAAACATGGGGATATCCACACCCTCGGCAATGGCTTTAAAATGCTGATACAGACCTTCCTGGCTCGGCTTGTTGTAGTACGGGGTAACGGAAAGCACGGCATCGGCTCCGCTTGCCTTGGCACTCTGGGTAAGCTCGATGGCCTCCTTGGTGTTGTTGGCACCGGTTCCGGCAATAACAGGAACACGACCGTTCACGGTCTTGACTGTGAGCTCAATGACCCGCTTATGCTCATCGAAATCGAGCGTTGCAGATTCGCCTGTGGTCCCGCAGGGTACGATTCCGTGGGTCCCGCCTTCAATCTGAAACTCAATAAGGTCTATCAGTCCCTGCTCATCAAGCTCATCGTTGATAAACGGGGTGACAATTGCGACGATGGCACCGTGGTACTTTTCCATGATTCCTCCTGAATCTATTCTTTAGTAGACTAAAAAATTAAAAGCTGAAGAATGGGTGAATAACCGTCTTTAGTCTTCGACCTTCAGCCTACA
>DAOVAI010000033.1 GCA_030671085.1 Pseudomonadota bacterium | reverse complement strand
GGGCGAGATGCAAGAAATCTGTGCACGGCTCGGCCTCTCCTACGTATTCAAGGCCTCTTTTGACAAGGCCAACCGCACTTCCCTTGACTCCTACCGGGGGCCTGGTCTCGAAGAGGGCCTCACCATCCTCTCCCGAATCCGGGAAGAGATGCAGGTTCCAGTCATCTCCGATATTCATGAGACCAGTCAGGTCGCACCCGCTGCCGAAGTCTTAGATATCCTTCAGATCCCGGCCTTTCTCTGCAGACAAACCGACCTGCTGGTAGCTGCAGCGCAAACCAACAAACCGATCAACCTGAAAAAGGGCCAGTTTGTCTCTCCATGGGATATGGAGAATGGTGTGAACAAAATCCGAGGCGCTGGAGGCAGCAAAATCATGCTGGTGGAACGTGGCGCATGCTTTGGTTACAACAACCTGGTGGTTGACATGCGCTCCCTGCCTGTCATGCGAGGCTTTGGCTGCCCAGTAATATATGATGCGACCCACTCAGTGCAACTTCCCGGAGGCGCAGGAGGCTCTTCCGGTGGACAGCGTGAGTTCATAGCTCCCCTCTCCCGGGCAGCAGTTGCTGCAGGAATAGACGGATTGTTCATGGAGGTGCACCCTGATCCTGACAAGGCCCTCTGTGACGGCCCTAACTCGGTGGCCCTGGACCAGATTGAGGAAATCCTCAGTCAGCTTGTACGGATCCGGCAGGCTGCCTCTGCCTGAACTCAGAGCGTAAGGCTGTATCCTTTCAAGACTATGAGGAAAAACAAACCCTCTCCCTATCTTTCAATGAAGAGGTTCCTGCCTGAGCGCGACAAACTGGAAACGAAAGATCAGCACACAGTACAACTGCTTTTTCCTGACTGCCTGCAGACTCAATAACTAATGACCTGAAACCCTGCCATGGATAACAACTCCTGCCCTCCCTCAAAACCAGGTGCCTACCCCTCTGATTGCGAGGTGCGCGAAGGCTACCGACGCATCGCCAGAGAAAAAGCGACACATGAAAACCGCAGCCAGGCCTGGAAAAACAGTCTGCCCAAGGCAAAAGAGATCAAACTCCTGCTCCTGGATGTGGACGGAGTACTCACCGACGGCAGCCTCATCTATTCCCACGAAGGCAAGGAGTCCAAGGCCTTTAACACCCAGGACGGTTTCGGTCTGCGCATGCTTCAGGATGCAGGCGTGGAAGTGGGTTTTATCACGGCCAGGAGCTCCGAGGCGCTCGATCGCCGGAGTCAGGACCTGAAGATCGCCCACCTGTATCAAGGCGCGATGAACAAGCTTGAGGCCTATAAGGAGATCATCAACAAAACTGGTTACAAGCCCTTTGAAATCGCCTACATGGGAGATGACTGGCTGGATATGGTGCTCCTCAAACGGGTCGGTCTTGCGGTGGCTCCGGCCAATGCAGTCCAAGAAGTCATGGAGATGGTGCATTACACCACGGAACAGACAGGCGGGCATGGTGCTGTGCGCGAACTCTGCGCCCTGATCCTTGAAGCCCAGGGCAGGCTCAAAGAATTCCTTCAACTCTACATGAACCGATGATCACCCGCAGAAGTATGGTCTGGCTCATCCCCCTGGCCCTTGCTCTTACCTTTCCCCTGTGGCGCGTTCCTGTGATCGCATTCCTCACTCCTCGGGGAGGATATGATCCTTCCTTTGCTGATCGTGAGATGAACGAGCACAACTTCACCATGGAAACCGTTCATATCACACAGAGCGATCGGGGTAAGACCACCCTGAAAATCACGGCGGAACGCGTCTTTACCGGTAGCACTGTCAACGAATTTCGCATGGACATGGTTGACGCCGTTATTACCGGTGATGACGACGAACAGACCTTTATCACTGCCCGAAAAGGAATCCTGGACAAACAGGCCGCCATCCTTACCTTGATTGACGAAGTGGTGGTGGTGAAGCCTAAAGACAAGATGGAACTGTACACCGATCTTCTGATATACAACGATAAAACCAATATGGCCCACTCACCCGGCAAGACACAGATCGTCGGGGAGAAAATCGAAATCCGGGGGATAAATCTACACTTCAACACCCTGACCCAGTCCTATGACCTGGGCGGCCGTGTCCGCTGCAAGTTGACCGGTTTTTCTGACCACTGACCCTCCCCTTGCTGTATACAGCAGCTCATCCTGCAGTCTCCTGAAAAAAAATAACAAAAATACAAACCAGACTTGACAGTCGGAGTGGCGCCGGGTAGTGTAACACAAAATCACAATTCGTGTTATTGTAAGATCAGCAATACCGGGAGTTCTGCTCCCATTTTTTTTGCCCTGCCGGTAACACGAATCTAATTTTTATCATACTTGCGCGACAAGGCACACAGGAGAGAACCCGATGAAAGCATTACCCGTAACCCTTCTCACAACGACCTTACTGCTGGCCGCCGCCAGCCAGGGATCAGCACATTTCGGCATGGTCATCCCCTCAGAGCCAACAATTACGCCGGAAAAGAGAAACGTACAGTTGAGCCTCTCCTTCTCTCATCCCTTTGAAGAGGTGGGCATGGACCTGGCCAGGCCGGCAAAGTTCTCCATGTTCAAGGACGGCGAAGAGAGTGACCTCCTGCCTGGTCTGCAGCAGATCCGGGTCATGGATCACCTCGCCTGGAAGGCTGATTTCCAAGTCCAACGCCCAGGGGTCTACCACTTTGTAATGGAGCCGGTCCCCTATTGGGAGCCCATGGAAGACCTCTCTATCATCCACTACACCAAGGCCATTGTCCCGGCCTTTGGCTCAGAAGATGGCTGGGATCAGCCCTTAGGACTTCCCACAGAGATCGTCCCCCTGCTCCGTCCATTCGGCAACTACGCGGGGAACAGTTTCAGCGGCCAGGTCCTGCTGGCCGGCAAGCCAGTTTCAGGAGCCGAGGTGGAAGTGGAATTTTACAATGAAAACCAACAATTCACGGCTGTAAGTGACTACCACGTCACCCAGGTGGTGAAGGCAGATGCTGACGGCATCTTTAGCTTTACCTGCCCTCAGCCAGGCTGGTGGGGCTTTGCTGCCCTGAACAGTGCGGATTACAACCTGAAAAATCCTGACGGGGATGAAAAACCAGTGGAACTGGGCGCTGTACTGTGGATTTATATGGATCCCTGGCAGAAACAATGAATGAAATGGCCAAGAACGAGCAGGAGATACTTTCTGCTCAAGGCATCTTTTTGTCCCTCTCATCAACGGAAAGAACAGTGAACCCGGTATCATCGCTCAGCCAGCGCACATTCATCTCCCAGAGAAGCATTCCGTACTCCCGCTGTTGTTTTCTCTGGCTGGCCGGGCGTGGATCCTGTTTCAGCACTTCATGGATCAAAGTCTTTAGGTCTCTGCCGCACTCTTTTTCATACTGGCGGCAGGCCGCATCAGCCTCCGGGCTGAAACGAACGCTGATCTCACTTTCAGCAAATCGAACAAAACCGTTGGCAGCTTCTTCCACCCGGTCGCTGTAGGGTACATAGGGTTTGATATCAACGATTGGCGTCCCATGCAAAAGGTCCAGTTCGCTGATATCCAGGAACAACTTCCCCTTCTCCTTTCTCATCCCCAGGTAACGGACCACGGAAAGTCCAAGGAAGTTGGGTCGGTGCGGAGTGCGGGTGGCAAAGAGCCCCACCCGCTCCTTGCCGCCGAGCCAGGGCGGTCTCACCGTAGGACGCCAGCCATCACCCACGGCCTCGTGAAAGAGGAACTGCAGCCAGATGTGGGAAAAGGTCTCCAGCCCCTTAAACATCTCTTCGCGATTGCAGGGAGGCAGCAGTTCAACCTCCCCCCTGGCGCTTTTCACCAGCCCGGGCTGCCTGGGAATACCAAATTTTTCCCTGTAACAGGAATGGATGATACCTATGGGCCTCATCGTATACTCTTCCACACCTTCTCCCCTGTTGAGCTTTCCTCAGGAGTTGTCCAGAAATAAGCTGGACAAGCCCTTAACCGGATGGTACTGTAACACAAAATAAAAAAAGGTGTTACAAATGTTAAAACGCTTTACCGTTTCCATGGAAGAAAACCTCCTGGATGACTTTGACAACTACATCCAGGAACGCCATTATCAGAACCGCTCCGAGGCATTGCGCGATCTTATCCGAGGCCGCATTATCGAGAAAGAGTGGGAGGCGGATAAGGATGTCATGGGCGTCATCTCCCTGGTGTATGACCATCACCAGCACAAACTGCAGGAAAAGGTGACGGAACTGCAGCACGACTCCCATCATCAGATCGTTTCCACCACCCATGTCCACATGGACCACCACAACTGCCTGGAAGTGATCATAGTCCGTGGTAAGGCAGGCGAGGTACGCAGGCTGGCAGACAGTCTGATGGCCCTGCGCGGCGTGCGCAACGGCAACCTGGCCATGAGTTCCACGGGAAAAGACCTGCATTAAGCTAATTTTTAATTTTCACCCTAAAGGGTACTCTCTTTAGCACCCCCTTGAGGGGTGTAAATACGAGATTGTCAATGATGAACGTCGAACATTGAACGCTCACCATCGAATGATGAATGAAAAAGATTACGCCGTTGCAATTCAAAACTTGTCCCTTCCATTCGATGTTCAACGTTTCATTGTTTTTGCATAACCTCAAAATACATTTCACAGAATGCATATATCAGAAGGCGTCCTGACCGCTCCGGTGTTAATCGGAGGTGCAGCCCTCACGGCTGCTGGCACTGCAGTGGGCCTGAAAAAACTGGATTACGATCGTATCATGACCGTTTCCCTGCTCTCTGCCGCATTTTTCGTGGCCTCTCTGATCCATGTCCCGGTGGGGCCGGGCTCCGTGCATCTTCTCCTCGGCGGCCTTCTGGGGCTGATACTTGGCTGGGGAGCCTTTCCCGCCATTGTCGTGGCCCTGCTTCTGCAGGCTGTCTTTTTCCAATATGGAGGCATGGTGGTCCTTGGAGTAAACGGTCTGAACATTGCCGGACCTGCGGTTCTCTGCGGCCTGGTCCTGGCTCGCTGGCTCAAAGGCAGCAGAAAAGAACGAATGGCAGCCGGGTTTCTTGCTGGATTCTGTTCCATGTTTCTTTCAGCACTGCTCATGGCAGGGGCACTTTTCCTCTCAGACCAGGGTTTTCTCCGTGCCGCCGGTCTTCTCCTGGCCAGTCACCTTCCGGTCATGTTCATCGAAGGAGTGATCACCATGTTTGTTGTCGGTTTTCTGGCCCGAGTACAGCCGGAAATTCTCTCCCTGGACACCTGAATAGGTAGAATGATGTCAGCACACCTGTTATTACCCCAACTCTCTCTCCTCCTTGCCCTTTTTTTTCTCTTCCCCGCACAAGGTCTGGCCCATAAAATCCAGGTCTTTGCCTGGGTCTCCGGGAATACGGTTACCGTGGAATCCGGCTTTGCAGGCAACAAGCCTTTGAGAAACGGGGCAGTGACTGTAAAAGAGAACAAATCCGGTACGATTCTGCTGCAGGGCACCGGGGATGAAAAGGGGATCTTCACCTTTTCTATCCCGGACAGGGCTAGAGCAGAGGCAATGGACCTTCTCATCGTTGTTTCCGGCGGTGAGGGACACCAGAACCAGTGGCTGATCCCTGCCAGGGAATATCTTCCCGAGCATGCCCTGCCCTCTCCTCCTGTCATGGCAGAGGCCAGCAGTGTAGCTCACCCTGTACCAGTAGACAATGCAGAACTCAGAAAAATGGTGGCGGAGTTGCTTGAACAGCAGCTGGCCCCCATAAAGCGGAGCCTGGCCAGGGGTGAGGAAAACAAACCTGGCATTCGTGATATCCTGGGCGGAATCGGCTATCTCATAGGACTTGCCGGTTTGGCTGCCTGGCTCAGGAATCGTCGGCCAAAAAAAGAGCAGAAGTGATGATAGAAGAACCCTTTGCCGAGGGCAATACTCTTTTTCACAGGCGTGATACCCGGGTAAAACTCATCGCTGCGGCTGCCATCACCCTGGTCCTTGCCCTCACCTCATCCTTCCTGGTGGCAAGCACTGGCTGTATCCTGACAGGAATGCTGCTCGCCCTGTCCAGACCCACGCCCAGCCTCCTCCTCAGACGGATAGGGAGCGTCAATCTCTTCACTCTCTTTCTCTGGCTCACCCTTCCCCTCACCTACGGAGGGGACAAGATAGTGAGCTTTTTCTTCCTGGACATAAGCCTGGATGGGTTGCGCACGGCAGCACTCATTACCCTCAAGACAAACGGTATTCTTTTCTGCTTCCTGGCCCTGCTCGCCACCTCTACGGTTGCCAACCTGGGCCATGGCCTGGAGAAGCTGGGCATGCCGCGCAAGCTTGCCTTTCTCCTCCTCTTTTCCTACCGCCAGCTCTTTGTCATCCACCAGGAATACCAGCGACTGCAGCGAGCTGCCAGGCTACGAGGATTTGCGCCTTCCAATTCACTGCACACCTACCGCACCTACAGCTACCTCTTCGGTATGACCCTGGTAAAGAGCTGGAACCGGGCCGAACGGGTGCACCAGGCCATGATCCTGCGCGGCTTTAACGGCAGACTGATCCCCCTCAATCAACCGCAACCCTGTAGAGAAGATTATCTCTTCCTGATCGGCATGCTCCTGATCAGCCTTCTCCTGGCAGGAATCCCTTTTTTCTGATCACTCCATACACCATGACCACTTTACCGCCACTCCTCGAGCTTCGTAACATCAGCTACTCCTCTCCAGGCCAAAGCTCCCCTCTCCTGGAGGGGGTCAATTTCATTCTCCGCGAAGGACGGATCGGCCTCATCGGCCCCAATGGCAGCGGCAAGACCACCCTTTTTCAGATTATCATGGGCTTGCTCAAAGCGGACGCGGGAGAAATCCTGCTGCAGGGAAAAGTGATGGAGCAGGAAAAGGATTTTCGTAAACTGCGACGCAAGCTTGGCTTTCTCTTTCAGGACTCGGATGACCAGCTCTTTTCCCCCACTGTCCTCGAAGATGTGGCCTTTGGCCCTCTCAATCTGGGTGCCTCCCCGGAAGAGGCGCAGAAGATTTCTATCAGCACCCTGGAACACCTTGGCCTGAAAGGTTTTGAAGAGCGTATCACCCACAGATTATCAGGAGGAGAAAAAAAACTGGTGGCCCTGGCCACCATCCTCTCCATGCAGCCTAAACTCCTACTCCTGGACGAACCGAGCAACAACCTGGACCCGACTACCCGGGAACGACTGATCAAGATCCTGCGGGGACTGGACCAGGCCCACATCATCATCTCCCACGATCTGGACTTTCTCGCCTCTACCTGTACCCAGCTCTATGCCATCCAGGACAGGCAGCTGGTTCGCTGTGAAGACAAACAGGTCCACAGCCACGAACATATCCACCCCTATGGCGACAAACCCCACCAGCACGGGACGTGAGGCGCTGATATCCGGTAGGAGCCCGCCCCTGCGGGCGATCAGGTACTATTGAAAACATAATGCAAAATAATTTCCCGAAAAAAGACACACAAAAGCCTCGTGGAAATAATCTGCGCAAAGGACGCTTTTCAGAACCAGGCCGGATATATGTTATCACAACAGTTACCCGTAACCGTGAACCCGTATTCGATAATTTTGTAACGGCACGTGCACTGATTCAAGTTATGATGAATCACGATCAAATCGGATTTTCCCAAACCCTTTGTTTTGTAGTTATGCCCGATCATCTGCATTGAATGATGCAACTTGGTGATGACAAAAACCTTGGGGAAACAGTTCAGGCGCTAAAGTCTATGACAAGCAGAAGGGTTGGCAGACCCACATTTCAAAAAGGATATTACGACCATGCTGTTTGTAAGGAGGGGGATCTTAAGAAATTGGCACGTTACATCGTTAGCAATCCGTTGAGGGCTGGATTGATAAGTAACATAAATGACTATCCACATTGGGACGCAATATGGATATAAGGGCTCTTTATTTGCAATGTAAGGAATCGTCAACAATCGCCCGCAGGGGCGGGCTCCTACAGTCAAGAATAAACATATAATACACAAAAGCATGAAAGAGATCGCCTGCTTCATCACCCCCCACGGTTTCGGCCATGCCACCCGCATAACTGCCGTCCTTGAGGCGCTGCACAGGCGAATCCCAGACCTCCACTGCCACCTCTTTACCACTGTCCCAAAATCCCTCTTTGCTGAAACTCTGAATAATTTCAGCTACCATCCCCTGCACTGCGATATAGGGCTCATCCAGAAAAACGGACTGGAGGCGGATCTTCCGGCAACCATCAGTCGTCTGCAGGATTTTCTCCCCTTTCAGGATACTCTGGTGCAAGAGCTTGCCGATAAAACAGGTGGCTGCAGGCTGCTCCTCTGCGACATTGCCCCCTTGGGCATTGCTGTGGCCAGGGAGGCAGGAATCACCTCAGTACTCGTTGAAAACTTTACCTGGGACTGGATTTACAGGGCCTATCTTCCCAGGTATCCAGATCTCCTTCCGGCTATTGACTTCCTGAGCGCCCAATATCAACAGGTTGACATCCATATCCGCACTGAACCTCTCTGCGACAAGACAGGCAAAGGCCACCTGATCTGCAGCCCGATCTTTCGCCGCATCCGCAAGCAGCGATGCGAAATACGAAAAGAGCTTCGCTGCCGGAATAATCAAAGAGTGGTGCTTATCTCCATGGGCGGTATAGAGCAGAAGCTCCCCTTTATCAATGAGCTGTCTGCCTTCCCCGACACCCTTTTCCTCCTGGCCGGTCAGCAACAAAGCAGCAGTTTGGCTGACAACGCTCTGCTCCTGTCGCGAGACAGCAGTTATTATCATCCTGATCTCATCAACGCAGCTGACCTTGTGGTCTGCAAGAACGGGTATTCCACCGTGTCCGAATGCTATCAGGCTGGCGTTCCCCTTGTCACTGTGGGCCGGGCTACCTTTCCGGAATCAGCAGTCCTGGAACGATTTACAAGCAGCAAAATGGGCGGAACATCCCTTGAACAGAAAGAGTTTCTCTCCGGCAGATGGCTTGCCAGCCTTGATCAACTCTGTTCCAGGCAGCGGCTGGCACCTGCCCCGATAAACGGTGCCGACACGGTTGCCGAATATCTTCTTCCGTTTCTTTCCTGAATCCTCCTCTAGTCGCCTGCCATGACAACTCCTGACCTGCAAACTCTAAAAAAAAGCCATTGAGATCGCCCCCCGTATCTGGTGGGTGGGTCATGTCCTGCAAGAAGACTCTTGACTGGATATTCTTTCTTCCGGATGGTAGATTAGCGCATACAATATAAATTCTCATCTAATCCTCCATGGAGTCACACTTTGTATAGCGTAAAAGACATCCTCAACATTGAAGTTGCCCCAGCCCTTGGCTGTACTGAACCGGTGGCCATTGCCCTTGGCGCCGCTGCTGCAGCAGGGGCCCTGCCCCAGGGAGAGATCATCTCCATCGAAGTCTCGCTGGATCCCAATATTTATAAAAACGGCATGGCTGTTTCCATACCCGGCAGCGGCGGCCTGAGCGGACTGGATACGGCTGCGGCTCTGGGTGCATTTGGCGGCAATCCGGAACTGAAGCTCGAGGTCCTGGAGTCGGTATCCGCTGCAGCTGTGAGCCAGGCCAAGGCCTTCCTGGCTGCTGATAAGGTAGAGGTCAAGCTGCTGCCTGATCAGCGTGGAATTTATATCAGGACCGTGGTCCGCACGGCCACGGACTCGGCCCAATCCATTATTCAGGACATCCATGACAATATCGTCTCCCTGAGCCTGAATGACCTGGAACTTCTCACCGCCAATACGGACCTTGAAGCAAACAAATCAGGCTCAGGCCCATTGGCAGAACTGGAGGAGTGGCTGAAACGCTTGAACCTGAACCAGCTCCTGGAACTGCTGGATAATCTGGATGCTGAGGACAGAAAATTCATTGAAGAAGGGGTGACGGTCAACCTGCGGCTGGCAGATTACGGCCTGAAACATGGCTCCGGACTGGGGATCGGCAAGACCCTGGAACGTCTGGTGCGCCAGCGCATGATCACCCGTGACATGATCCTTGATGCCCGCATACTCACCTCATCCGCCTCAGATGCGAGGATGGACGGGGTCAAACTGCCTGCCATGTCCTCTGCCGGCAGCGGCAACCACGGCCTCACCGCCATCCTCCCCATCTGGGCAGTAAAGGACTATGTGGAATGCGATCACGATACAGTGATCGAGGCCATAGCCCTCAGTCATATCCTCACCGCCTATGTCAAGGCCCACACCGGCAGACTTTCAGCCATCTGCGGCTGTTCCATTGCAGCAGGCGCCGGAGCTGCTGCCGGTATCACCTATCTTCTCGGAGGAGATGTGCAGCACATTGCCGGGGCCATCAAAAACATGACCCAGGATCTGGCGGGGGTCATCTGCGACGGGGCCAAGGCCGGCTGCTCCCTGAAACTGGCCACAGCGGCAGGGGCCGCCACCCAGGCCGCACTCTTTTCCCTGCAGGGGGTCTATGTCAAAGCAACAGACGGGATCATCGGCATGTCCCCGGAACAGACCATGCAGAATGTGGGAACCCTTTCCACCCAGGGAATGATCGAGACTGACCGCACCATCCTCTCCATCATGCTGGATAAAAAGTTTAACCTTTAGTGTCCCGTCAACTCTGAAATGACGAATCTTGCTTAGCATTTTCCGCGCTTGCTTCGTTACGGATTGATGCACATAGCACAACTATGCTTATCAATCCGTGCCTCGCAAGCACAAAAAATGGTGGCGCAATATACAACATTTCATCCTTAACGGGACACTAGTCCTTGTGTAGATCCAAGGAGGATGCTACACCTGGTATTTTTCGACTATATCGTCAGGGATGCGCGTGGGCCTGCCGCTTTTGAGTGAGACCATGGTGTAGCAGATCTCTCCCTGGGCAGCGATCTTTGCCCTCTCGCCCTTGACGATCCAGAAGCTGACCAGGGCCTGTGCCCCATGAAAGTTCTTGACTTGGGTTCGCACGGTGACGCTTTCCTGGAGGAGGATGGGTCGCTTGTACTGAATAGTGACTTCTGAGGCCACCCAGGAATATCCCTGTGCCACGAACTCTTCCATGGAGACCTTATAGTCCTTTTTCATCTGATCATAGCGGGCCATGAGGATATAATCCAGGTACCTGGAATAGTGGACATGATTGTTCATGTCAATGTCATCGGGACGGACAGTGATTGCTGTTTCAAAGATGGAATACATAATTTTTGTTCCTGCTCCCTGCGTATATTGTAAAAATGAGCGAACTGTTCAGCACTACTCTTGGGGTGCTGCCGGATAGTCAGTAAAATTAAAATTTGCCATCATGGCAAGAAAGCCCTATACATCTGCTAGAAGAAAATCTGCTTTTGAGACTGTTCCACCTTTATACAAAGAAACCAGCACCCAGGGGACTACTATCATGCCTGATACCAGGGAGGAGTTGAAAAAACTCATTAGAGAGAGGGCCTTCAAAGAAGAAGGCCACTTTCGCACCCCCTCCAAGATAGTTGCAAATTATTTTGATTTTTTCCAGATCTCCCTCAAACACCAGGGAATCAAGCTTGCCGGTGAACTCGTTTACGAGGAGATCAAGGACTTGAACATCTGTGCCCTTGGCGGGCCGGGACATCCCATTTTTTCGATTCTATGCCGGGCAGCTTTTCTCAAGGAAATCGGGGTATTTTATGTCCGCGACTCCATGCGTAAAGAAGGTAATATCCAGGATCCCAAGTGGCTGGAATCCAGGATCAAGGCAGGAGACCGGGTAGCCCTAGTGGGTGATGTGGTCTCCTCGGGCAGCCAACTCATCCGGGCCCTGGAAGAGATCATCCAGTTTGGTGCCTATATTGTCAAGATCATTGTCGTCATCGACAGCCTTGACGGCAACGGGGTGGAAAATATTTTGAAATTCGTGGCCCTGAATCAAATGGCCAACTGCCCGGTCAAGGTGATCTTCACCCGTGACGAAATCCTGGGAGTGAACCCTTGACCCCTGCAGAGAGCCCCTTCCCCATCACCGTCTTCTCCTTTGGCTATAAATACGGTCCACCCCAGGATGTGAATCTGCTCTTTGACGTGCGCTTTCTCGCCAATCCCTACCACATAGAGACCCTGCGCTCCTTCACCGGCCTGGAACCCTCCATTGCAGAGTATGTCCTGGAAAATGAAGCAGGGAAAAAATGTCTGCAGCATCTGCACAGGGTGCTGAGCTTTTTTGTTCAGCAGCACCGCTTCAGCGGCAAGAAAGAATTACGAGTAGGCATCGGCTGCACCGGTGGCCATCACCGTTCTGTGGCCATGACCGAAGCCCTTGCTGGGCTTCTTGACAAAGAGTTTGATGCAGTGGAGCATTTTCATAGAGATATCACAAAGGAAAGCCACTGATAAGAATTGAGCTGCACGCCATCTGTCCCCGATCATGCGATCCAGCATACTGATGTATTGCTGGATCGCATGATCGAGAACCTCTAACGCACTGCTCACTTCTTATTACTCCAATAGTTGTTACACCGCTTTGCGCTGTAACGCGCTCCATAAGAAACAAGCACTTCAGTCCGACTTCCCTATCACCAGCATCTCCTCCCACCTGCCCCTCCGATAGCGCCAGGATATTAAAAGACAGAGAGTGGCGAGGAAGCCGACAATACAGGACCAGGCAACATAGATTCCCATGCCAAAGAAATTGATTCCCACAAAAAGGGGAACAATCATACACCCCAGCGATGCCCCGAAAATTGTCCAAAGAAGAAACCTGGTATCCCCGGCCCCTTTAAGCACTGCGGCAAAGATCATGTAGAAGACGTCGAGAAAGATGTACACGGCCACCAGCAGCAGGATTGTTGAGGCCATTTTCACTATTTCGTCATAATGGACAACCGCCCCATCGGAGTGGATAAAGAGGGAAACAATCCATTCCGGAGTGAAGATGAAAAAGATATCCAGGAACAGGGTATAGGCCAGGAGAATATGAATACCGCTCCAGGCTGCGGCCCGTGCCTCTCCCGGCCGCCCCCTGCCCAGGGCCTGGCCTGTCAGACTGCTGATTCCGTAGGAAAAGCCAAGGGCCGGCATAAAGGCCAGGGAACTGATAGAGATCACAATATTAGACGCGGCAAGGGGCTCAGTTCCCATCCGTCCGACCATGAGGATAAAAAAGGTAAAGGCAAAGATGTCCAGGCTGAACTGCAGGGCACCGGGGATACCGAACCTGAGCAGGCGGGCAAAAATATCTAGGTCCAATGCCATGCTCTCAAACAGCCTGAACTCACTGTTTAAACGACGAGAAAAGATGGGCAGGGCCAGGAACAGGAGTGTCACTCCCCAGGAGACAACAGTGGCAATTCCAGCCCCCTGGATGCCCAGTTCCGGCAATCCCCAAACCCCGTTGATAAGTGCATAATCGAGGGGAATGTTGACCGTCATTCCCAGAATATTGGCCAGCATCACCGGCTTGGTCTGCCCCCTGCCGGTAAAGAATCCTGACAGGGTCTGAATCGCGACGTGGAACACACCTCCAGAACAGAGAATTTTGAAGTAGATCTCCTCCTGAACACGGATTTCCGGACTATGACCGACCAGAGTGAAGAGAGGAGTAGTCGCAAAGGAGGCGAAGAAAAAGAGAAAGAGACCGGAGAGGAGGGTGAAGAAGATCCCCTGCCAGAGAGCGACACCTATTTTCTCCGGCCTTCCTGATCCATGATACTGGGCAATAAAAACTGAGACATAGCCTGAAACCCCACCAAAAAAACAGAGCAGAAGAAAGGCAGTGACTCCGGCTGGAACCACTGCGGAAATGGCATCCACACTGTAATGGGAGAGAAAGATGCGGTCGGTAAACTCCATGACCGTGGTGGCAGCCATGCCTGTCACCAGGGGAATACAGACCCTGCTAACCTCACGGTACCGGCTTTTCCCACGCCAATCACTCCAAGACTTCAGCAACGTCTCCTTCATGAACCATTCATCAAGACGGTATCTTCATGACTGTACGCTGGAGAGCAGCAGCAGAGTACACGCAGTTCCTCTGCCCCGACGTTCACCAGGCAATGAGGGATGCCTGGAAGAATGCGGACACTGTCTCCTGCTTGGAGAAGAAACTCTTCATCACCTAAGCTCATCCGACCATACCCTGCAGTAACATGATAGATCTCTTCCGAGCGCTTGTGACAGTGGAGCAGGGTAACACAGCCCGGGGCGACCCTGGCCTCTGCCAAACTCAGCTTTCCCTTCCCCTGGTGACCGGGATGGATCAGCTCTCGAATGGTGGAGCCGTCTCGGGTGATATATGATGGAACGTCCTGGTAATGACTGATCATCTCTGTCCTTTATCTCTCTCTTTTCTTTTCTGCCAGCAGAAAAGTAGCAGTTGCATTCTCTTTCCGCCAACACTATTATTCCATCAGATAGATGATGCGCTGAGAATTTCGAAATTTTCAAAATATAACAATGTATCGGTAAGTTAACGGTATTGTCTCCCAACCCTCAATACCTGCAATCAGCCTGTCAGTGCTGCAAAACATTCACCCCTGGAGTTGCCATGGATACCCTGGAATGCATTCAGACTCGGAGAAGCATCAGAAAATTTACTTCGGAACCAGTAGCCAGAAAAGATCTGGAAGAGCTGATTTCCATTGCCCGCTGGAGCCCCTCCTACAAAAACTCCCAGCCCTGGGAGGCGATCATCCTTTCCGGTGAAAAAAAGAAAGGACTGTCAAAGATGCTGGTCGGTCTGCTGGAAAACGGCGAAGAAAACAGTCCGGACCTTGCACCCCCTGTTTCCTGGCCCGAGGCCGAGGCGAGTCGCATTGATTATCTCCTTGCCAAGCGCAAAGAACTCACCGGTATGGATCTGATGGCGCCGGAGATTATTTTTAAGACCAAGAAGGCCAACTTCAACTTTTATTATGCCCCCCATGCCATCTACCTCTTTCAGGATGCGTCGCTCAGTGAGTGGTCTCTCTTTGACATCGGATTGTTTGCCCAGAGCCTGATGCTGGCAGCCCACGCCAAGGGGATGGCCACGGTTCCCCAGGCCTTTGCCACCGATTATGCAAGAGAGGTCAAAGAATTTCTTGGTATCCCTGCCTCCAAACGGCTGATTCTCGGGATTTCTGTCGGTTACCCGGATATGGACTCTCCTGTCAACGCGTATCGTACCGAACGGGCAGAGCCGGAAGAATTCTGCAGCTGGCTGGAATAAAAATCCGGGCCCAGAGGACCCGGCCTTGATTGCCCCTTGAAGGGGCGTTTTACTTCTCCCCATTGGCACTCGCTGAGCACCGCAGAAGATACCGACAAAGGAGTTTGAACTGTCTGAGCGAAGCGAGTTTTCAAACTCCCGGCAGCTTCGAGGAGCGCAAGGAAGTCCGAAGGACCGAGTGACACGGGGGCCCTTTCTTTTGCTTCGTTTTCTTTCACCCTGACGGGTACTCTTTTTAGTGCCCCCTTGAGGGGTATAAAGGGCGAACAAAGAAAATGAAGGGGATGAGGAAGCAAAATGAAGACAGTGGCAGCTGCTATATCACAGCCAAACGGATGATTTTGATTTGGTTATGACAGACCTGACCAGGCCAAAATTGACAGGAATTGAACCGGCAAAACAGGTAACGGAAGGACGATCGAAAATCCCGCTCACTCTCTGCACCGGTTTCAGAGTGACTGCAGTCCTCCCTATTTCTTGCGTGGAACGGCCTGAAGCAGTGATTCATCAGGCTGTACACAGGGCAACTGTTCTCCAATATATTCTTCAAGATCCATAAGATAAAAGGAACTTTCTTCATCGGCAAAGCTGATGGAGATCCCTTCTGCTCCTGCCCGTCCGGTACGCCCTATCCGGTGAACATAATCCTCAGGCTCATAGGGCAAGGTGTAGTTGACCACGTGGCTGATCCCATCAATGTGGATTCCTCTGCCTGCCACGTCTGTGGCAATCATGACCTGGATCCGACCGCTGCGAAAGCTCTCCAGGCGGGCCGTTCTCTTCTGCTGGGGAACATCACCGGAGAGCAGCGTACAGTTGATTCCATCCCTGCGCAGCCGGTCATAAAGCCTTTTCACGTCCCTCTTCATATTGGCAAAGACGATGATCCGCTCATGCTGCTCCCTGGTAATGAGATTGTAGAGCACCAGGTACTTTTCCTCTCTGGTGGTCATGTAGACGATCTGTTTCACCGTTTCCACTGCCACTTGCTCGGCCTCAGTTTCAACGGAAACCGGATCAACACACCACTGGGAGGCCAAGCGTTTGACTTCATCGGTGATGGTGGCGGAAAAGAGCATTGTCTGCCGCTTCTCTTTGTGCGGTGTTTTGTAAATGATGGAGCGCACATCCGGGATAAAACCCATATCCAGCATCCGATCTGCCTCGTCAATCACCATGATGGCCGCATGTTTAAGCTGTACCACCCGCTTGCGCGAAAAGTCCAGGAGACGACCCGGAGTGGCCACCAGGATGTCCACCGGCCTCTCGCTGATATTGCGTTGCTGCCGCTCATAATCAGTTCCCCCATAGGCCTCTGCCACACGCAGGGGAAGATACTTGCCAATGGCCCTGGCATCCTTGGCAATCTGGATCACCAATTCTCTGGTGGGAGCAATAATTAAAGCCCTGGGTATCCCTTTGCGACGCTCCGGACGCTGTTCACGCAATAACCTTGCAAAAATCCCGATGAGGAAAACTGCACTCTTGCCGGTACCGGTGCTGGCCCGCCCAATCAAATCTTTTCCTTTCAAAACGTCGGGCAGACTCTTTTCCTGGATGGGAGTGCAATATTTGAAATCAAGATCAGCGATGCCATGCATAAGCGATTGAGGAAGATCAAAATCATGGAAACGGGATTTGCCCTCCACCGGATCCACAATAAAGTTGCTCACACTCCACTTTGGTTTTTTCCCCCTGGAACGCCTCACTCTTTTTCTTGCTTGTTCTTCCTGGCTGGAAGGCTCCTCTTGAGGAGGTAATGCATGAACAACATCTGCAGCAGTGGACTCTTGCCTCTGTGTGCTAAACGCTGTGGAAACCACCCCGCGTTTCTTTAAAAATCGACTTCTGCTTTTTCTCCGCAATCGTCTGAGCTGTCTTTTCTTCATCTCGTTTACCTATGATAAACCTTGAGCAACCTTGCGCAGGATATCAATACCATCCGGCGTAAAGTCTTCTTTTTTACTGAGTTCAAAAATGGCAGGCACGGTCATGAAACAGCCGTATGCCACCTCTTCCTCCTGCAATCGAAAGGGTCCGTTATGGGTACAGGAAAAAATCCGCCCCCAAACCCGGTTATCATCCTCTTCAAAATACTGATCAAAGAGAGGGCTGCACTTCACACCTTCTACTCCCAGTTCCTCTGCCAGTTCCCTGGCTGCCGACTCCTGGTAAGATTCCCCGGCCAGTACCACGCCTCCGGCAGCCACGTCCCAGCAGGATGGATACAAATCCTTGCTGGCTGTCCGCTTTTGCAGAAAGAGCTCCTCCTGATCGTTGAAGACAAGGATGTAAGAGGCACGGTGGATAAGCCCCTGTTGCCGCATGATGCTCCGAGGCAATGCTTCAACCTCACTGTTTTCACGGTCAACGATCTGGATGATTTCTTCGCCTGGATTATACATGGGGCTGAATTCCGGACCGTTCGCAGTGTGGAGTGGCAAGAGTGGGAGGCCCGGTGACCAGCATCTGGGCAATGGTCAATTTGACCCTGGGGTAGAGGTGCAGCTTTTCTCCCATCAGTTCCCGCTCCACAGCCACCAAGCGCTGCAGGAGAGGGGTGCGCTCCATGTGCGGGGCCTCGGAATCATGGACAAATTTCTTTTTCACGATCTCCTGGCAGCGAAAACAGCCGGGAAAGTTGAGGCGGCGCCCGTCAGGGCGGCGCATGGAGGCTGGTACTCCATGCGTTCTGCACACCATGAGACGGTGGGTATACAAAATACAGCGGCCCTCTTCATTGAGAGGACACATGACCTGGGGTCGCTCCCCCCTGGCCTCAGCCTCTTCACAGGCCAGGATATAGTCCTTTGCCCGTTCCATGATCTCCTGCTGTTTTGCTTGCGAAACCTTACGAAATCCCTGCCACAGATAGCTCCACTCGCTATAGGTGTGATGGAGAAAATAGGAGTCGCAGCAGTTGTCCGGGCAGCCGTTGCAGCTGAACTTCAGGGATCTGGCAACCTCATCATAACTGCTCTCCATATCTTCATAGATCTTGCGAATCTCGTCACT
>DAOVAI010000144.1 GCA_030671085.1 Pseudomonadota bacterium | reverse complement strand
ATGTTCCGTATTGACATAGCTCACGGTCTCCCGTATGCCTGTTAAATTATCGCCATATTTTCCAGGGCGGTGAAGACGCAGGAAGGATTCATTATTCTGGAGATGAAAATGGAGCTGTCTCACCTTCGCTTCCTTTTTGAGTTCTTCATAGCGAGGACGTATTTCGGCAAGCAGTTCTGCCCGTAACCTGTTTTTCTGCTCTTCATCGGCTGTGAGCAGTTTCTGGTACAGTCCCTGGACAGCAAACCTTTCCAGGATACCTGAAAAGAGGGCTGTAGCTAACTGTTTGTGCTGATCATAAATAGTATTATAGGAGAGCTGATATCTCTCTGTGATGAGCTGCAGGTGCTGCTGCTGGTTATAATTTCTTCTGTTGTTCAATGCAAAAAAGAGGACCACTGCCAGGATGACAAAGATGAGTACCAGGGTGATCTGTACCTGTATATTGCTTTCTTTTTTTTCTTTCACAACAAAACTCTTGGCATTTTTATGGCAGGGTAATGGTCATGAGCTGCCCACTGCTCGGACTCTTGCAGCGGATTACAGCCGAAGCACCTTTTCCAGAAAGGGGCTCAGCATAATGCAGGGTAATGGTCCTGACTCCCGGGTTTGGCCGTTTAAACAGCCATTTTACCTTGGCTTTCTCAGGATTGAACTTGCTGTAGGCGGGGACAGCACTCTGAATCAGCGTGCCGGGAGGAAGCTGTTGCTGGACTATCACGGAAGTCGGGGCCGGATCTTCGATTGTGAGCTCAAGAACTGTTGTGTTGCCGCTGTTTTTCAGGTACCTGGCCTGAACGCCTTCTGCCCGTATCTCACCTGCCATGAGCAGGAAAGCTGAACAGAGCAGGAACACAAAATATCTTCCCACTTTCTTGCCCCTGTCTCTCGTCATCTTCTCCACTCCTTATTCAGGGAATTATCTCAAACACATTCTTTTCCGCGTCCCAGCGATAGCCGGAGCCCATCCAGATGGACTCCACTTCCTCCACATCGACTCCCAGGCCATTGACCCGGCCAAAGTCGTCATACACACCAAGGAGTTCTTCATCGTCTATGATGTTGTTCCTGTCACTGTCTGCCCAGTGAACATCCAACAGTCGAATACGATTTCGCCCATTCACCTGGATCTCTGACCTGCTGATCTGACGGATGAGAAGGGAGCCAGTGAAGGTAACAGAATCTTCTCCACCTGGTTCCAGGTCAAGGATGGCGAGATAGGCAAAGATTCTCTCGCCTGAACCATTTTTGTCTATCCACTTCAGGAGCTTGTTCTCGGCCACTGTGGCCTTGGGCACTGTCTTTAGGATGCGACAGCCTGTTGGCAGCTGTTCTTTGAGCAGCAGGGAACTGCTTTTTCCTGAGCCGGAAGCCACCTCAATGACTACAGGGAAGGGACGACCGACAACGGTATGGGCAGGCATGATCCGCCTTGCCGAGAAATGAATGACCTCGTTTCCCGGACGGGAAAAAAAGAAAAGAAGGAAAGAAACAGCCAGTAGAAGGGCAGCGGCCCAGATCATCTTTTTTCCAAAACCTGCTGCTGTGAAGACCGATGTCGTGGGCTCTGCAACTGTGGAAGGAACAGCTTCATCCCTCTCTTGCACCGGTTGTTCCATCGGAGCAAGGATTTCTTCCAGGCTGACCCCAAGGGCTTCGGCCAGTTTCAGACCGTTTTCCTTTTTGATGGTGGGCGCTTTTTTACGTTCCCAGCGGGAGATGGTCTCGGTGGTCACACCGACACCAGTGGCCAGGTAGAGCTGGGTCAGCTCCTGCTCCTCACGCAGGCGACGCACTCTGGCGCCGCTGATACGGACCATGGCAATCCCTGATTTCACTGGCTCCTGCTCTGTCACTTTCTCCCTCTGTCCTTCTTTTTTTATTCTCTTCAATAAGTTATTGTACGCCCTTCCCTGTAATTTTCAACTCCCTTTTCTTTCCGGCAGAACAAACCGGACAAAACGGCTAAAGATATAAGCGACTGATAGTACAGATATATCACCAGGACAACAGGCCGACATCCACCCGACATCACCCGAAATCGGCTTTTTTTCCTCTCTTCTCCGACCTACAGTAAAGACAAAGGAAAGGGCATGGAGGCCCACAATTGACGAACTCAACCTGGAGGAAAACTGATGAAGAAAATTTTGACCCTGATGGCAGCCCTGGTATTCATGATGACGACGCTGGCAAGCGTTCAAGCGGCCACTCTCAAATGTACTGTGCAAAAAGTCGAAGGCCCTGTGGTGACCATGGATTGTGGGGACAAGGCAGCAGATCTCTCCACAGGAACAAAAGTAAAGGTGAAAACCGAAAAAACAACAGCCGCCATCGAAGGCTGCTGATCATCTGCCAAGGGCTCACTGAGCGATCAGAGGCAGGAAGCTCTACTCCGGGCTTTCCTGCCTCCTATTCTTCGGATTTACCCGCAGCGATCCGCCAGAAGGCATCCACCTGGGGAAGGAGCATGTTCTTTTTCATGGTGCAGATACCGATGGAAAAAGATTCCAGCTCAGGACTCACCTCCAGGAGATCAATCTGTCCTTTCAGCGGGCTCTTCTCTAAAACCAGCTCCGGCACGACCCCTACCCCGCAACCAAGTGCGACCATGGCAATGATGGCCTCATTGCCTGCCACCTGGGCATAGATATTCGGCACAATCCCCTTCTCATTGAACCAGCGGTCTATCCGTTCCCGGCTGAGCCCGAAATCAGCAGTAATGACCGGGGTCTTTTGCCAGTCTATCTCTTCCCCCTGATACTGCACCGTTTCTGAAAAACCAGCCGGAGCAATAAAGACCAGGGGGGTCTCAAGGATTTCCAGAAACTCCACCCGTTCCGGCAAATGGGCAGGAAGGGCTGCCACCGTGATATCCACTTCCCGGTTCTGCAGCTTATTGAGGGCTCGGGCCGCATCCCCTGTCTGGAGGTTGATATGCACCTCGGGATGAACGGAACGAAATTTCTGTAAAATGGTGGGCAGGATGGAGTAGGCTGCAGTGACTGAACAGTAGAGTGAAATCTCACCATCAAGGATATTTTCCCGTGAAAGCTCACCCTGCAGCACTTCGTAACGTTGAATCACATCATCTGCATAGGATTTGAATACCCCGCCCGCTGCAGTGAGCAGCACGGATCGATTGTCCCGCAGGAAAAGCTGTTCCCCCAACTCCTCCTCCAGTCTCTGGATGGTCCTGGTCAGGGCCGACGGAGTGACATGACAGGCCCTGCTGGTTCGCCCGAAATGCAGAGAAGCGGCCAGATGTTTAAAAAGTCGTAATTCTCGAATGTCCATGAGGAAAGCACATTACAAGAACGTTTCATTTTCCGCAACACTGCATTCCAAATAAGTCACTTGACGCAACAGAAAAATATGCTACTGTTTCTCCAGAATAAACATCATCTATTCTTTTTATTCGATGTTCAACGTTGAACGTTTGATGTTGGACCTTCGTACTTCAATCATCTTAAAGGAGCAGTATCATGTCTAACAATTACTTCAACAGCCTCCCCCTGCGTCTGCAGCTGGAGGAACTTGGCCAGTGCCGTTTTATGGATGCCTCGGAGTTCAACGGAGTCGACGCCCTGAAAGGAAAAAAAATCGTCATTGTGGGCTGTGGTGCCCAGGGCTTAAACCAGGGACTGAACCTGCGTGACTCCGGCCTCGACGTCTCCTACACCCTGCGTGCTGCAGCCATTTCCGAGAAGCGTCAGTCATGGAAAAATGCCACTGACAACGATTTCAAGGTCGGAACCTACGAAGAGATGCTGCCCGATGCAGATCTTGTCATCAACCTGACCCCGGACAAACAGCACACCAACGTTATCGAAGCGGTTATGCCGCTCATGAAACAGGACGCCTGCCTCTCTTACTCCCATGGTTTCAATATTGTTGAGGAAGGCATGCAGATCCGCGACGACATCACCGTTGTCATGGTTGCCCCGAAATCTCCTGGAACCGAGGTTCGGGAAGAGTACAAACGCGGCTTCGGCGTTCCCACCCTCATCGCGGTGCACCGTGAAAACGATCCCCAGGGGATCGGCTGGGATGTTGCCAAGGCCTATGCTGCAGGAACCGGCGGTCATCGTGCCGGCTGTCTGCAGTCTTCCTTTGTGGCTGAGGTAAAATCCGACCTTATGGGCGAGCAGACCATCCTCTGCGGCATGCTGCAGACTGGATCTCTCCTCTGCTACAACAAGATGGTGGAGCAAGGAATTGATGCCGGCTACGCAGTCAAACTGGTCCAACACGGATGGGAGACCATCACCGAGGCCCTTAAGCACGGCGGTATCACCAATATGATGGATCGTCTCTCTAACCCGGCCAAGATCAGGGCAAACGAACTCTGCGAAGAGATGAAGGCACTCCTCACCCCCCTCTTCCACAAACACATGGATGACATCATGTCTGGAGACTTCTCCGGAACCATGATGGTAGACTGGGCCAACGACGATGCCAATCTCCTGAAATGGCGTAACGAGACAGGAGAGACCGATTTCGAAAAAACTGATGCCGCTGACACAGAAATCAGCGAGCAGGACTATTTTGACAAGGGCATCCTTATGGTGGCCATGGTCAAGGCTGGAGTAGAACTGGCATTTGACACCATGGTTTCTGCAGGCATCAAAGAAGAGTCCGCCTACTACGAATCACTGCACGAGGTACCGCTCATTGCCAATCTCATTGCCCGTAAAAAGCTCTATGAGATGAATGTGGTTATCTCCGACACTGCAGAATATGGATGTTACCTCTTCAACCATGCAGCATTCCCCCTGCTTCAGGATTTCATGAAGGCAGTGAACACTGATGTCATCGGCAAGGGAATTGAGGTGAAGGACAACGGAGTCAACAACGTGGAACTCATTGAGACCAACGAGTCCATCCGCTACACTGGAGTTGAAATCATTGGCGAAGAACTGCGCTCCTACATGAGTGCCATGAAGCAGATTATTTAAATCAACACCTCTTCTCTCCAGGCGGAAGGAACTGTCCCTGCCGCCTGGAGACCGTTTCTCCGCTCATGAAACAGCTCTTTCTCCCCCTGGGCCTGATCCTGGCCGTCATCTCCGGCCTTTTCCTGCCCGCTGGCGGAAACTTTCTGGCAGAAAACAGTGGTCTGAAGATACTGGTCTTTATTATCTTTCTGGTCAGCGGGTATCAGACCGGGCAAAAGGGCCTTTCCCTGGACAGAAAACTCTTCTCCCTCTTCCTGACCGCTGCCATCATCTCCCTGTTCCTTGCTCCATTCCTGGGACTCTTGGTCAGCAAGTTATTCAATTTCCCCCTGCACCTGGCCACAGGGCTAATCATCATCAGCACCGTACCACCCACCATCTCTTCCGGTGTGGTCATCACTGAAGTGAGTAAAGGCAATGCCGTACTGGCCCTCTTTCTCACCATCTCTCTCAACCTGCTGGGCATCATCACCATGCCCTTTATGCTTGATTTGTGCCTGAAAGCTGCAGGCCCCATAGACATTGACCAAAACGCACTGTTTGTAAAGATGCTCTTTTTTGTCCTCCTCCCCTTTGTCCTGGGGAAACTCGGCAGAAACCTGAGCGAAAAAACCAGCGTCTCCCCATACTGGAGCTATGTCAATTCCAGCTGTGTTGCCCTGGTGGTCTACTCTTCCATGGCCTCCTCACGAGATGCCTTTTCAGGCTTAGTCCTCATGGATTATGCACTCATCCTGGCCGGTGTTTCTCTCGTTCATCTCCTGCTTCTGGCCATCAATGCCCAGGTGGGAAAGACTCTACAACTCTCTGCTGCCGACAACCAGGCCCTGGTCTTTGTTACCTCCCAAAAGACTCTGGCCATCGCCCTTGCAGTACTGGCCAACGTCCAATTCAATACCGGCAGCGCCATCATCGTCTGTCTCATGTTCCATTTTTCCCAACTCTTTATGGATTCCTTTCTCGCCTCCTACCAGCTAAGAAAAGCAGACAGCTGAGTTCTTTTTACGACACCATCAGACTTGTGCCGGCTTCCGGTCTGCATGCCTGGCAGCAATCTGTTTAAAGGAGTCTTCGCACTCCACAAAGGCATCCACCATGGCCGGGTCAAAGTGTTTCCCTTTGCCGTCAAGGATGATTGCATAGGCCGCTGCATGGGGAAAAGGAGGTTTGTAGATCCGTCTGCAAATCAGGGCATCATAGACATCAGCCACGGCCATGAGCCGTCCGCTCAGCGGGATATCTTTGCCCTTCAGCCCTTGGGGATAGCCGCTGCCATCCCATTTCTCATGGTGGGTGTAGGCAATCTCAGTGGCAAAGTGAAG
>DAOVAI010000167.1 GCA_030671085.1 Pseudomonadota bacterium | reverse complement strand
ATCAGTAAAATCTGCCTGGCCTTTGGTTGCCAGTACAGCAGTAATTGCAGCGGTCAGAGTAGTCTTACCATGATCAATATGACCTATAGTACCTACATTGACATGCGGTTTAGTCCTTTCAAATTTTTCCTTTGACATAGTCGTAGTCTCCTCTGGCCGTTAGTTTGCAATCTTTTTTTATGGTCAATGGAGCCCACGACCGGAGTTGAACCGGTGACCTCATCCTTACCAAGGATGCGCTCTACCAACTGAGCTACGTGGGCCTATTTCTAATGCACTAAAAACTAAAAACAGATATTTGTGGAGCGGGAAACGAGACTCGAACTCGCAACCCTCAGCTTGGAAGGCTGATGCTCTACCAATTGAGCTATTCCCGCAACAATATCTGCACTACCTGTTATGAGTTAAGGGTGGTGGAGGGGGGAGGATTCGAACCTCCGAAGTCTCTGACGACAGATTTACAGTCTGTTCCCTTTGGCCACTCGGGAACCCCTCCACTGATCATCCAAAACACTGAACAGGATAATTTATATTATGGTAATTCTTCTAGTATCCAGCATATGGAGCTGGCGATGGGACTTGAACCCGCAACCTGCTGATTACAAATCAGCTGCTCTGCCAATTGAGCTACGCCAGCATACAAGCTGGAAGAATATACCCAATTCATTTATGGATTACAATATCTTTTTTTTATTTACTTCCATTTTCTCTTAAACCACAGGGTGGTCTTGTAAAAAATGTTTTTTCCTCAGTACCTATCCCTCATTCTAAACGCACTAAAAACATTGGGCAAAAAAAAAGGCTGTGCCCGAAGACACAGCCTTACTAGCTCTACACGAACAGTCTATTCATCCAGAGGATTCTTGGCAAAAGAGCTCTCTCTATAGCGCTCAAAAGTCATCGCAGTGGTGCGATAAATCAGATGGGCAAACTTGGTATAGGGCATGTACATGAAAAGCATCATGACACTTACCAGGTGGATGAAATAAATGATGTATCCAGGAGCTGCAAGTCCAGCCCAGCGGGCAACCTCAGCAAGAAGGCCGGTAACACCAACAGCCATGATTTCCCAGATCAGGAACCAATCATAGAATGTCGGAGTGATGTTGTCCTCGGTTTCTGCCTTGGAACGGTTCATCCACAGGATGCCGATACCGACTATCATGGCTACAGCAGAGACGTTGGCGAGAATCTTCACAGGGTTCCATACAGACATGGGACCATGCAGGCTTGGAATCCACAGGCCAAGAACATCATTGGCAAAGGCAGACCAGACAGTAACGATAAAGAGTCCGCCAAAGGCGTACATCAAAGGTTTATGACCAATCTCACGACTCCGGTTAGTAATACACTCTCTAAAACGATTGTGCTGAACAATCTCAATAACTGATGGCCAGAGAAACTCTTTTACCAGCTGAACCATGGACGGTTTGAAATTGGGATTAACACCTTCATTCTCAGCCATCTGCTTCCACAGACATGTCACACCCTTATAGGAAGCAACCACGGCAAGGCCGGCAGCTGCCAGCATAAAAATGTCAATAAAGGCAACGTTCTTTGACAGCCAGTGGAAATCCCAGTGGCCGAAGAAATGCTGGTATCCGTACTTGGCAAAATCTTCTGTTCCCGGGATGTGCATGCCGCCAGAAATTGCCCAGAATACGAAAATAATGACTGATGGAATGG
The DNA here is from genome assembly GCA_030671085.1 of Pseudomonadota bacterium. Classification (GTDB taxonomy): domain Bacteria; phylum Desulfobacterota; class Desulfobulbia; order Desulfobulbales; family Desulfocapsaceae; genus Desulfocapsa. Next base: position 3,282 of record DAOVAI010000167.1, on the reverse strand, counting down.
CTATCAGCATGGGCAGTCCCTTGGCAGTGGATGCAAGCTTTGCAAGTCCGGTGGGCCAGCCTAAAGAGGTGTATGCGTAGGCACGAATTGCACCAAGTACATCACCCGGCTTTGCACCGCGGGGACAATAGGCGGTACAGTCGCCACACTGGTGACAAAGTAAAATGTTGGGATCAGCAACAAGCTTATCCTTCATGCCCCAACCAGCCCATATCATTTCCTGACGCGGAAAGGGGTGCTCTTCAGTGGACAGCGGACAAACAACAGAACAGGTGGCGCACTGGTAACACTTTTTCATCGTGTCCCCACCCGCTGTCTTCAAATATTTAATAAAATCTAGATCCGGCTGGACATTCATGGTTCTTCTCCTCCTGTTCTATTATCAAGCCTATGTAATTATATATAAAAGCGTTAGTCTTCTCTTAAGCAAGACATGGTACTGGTGTTCTCCCTTTTTTGCAAGCAGAGTCACACCAGTACCTGGGTCAAACAGAACTAGAAGCCCTTGAATGGATTCGCACCAAGCTCAACGATCTCGTCAACAAAATCATTAAGCAGAGTATAGACCGTGTCGTAATCGGTAATGGCAACCTGCTCAGAGCGTACACGTTCTGGCTCAAGGCCAAGAGTAGACAGGGTGTCACCGATATTTTCCATCCGGGTATTGGCTATCTCAGAGCCTTTTACAAAGTGGCACTGGTAATCATCACCGTATTTACAGCCGAGGAGCATGGCACCGTCGAGTCCTGCAGACAGGGCATCACGGATCCAGGCCATATTCACGGAACCAAGACAACGGACCGGGATAAAGCGGATCATATGGTTCAGTTTGAGCCTTCGCATACCTGCCATGTCGAGTGCCGGGTAGGCATCGTTTTCACAGGCAAAAATGAGGATACGCAGTTTATCATCATCATCCTCAGGGACTTCGATGGACTTGATCATGGAACCGATGAGATCAATGTTGTAGTCCTTGAATCCGATAATACGCTCAGGGCATGCACCCATACAGGTACCGCAACGACGGCAGCGTGTGGGATTAGGCAGCGGCGTACCCTTCTCATCATCATCAAGTGCGCCAAACGGACACTCCTCAGTACAACGCTTACACTGAGTACATCTCTGCATGAAGAATTCAGGAAAGGTCTTATCGCCGGAACGGGGGTGAACAGAAACTCCACGATCAGCAGACTCGATACACTGGATGGCCTTCAGCGCTGCACCAGTGGCATCGTCCATGGTCTCCTGCATATTCATTGCCTTCCTTACACCACCACAGGCATACACACCGGTACGACGGGTCTCGTAAGGGAAGCAGATGAAGTGAGAGTCAGCATAACCATCAAAGAGATCCAGGTCGAGAAATGCAGGTCCCTGACGGTAGGCCAGGTTAATGGTATTCTCAATCTTGGTGGTTGGCACCATACCAGCTGCCAGGACAACCATATCGACATCGATATCCAGATCTTCACCAAGGAGGGTGTCTTTTGCATGAACGGTTCCACCTTCAACACCGGTAACAGTGGCTTTGGTCATGAAGATTCCGTCATCCTGCTGGATTCCTTTATAGAACATCTCCATGTTCCCGGGGGTACGCATGTGCTGGTACAGGATGTAAGCCTTGGCGTCTGCATTGTTCTCACGAACGTACTTGGCCTGCTTGAGTGCAACCATAGAGGTTACAGAGTTTGCATAAGGAAAGTCCTCATCGTGCTCTTCACCACCTGGGCTCATGATAAAGGCGACATTGTTGATACCGTCAAGCTTACCCTCTTTGGCCATGGCCTCAAACTCAGCATTGGTAACAACCTTGTCATTGCTTCCATATCCAAGATGCTCATACTCAGAGACATCTGCAGGAACCCAGCCAGTGGCAAGAACCACTGCACCAAAGGTATCAGCAGCTTCATTTACTTCGCTATAAGCTTTGAGTCCAGCATTGGGGTCTTCCATCTCACCTTTGTCGATCAGGTCCTGCTCATCAACACCAACTTTTGCTGGAGCATCCCACTCAGACGCTGCGCCGGCGGCTTTTAGAGTAACTTTGAAGTCACCGGGAGCACCGCCGATACGAGCTACTTCAGTAGCAGTTTTAACGGTGATGTTAGCATCAGCTTCAACAGCTGCAATCATGGAGGCAATAGAATTGTCTTCAAGCTCTGCATAGGGGTAAGCCATGGGGAACTGTTTTGCCCATCCATTTGCCTTGCCACCAAGTGCATCGGCCTTCTCAATGATGGTAACTTTAGAACCCGCCTTGGCAGCCTCAACAGCAGCAGTGATACCAGCGATACCACCACCCATGACCAGGATCTCCTTGTTCATGGATTCCATTTCAAAGGCTTCCGGCAGCTCTGTTTTAGCAGTGCGGGTACAGGCCATGCGAATGTAGTCAGACCCAGTCTCCTGCAGCCACTCCTGATGGGACTCTTCCTGACCTTCCTCAGCAGTACCGGCAGCCCAGACCACCTGCTCACGGAGGTTGCCACGAACGGTGATGGTATCATCGCCCATATCGAACTCTCTCTGCATGACGCGAGGAGAACAGGCACAGATATTAAATGTATTAACACCCTCGGTTTTCTTCTCATTCTCAAGAAAGGCCTTTCCTTCTACGCCGCAGAGACAAGCATGAGTCTTGCATTCCTGTGACATCTCACCGGTTACTACTTCGGAGAGCTCCTCTATGTTGAGGGCTTCTCCAATGCCGCAACCTGTGCATATATAGGTACAAATTTTCTTATCCATTGCTTATGACCTCCTGGAAACCTGAATTGCCTTCAGGGCAGCAGCGGTGGCTGACTGATTGCTGGTAACAACATCTGCAGCTCTGCATGCACAGCCTGCGGACAACACACCACTTTCGGGATTCGAGACAACAAATCCGTTCGGATCCATATCAAGTGTTACCGATGCCGCCTCAGCAGCAAGGGATGGCTGCATACCGGTGGCTAGAACAGCCATATCAACGGTCTGTTTCATCTTCTCACCTGTGACAGCATTTTCAGCAACCACGGTGACAGATCCATCAGACTCGGGAATAATCTCGGCAACCTTGCCTTTGATAAAGGTAGAATGCTCGTCCTTCATCAGTTTCTCACGGAACTTCTCATATTTTCCAGGAGTACGAAGATCAATGTAGAAGACATAGATCTTGGCCTCAGGATAACGCTCCCTGATATAGGTCATCTGTTTGAAAGTAGCCATACAGCAGATGTAGGAGCAGTACTCAAGGTGATTCTCATCCCTGGAACCGGCGCACTGAACAAAGGCAAAAGACTC
>DAOVAI010000086.1 GCA_030671085.1 Pseudomonadota bacterium | reverse complement strand
TGGGCAGTCTTGAGGATGTTTCTCGCCCTGGAGTAATATCCCAAGCCTTCCCAGCATTTCAGAACCCGGTGTTCCGAGGCGCCTGCCAGGCTTTCCAGGTCGGGAAATGCTGTCATCCAGCGTCTGAAAAAAAGAACAACCCGATCCATCTGGGTCTGCTGAAGCATGATCTCGGAGATCCAGACCTGGTAGGGGTTATAGGTCTGTCGCCATGGCAGGTCACGCTGATTGGCTGCAAACCAGGAGAGTAGGGATTCTTGGAGGGTGCTTGATTCAGGCATGGAGATTTGCGATGGTTTCTCGCAGGAGTTTGCCCCTGCGAGTGATTGGTGATATCATTACCGATGAGTGGACAATCTTTCCGCCACCAGGGCAGCTCCTCCAGTGCTTAAATAAGGTGTTTGCCTGTCCGCCGACAATGGAAAAGTTCCAGGCAATAGCACAAAATACTTGCATTCAGGGGGGCAGTTTTTTACTTTACCATTCGATTGGTAAAGTTCAATACAAATAGGAGGAGTTCTATTGTGAAAAGTCTTGTGGTGTATTCATCGAAGAGCGGCAATACCAAGAAACTGGCCGAGGCAGTCTACAATTATCTTAGCGGAGATAAAGAGCTCTGCGCAATGGGGGATGCCCCTGATCCGGCAGGGTATACCTTTGTTGCCCTTGGGTTCTGGCTGCAGGGCGGGCAACCGGATCCCGATTCCCAGGCCTACCTGGCCAAGATGGAAGGGGGGCAGGAGCTTTATCTCTTTGCCACCCATGGAGCAGCAGCAGGTTCTCCCCATGTCCAGAATGCAATGAGAAGCGCCAAATCCATTGCTGCCAAGGCCCGTGTCATAGCCACTTTTTCCTGTCCGGGGCAGGTCTCGGAAAAGGTGCTGGAGATGGCAGCAAAAAAAGATCCCCAGCCTCCCTGGTTGGCCGATGCCCCGGCAGCAGTAGGGCATCCGGATGAGAAGGACGTGAGAAATGTGGTGCGGATGCTGGAGGAGTCAACCCTTCCCTGAGGGCTCGCTTACTCCTCGTCGTGGTCAAAGGAAAAGGGGGGCCTGCCTTCTTTTTTCCTGATCCAGTTCAGCCCGGTGTGCACTGCATGACGGCGGAGAAAGGCATCCTTTGCCCTCCTTTTGCCGGGAAAGTCCAGCAGGCTGACACCGATGATGATGGTGAGGATTCCCTGGCCAGGAAGAAAAAGCATGATAAGACCTGCCAGGATAAAGGCCACTCCGAAAGAGTTTCGTAGAGAACGAAGGAGGAGCCACATCAGCGGGTGGAGATCCTCCTTTTTTCTGCGGTCGCTCAGATGGCGGAAAAATTCGCTCGGTAATCTCCTGATAATCCAGGGAATGATGAGCAGGCTGAGAAAAAAGGTGAGAGTGGAAAACAGACCAAGCCATTTGAGCAGCGGCCTGTGATCACTTAAAAATGTTTCCATTGTTGTCTGGTATTGGGTTTGTGTTTTTCTCTTTTGCCTAACACCTTAGCCCTCACTCCTCACCGGTTTTTATTTGCTAGAAGCCAAAGACGCCAGGTTTCACTCTTTCGTCTCTCCAGGAGTTTCAGCTGTGCCATGGGAAGGGCGGCCAGGAGTTCTTCTTCCATGGAAGGGATAAATCCGGAAATGATGTAATATTTTGCTTTCCAGAAATCCGGGTTTTCAAAAAAGTTGAGCAGGAGCCCCTTATAGAGATTGGCCACCACCAAATCTACCCTGGTATCTGGCAGAGCGCCACGCAAATCTGCCTCCATCACCTGGATCTGCTCCTGACACTCATTCAGTTTCACATTTTTCTTTGCCACGGAGCAGGCAAAGGGATTGTTGTCATAGGCCCGCACCTCTTGCACACCAAGTTTGGCAGCTCCTAATGAAAGCAGGCCTGTCCCTGTTCCCAGGTCCACCATGCTGTGGATTTCCTGTGAATGGGCAGAGAGCAGGTTGGTGATGACCTGCAGGCAGAGCCTGGTGGTGGGGTGAAAGCCAGAGCCGAAGATGACGCTCGGGTCCAGGCGGATGGGAATATTCCCCTCTTCACCTGGAAGCTGCTCTGCTTCCCAGAGCGGGGCCACGGTAAGCGGCGGAACCGTAAAAGTGGTGATATCCAGTCCTGCCTCCCAGTCCTGATAGTTCAGATTGGCCTGATAGAGGATTTTGGCCTCAGTCCGTGCACAGATTGTGTCCACCAGGGCCTCTTTTTCCCTGTGAAAAAAAAGGATTGCAGTATCATCTTCTATCCAGGTACCGATGAGATCAGGATCATCAATCTTTCCTAGATCAGTGCGGTCAAAGTTGTAGACCCAGAGCTGGTCGTATCGAGTATAGGGGGGCTTGAGCATATTTTTCTTTTGTTTTTCCTGATTGTACCAGCTCAGAAAGTTGAGTCTGCAAGAGGCATGGGTTTGAGGGTAAAAATGACCCGATTACCCGTGCCTGTCTCAATGATTTTTCCTTCTTTTTCCTGAATTATACGTTCCGAATGGATACCTAGTGATTGGGTACAGAAGTCATAGACGAGCAGGGCTCGTTCCCTGGCCAGCCCAAGCAGTTCTTCATTACTGACATGCACCGGGGTGGGAAGAATCGGGCTGTATCCGGCAAGATCATCTGATGACATGTCCTGTTCCTGCAGTGAATCGCGCGGTGACAGCGGTACAAACTCTTTTTGTTTCTTCCGATACTTGGCCTTTCCTTTTGCGTTTTCCTCGTCCACCCGCTGCTGCTCCTTTTCTTCCAGTCTCTTCTGCAGCACTCTATGATCGTTTTCCCTGTCAGTCAAACCGGAAACAGAAAGGGCGAGATAGGGATGCTGTCCCAGGAGTTCTGCGTAACGGATAAGGGTTTCCTGGGCAGCAGGGAGGATTTTGCTGCTTCCCGGCTGAAAGGTGACAAAATTGTTCTCCTGCAGGTCAGCAAATTCGCGGTCAAGCAAAAGTGGAGCATAGGAAGCCTTGATGACAGTGGTTTGGAAGCTGTTCATACTCTCTTGTATCAGTGAGTTACTGCCCTCTTCCATATGAACAGTTAATGGGAAACTGCCTTTTGCGTCTTTGAGCAGTGCCAGTGTCAGCGCCGTGTTTGATGTTGCCGTACTGGGACCAAGGTCTCTGATGAGCATTTCGGCCTTGCTGCTGAAAAGAGATGGTTCTTTTGCTATTGCCAAGTGCAGGTTCAGGCTGGCAGAGTCCGTATTGATCTGCAGAGAGGCAAGCTGTCTTTGCAGAGAGGCAAGAGGGAAGTCTGTAAGCTGCAGTTTTGCCCTTCCCCTGGGGGGATCGGAAAAAAGAGTAAGAGCGCCGGAAAGGCTGAAGGGTGCTTTGTCCAGTGTTCCGCTGAGATTAAAAGGAGAGAGAGCGGTTCCAGTAGTATCGAAATTTTTTAATCGGCCTTCAAGCTTTTCCACTGTTGCCGGCCAGGGCGTGGGGAGTCGCTGGTCCAGGTAGGTCAGGGTACCGTTCTGAAAAGTGATTTCTTTGAGACTCATGGGAAAGACTTCTTCTTGTTCTACTCTTTTTTTGTTCCCATTGTTGTTTTGCAATATGGCTTTGATCCCCCTATGCACCTGTTGGAAGGGGTTTGCATCGTTCTCTTTTCGTTGCCACTGAATTTGAGGGCTGTCAAGGAGGAGTGTTTCTGCCTTGAATTGAAAGGGGGAGAAACGACAGTCCAATTTGCTGAATTCTGCCAGATGCCAGCTCATCAGAGATGTCTTTGGGGAACGTTGTACAGTTGTATCTGTCAGTCTCAAGCTTCCTTGGAATGAAGCCTGGGGGAAGTGATACAAGCCCTTGCCGTGGAGTGTGGCTTTGCTGTTGTGCAAAAGCGGCCAGTCAATAAAAAATGGTGAGAGAAGAGAGCTGTCCACATTGGTAAAGTCCAGGTTTGTCTGAACTTGGAAGGGGGCAAGGCTCAGGCTCCCTTTGCCCTTGATGAGGCCGTCAGGCAAAAGATGGGCGGAAAAGGCAAGATTTTCTTTGGAAGAGGATTTATCCTTGCTGGATGGCTTGTCAAGATTGTTGGTCTGCAAATGGCAATCGGACAGCTGCAGACCAGGCGCAGTCCCTGCTTTTGTCTTGATATTCAGGATTCCGGAAAAATCAATGGTTTCAAGCTGCAGCGCATTTTCTTTTGTGGAAAACCGTTTTACTAAAGGGGGGAGGTTCCTGGTATTCAGATTGAGTGTTGCCTCTTTGAGAAAGATATTACCCAGGTGAAAGTGGCCATCTGTCCGGCCCAGCCGGGTAAAACGGACAGCTCCAGCCTCCAGCCAGCGCTCTTTTCCCTGAAAGAGTTTCAGGTGATGAAGCTGCAGCGTTCCATTTGTCAGACTATAGTCTGGTGGTGTCTTTTGCTGCGAGAAAAAGGTAAGGGAACCGGCAAAGGTAGCGCTTCCTTCGATCTTTTCTGCTGATGGCGGACCAAGAAGAGTGAAGAGCGGTGCCGCAGGAAACTCATTGAGCAGCAGCTTTCCCTGGACTTTCCCAAATTCTGCAATCTTTCCCTGCCAGGAGAAAGAGCCCTTTTCTTTTTCCATCTCCCCGCTGAGACGAAAGGTGTTGCCGGCTGTATCTTGTTGCTCTTTGCTCCAGCCTGCTGTTTTGAAATTCTTGATGGAGAGCTGCAGAGCGTTCCAGATCAAATCCTTGGTAGCTGATTTTTTGTCACCAAGGAGAACAAGACGCCCCTGGTCGGCAAGAGCCAGGTCAATGGCAAACTGAGGTTGTGCTTTGCCTGTGGGGGAGGACTGGGGGAGCAGTTCCTGAATGCTTGCAGCCAGTTGTCCCTTTCGGGTGCTCATCTGCGGTTCTTTCAGCACAAGACTTTTGATGTGAAAGCGCTTGGCAAAGGGTTCCAGGCTGCCTTCCATTTTGACAGCTGGGGTTACGAGTATCAGGCCCTCATTTTTGGACTGTACTTCGATATCACTTGCTGCCATCTTGATATCAATACTCAAACGACTGCCCTGTTTCTTTTTGGGAGAGAAGTATATCTGCAGACTGGTGTCGGCGCGTCCCCGGGAAAGTGTCAGCGGAAAGGAGGAGGGGAGATAGGAAAAATAAGGGACGAGATCAAGGGATTCGATGGTGCAGGAGAGGCTGGTCTGAAATCCTTGATCTTTGGCAACCTGTACCGCTTCACCACTGAGCTGAATGAGGCTGCCGTTGATAATCGCTGAAAAATGCGGCTGAATGTAGTTTGTCGATTGGAACGAGAAGTTGGAAAAACTGGGGATGGCAAGGTGTAGCTGTTCAACAGAGTGCGTCTTGTTGGTGAGCATGTCCTCAAAAAGGATGCGGCTGTCACTGATGTCGATATTATTTAAGGAAAAGAGAAACGGCAACTGGGCAAAATTCATGATCTCACCCGTTTTCTGCTCGCTGGAGAGGCGAAAGAGGGGTGGGAGGTTGTAGCTTTTGTCTTTGAAGCGTATCAGGTTGAGCTGCAGCCCCTGTATCCTGAGAGAATCGCAGACAAACCCGTTGCGCAGCAGGGAGGTGAGGTCCAGGTCCATGAAAAGGGATTCGGCCTGCAGCAGAGGTGTGGATGCGGCTGATTCCGGAAGACGTGCCTGGATCTCTTTGACTGTGAGTTGAAAGTTGAGGGGATTGAATTGAACGGTCTCAAGCTCGAGCTCCAGGCCTGTGTTTTCGTAGAGGTAACGGGGGAGGTATTTTTGTAAAAGTGCAGGGGCCAGGTAGACTCCTGCCAGGAAATAAAAGCTAAGCAGCAGGAATGCGCCAAGAGCAAAAAGCAGTGCTCCTCTTTGCTTCTCCTTTTGTTTTTTTGGAGGGCCTGGCCGACGAGGGGAATGCGGCTCTGTTTCTTTGAGAGCCGTGACTTTTTTGTCGGAGCTGATAGCTATGGAGCCGAAACGGTCAGACATGAAAATGCTTGTGATTTAAAGACGCTTTTACTTGCACCCGATATGAATTTTGCAATAGAATGACAGATAAGTATTAAATTTTAAGTGTTAGATTTTAACCAGTGAATAACTTAATTGATTTTCTTAACACTTAAAACTTAAAACTTAAAACTTAGCACTCTTGTTTCTGTTCTTTCAATGCCTAACTTTTATTTTCGCTTATGACCAGTCATCTGCGTATCATTTTAGCACTCTGTCTCACCCTCTTTTTCCTGGTGGCCGGTACTGTGGGCTATGTATTTATTGAACACTATACCCTGCTGGAAGCGTTTTATATGACGGTGATTACCATCACTACAGTGGGGTTTGGTGAGATCCGCGTCTTGTCTGATGCGGGACGGCTCTTTACTATATTCCTTCTTTTTTTTGGAGTGGGAAGTCTTGCCTTTGCCGCACATGCCTTTGCCGAATCAATGATAGAACGGGTCTGGAGCCCGGCGCGGGGGAAACGTATCATGGAAAAAAAGATCAGTCGATTGACCAATCACACCATTATCTGCGGACATGGAAGGGTGGGTAATGCTGCTGCCCAACATTTGGCAGATTCCCAGAAAAGCTTTGTGGTCCTGGAGAGTTCCCCGGAAAAGTGTGATAAATTGAAGGAGCAAGGATACTTGTACGTCTCAGGAGATGCCACCCAAGAGACGACTCTGCTTGCGGCAGGGATCAAATCTGCCGGGGCCCTGCTTGCCCTGCTTGATTCGGATCCGGATAATCTTTTCACAGTGCTCACCGCACGAGAGTTAAACCCCACTCTGCACATTGTTGCCCGTTCCGAATCAGCCTCGGCCGAATCAAAGATCCTTCGCGCCGGGGCTGATTCCATTATTTCCCCTTACGCCTCTGCCGGAAGAAGGGTTGCCGATAAGATCATGGCCAGGGCCAAGAAACAGGAGCTTGGTCCGATGGAGGATGTGGCCGAGCAGCTCCGTTCTCAACCAAAATGGCTGGAGGTAAATGAGGAGTCAGGACTCGTTGACCATGCCGTGGAGGCAGCCAGTATTTTTCTGGCAGGACAGGTTGTTGGTATTCGTCGTGATGGAAAGGATATCCTGTCGCCGACGCCGGATACCCAGCTGGTTATGGGTGACAGGCTGCTGCTGATCCCTGTCCGGGAGCTCGAAGTGGATGAACTGCGCCCGGAGCAGCCGCAGAAGATTGTGCTGGTGGATGATAATCCGGTTATTCGTCGTCTGTATACGCGCCTTTTTCAAAAGGCCGGGTTTAATATTATTACAGCTGCCACCGGCCGTGAAGGCTGTGATTTGATTTTGGAAGAGCAACCGGATGCGGCTGTGGTGGATTATCTGCTTGGTGATATTTCCGGTCTGGAGATCTGCGAGATTGTGCGTGAGAGTGATGAGGGACAAAATGTGAAGCTGTTTCTTTTTACCGCAGATGAAAGTCCGGAGGTGCGAGAGAATGCGATGAAGGCTGGGGTGGATGTGGTCGTATTGAAAAGTCCGGATGCCGGCGAAATAGTCAACTTGGTCAGAAAAGAAGTGGCCAAAATGGAAAAAGCCTAGTGTCACGTCAAGGATAAAATGTCGTATATTGCGCCACTATTTTTTGTGCTTGCGAGGCACGGATTGATAAGCATAGTTGCGCTATGTGAATCAAGCCGTAACGAAGTAAGCGCGAAAAAGGGTAAGCAAGATGCGTCATTTTAGAGTTGACGGGACACTAGAATAGTGTCTGCCCGGAAATGAGGATTTTCGTCCAGGATCGAGGCATCGGGAAAATTTTACCGCAAGCATATAAATGATATTCTGAGGATAAAATTTTTCACATAATAAAGAGATTGGGGGAAAAGGCCATTTCTCGATGGATACCAGAATAACTTGCAATTTCAGAACTTTTCCTTGGAAAAACGTGTTTTTTTCATGTAGTATGTAATAAGTGTTTTTGGCTGTCCCTCGTTCCCCCCTTCCGGAGGTGGATCAATGTATTCTGGGTTTGTCTGTAAATTTTTTACAATATGACTGTAAATGCTTGAAAGTCTAAATTTTCTTCGCTGGCAGGATATCCTGGATATCCTGGTCGTAGCCTTTATCATCTACCAGCTCATTGCCATTATTCGTGGTACACGCTCAGTACAGATGGTGCTGGGCCTGTTCGTTTTGACCGCGGTCTATTTCATGGCCTCCATTCTCGATCTTGTCGCCTTGCAATGGCTGCTCAAGACCTTTCTCAGCTCCCTGCTCCTCATTGTTATTATTGTCTTTCAACAGGATATCCGTCGGGCTCTGACCCAGGTGGGTAAATCTCCTTTCCAGAAGAGCACGGATATGGCGGAGAAAGACCTTGATGAGATTATTCGTGCCGTATTTTATCTAGCCAAACGACGCATCGGAGCCCTGATCGTTATCGAGCGTGAGACCGGACTGCGTGATTTTGTTGAGTCTGGATTTAAGCTCAATGCCAATCTCAGCAAGGAATTGCTCATCTCCATCTTCATGCCGGTCTCTCCACTCCATGACGGGGGAGTGATTATCTACAAGGGGCAAATCCAGACTGCGGGCTGCATCATGCCCCTGTCGCAGAATCCTTATATAAGTAAGCGCTTCGGAACCAGGCATCGGGCAGCCATCGGCCTGTCCGAAGAGACCGATGCCGTGATTATTGTGGTCTCGGAAGAGACACAGGAGATTTCCCTGGTGCAGCATGGGGCACTCACAGCCATGCATGATGAAATGACCCTGACCAATAGCCTGCGGTCCATCTTTCTTTCCAAAGACGAGGCCGTGAGCGGATGGCGACAGTGGGTGGGCAGATCATGAGTATTTTTAATTTTCGTCACTGGCTGCAACTGTCGCCCAAAGACTTACTGCTTCGCCTGATCTCGTTGGGACTGGCCATTGTCCTCTGGTACTTTATCGGGGGAGAAGATATTGTAAATAAAAATATCATGATTCCTGTTGAGGTGATCAATCTGCCCCGTGATCTGGTTATTTCCAATCAGTTCAAGAAAGAGATTGAGGTCTCGGTCAGTGGTCCCCGCAGCCTGGTTTTGGATATGGGGAACCTGGCGATCTCCCGCCAGGTGGATTTGTCCCATGCAACACCGGGTACCATGGTGATAGAACACAGTAACGACTCCATTGCTGTGCCGCGCGGGGTCAAGGTCCTGCGCATCCAACCGGAAAGCGTGATCCTTTCTCTGGATAAACTGATCCAGAAACAATTTTCCGTGAATCCTGTGACCAGCGGAGAGCTTGCCCCGGACTATATCCTCAAAGCAATTCAGATGGAACCTGATTCCATCTCCATTACCGGCCCGCAGACGGTGCTTGCACCATTTGATGTGTTGCGGACAAAGGTGATTGATGTTGAAGGCTTACGGGAGTCCACCCAGATCCAGGTGCCCCTTGACCTGGATCCGGTGATAGTCGGCCTGATCGGTGAGACCACAGTGACGGCAGACCTCGATATCTCCGTGGAGACGGTGCAGAGAAAGATCTCCAACGTCCCTGTGGAAGTTATGAAAAACGAAGTTCTGCAGCGGGTCACCCCGGCAACAGTCACCATCACCGTTGCCCTGCCCAAGACCCTTATTCGAGCAAAGGTGGATCTGAATTCTCTGTTCAAGGTGACGGCAGAAGGAGAACAGAAGGACAAACAGATGCAGGTCAAGGTCATCCCGGTCAGGGAGTTTACCGACCCAATACGTATCCTCAATATTGAACCCCAGACCGTGACCCTTATCGAAGAAATGGTCCAGCCTGTCCCTGATGAACAGCCTCCCCTGAAGGAAGATGGAACGTCAAAGGATGCAGCAGAAGAGAAAAAATCAGGTGAACCCTCTCAAGAGTAGGTTGCGGTAGAGCGGCAACCTCCTTTTGAACGTCTAATATCGAACATTCAATATTGAACATCGAACGAGCAAGTCAACGTAGCCAACGTAGACTTCTGAGTTGTTCCGTCAATGCCAACTTAGATAAATTTAAGCAAAGGAGATTTTGATCTCTGCAGTGCCTGTAAATATTTAGTCTCATCATATTTGGTGTGATTGTGCCAACAACGGAACATAATTCTGATCCATTTGAAAGCTAATGCTCGAATAGCCATATGATGACTTTTTCCGTGCTCACGCATCATATCGTAATACGCTTGTGCCCATACAGATGCTCGTCGAGAACAACTGGCAAACTCG
>DAOVAI010000242.1 GCA_030671085.1 Pseudomonadota bacterium | reverse complement strand
TGTTTACCGGCCCTCTCAACTTCCAGGACAAAAGCGTTTTTCTGAAGGCAGGAAAAACCGCCACTGACGAACAGATCTGGAACCTGCCTCAGCTTCTGCAAGGAATGGAAGGAGCGTCTAAATAAGAAAAAGACGAACCGCAGAATATCGAACAGGGAATGACGAACCGCAGAAGTTAAAACACTTCAACATTCAACATTCCCTGTTCGACATTCGATATTTTCTTTTATCGTTTACCTTTCCTTCCCCATGGATGTTGAATTTCAACATATCTGCAAGCGATTCGGATCGGTTCAGGCGCTGACCGATGTCAGTCTCCGTGCGCAAGCCGGTTCCATCCATGGCCTCATAGGAGAAAACGGGGCCGGAAAATCCACCCTGATGAAGATCCTCACCGGCTACCAGGCGAGGACAGAAGGCAATATCCTCATTGACGGTCGCAAGGTGAAGCTGGACACCCCTCGCCAGGCTGGTGATCTCGGAATTGGTATGCTGTACCAGGAACCCATGGGTTTTCCTCCCCTCACGGTTCTGGAAAATTTCTCCCTGGGAAACCCTGGTCATGGTCGAAGGGAACTGAGACAGTCTCTCCAGGCCCTGGCCGATCGTTTTGGTTTCCACCTCTCACCGGAACGACGTGTTGAACAACTTACCGTGGGGGAGAGGCAACAGATCGAACTCCTCCGCCTTATCCATCGCAAGACCCGTATCCTCATCCTTGATGAACCCACCACCGGCATCTCTCCTGCTCAGAAAGAGGTGCTGTTTCCTGCCCTGCAGAAACTGGCGGCAGACGGCATGACCATTCTTCTGGTCTCACACAAGCTGGAAGAGGTCGACACCCTGTGCAGTGAAGTCACGGTCCTGCGCCATGGCAAAGTGACGCACCAGACCTCTGCCCCATTTCATTTTCCAGAGCTGCTGCATGCCATGTTCGGCTCTGTACCGAAACGGGATGACAAAGACCCTGCCCGAGAGAAAGGTCCCTCAGTCCTGCACATGCAGGACATCCATGCAGGTGGGGAACGCCAGGGATTACAGAACTGCAGTCTGGAAGCCAGGGCCGGAGAAGTTATTGGTCTGGCAGGACTTGACGGAGCAGGACAAGCCACCTTCCTGCGCTTGGCAGCAGGCCTTGTGGTTCCGGATCAAGGCAGCGTTCACCTCTTTAGCAGACAGCTCCCTAAAAACAGCAGTGCCAGCAGCAAAGCTCAACACTTGAGGACCGCTTTTCTCCCTGCAGACAGACTTGAAGAGGCGTTGTTCGGCGACATCAGCCTCAGGGATCACTTCAGCCTCAAAGAGGAAAATGGCTCCTTCTGGCAATCAGGACAGGTTGCTCAACAACAGGCAGAAAAGGGGATCGCCACCTTCTCCATCAAGGGAGATGGTGCTGACTCAGCCGATGATCTCTCGGGTGGCAACCAGCAAAGACTGCTGCTGGCCCTTCTCAATCCAGAATCCCGTCTCATCCTGTTGGAAAACCCCACCAGGGGCCTGGATATCCGCTCCGGACAATGGGTGTGGAACTATCTGAGGAAGACCCTGGCTCCCGAGACCTGCATCCTCTTTTCTTCTCCGGAACTCGATGAAATCCTACACTACAGCGACCGAGTCCTGGTCTTCCATGACGGCAGGATCGTGCTTGACAGCCCTGTTGCCGATACCGACCACGACTGTGTTGCTGCTGCTATGACTGGGATGGTGGGAAGAGAGAATGTCAAATAACGAACAGGGAATGATGAATGTCGAAGGAACGTCAAAACAGATGAAACGACTGACCCTCGATATCGGTCTTGGCGCTCTTCTGGTCTTTGGCTTCACCTCCCTTGTCCTGCTGGTGGCTGGAGCACCGGTTCTAGCCGCCTTTCAGAATATCTGGCTGGGATCCTTTGGGTCCACTGCCAAATTCAGTCAGGTCCTTGCGGTATGGGTACCCCTGATCCTCTGCTCCTGCGGCCTGCTCTTCACCTTCAGGGCCAACCTGTGGAACATCGGCATCGAAGGACAGGTGATCATGGGAGCAATCGGGGGGATGGCTGTGCTCCGTATTCCCGGCTTGACCAATCCCTCCCTGACATTGCCCCTTGCCTTCTTTGGTGCCATGCTTGGAGGCGGAGCCTGGGGACTGCTGGCCGGCCTCTTGAAAACACGGGGTGGAGTCCATGAAATTTTTGGCGGACTGGGCCTCAACTTCGTCTCCCAGGGCTTTATCCTCTGGCTTATCTTCGGCCCCTGGAAACGGCCCGGCATTGCCTCCATGAGCGGCACTGAACTGCTGCCTTACAAGCTCTGGCTCTCCACTCCTGCTGGCTGGCGAGTGGCAACAGCTGGACTGCTCATAGCCGCCTCTGCCCTGATCATCACCTGGCTCTTCCTTGAAAAAAGCAAGCTGGGCCTGAAGCTCAAGGCCATTGGCAAAAACCCACGAGCAGCCCTCCTCTACAACATTTCTCCGGAACGCTATTATCTCTTGGCCATCCTCATTGCCGGGGCCTTTGCAGGAATGGCCGGCTTCCTTCAGATCACAGCAGTCTACCATCGCCTCATCCCCAGCATTTCCAGCGGGTACGGGTACCTGGGACTGCTCCTGGTGATGCTGGCCGGGTATCGAATCGGGCCGGTTCCTTTTCTTGCCCTCTTCTTCTCAGCCCTGAATGTGGGAGCCATCCAGCTCCCCATTGTCCTGCAGCTGGATTCCGCACTTTCCGGGGTGATCCAGGGCTGCTGTGTGCTGAGCGCCCTTTTTATCCTGGGACTACGCCTGAAGAGGAAGCAGCCATGATCGCAGACCTCCCCTTTTCCGTTCT
>DAOVAI010000003.1 GCA_030671085.1 Pseudomonadota bacterium | reverse complement strand
GGCCTTGCGACTCAGGCGAATACGTCCGCGAGAATCCACCTCAAGGACCTTGACCTCAATCTCATCCCCTTCCTTGAGAATATCAGTCACCTTCTCGACTCGCTTGTTATCCAGCTCAGAGATATGAACCAGACCGTCGGTTCCAGGCAGGATCTCGACAAAGGCACCAAAATCTTTGATGGTCTTGACTATCCCCTTATACACCTTGCCTACTTCAGCCTCAGCGGTTATCTCCTGAACCCTTTCAAGAAGGGCTGCAGCCTTGGTACCATCTTTGGCAAACATCTTCACCAGGCCGGAATCATCCACGTCAATACTGGCATCGTAGGTGGCAGCCAGCTCCTTGATGATCTTCCCGCCAGGGCCAATGATATCACGAATCTTATCCTGGCTGATCTTGTGACTGAAATACTTGGGAGCATGCTCGGCTACCTCTTCTCTCGAGGAGGTGATACCCTTGGCCATCTCACCAAGGATATGGATACGTCCCTCTTTAGCCTGGTTCAAGGCCTGTCCCATGATGTCCCGATCAACCCCTTCGATCTTGATATCCATCTGCAGAGAAGTGATCCCCGTCTCGGTACCAACGACCTTGAAGTCCATGTCGCCCAGATGATCCTCATCACCCAGGATATCGGAGAGAATAACAACCTTTTCTCCATCCTTGATCAGTCCCATGGCAATACCTGAGACCGGCTCCTTGATAGGCACACCGGCATCCATCATGGCCATACTGCCGCCGCAGACCGTTGCCATGGAAGAGGAGCCGTTTGACTCCGTGATGTCAGAGACCACGCGGATGGAATAGGGAAAATCTTCGGCACTGGGCAGCACAGCAGAGAGTCCACGCATGGCAAGGGTACCATGTCCGATATCCCGCCTGGAAGGGCCGCGCAGAAAACGCGCCTCACCTACACAGTATGGTGGAAAATTATAGTGGAGCATGAAGCGTTTATACTCTTCTCCCTGCAAGGTCTCAAGCCGCTGCTGATCCCGCTCACTGCCAAGTGTTGCTGTGACCAGTGACTGGGTCTCACCACGGGTAAAAAGGGCAGAACCATGGGTGCGGGGAAGATAGGTCACCTCGCAATCGATGGGTCGGACTTGATTCAAGGCACGGCCGTCGAGACGGGTCTGCTCATCAACGATCTTGGCACGCATGACCTTTTTCTTGTAACCCGAGAGCAAGTTTCCAATCTCCCTGGAGCGTTCTCCTTCGGGATCAAGTTCTGCTCTAACTGCTTTCTTCAATGCATCATAACAACGTCCACGTGCCATCTTATCGGCTGTACCGGTCACCTCTGCCATACCCTTGGCAGCGATCTCCTGGACCTTGGCCTGCAGCTCTTCGTCAACTTGAGGAACT
Organism: Pseudomonadota bacterium; assembly: GCA_030671085.1. Classification (GTDB taxonomy): domain Bacteria; phylum Desulfobacterota; class Desulfobulbia; order Desulfobulbales; family Desulfocapsaceae; genus Desulfocapsa. The sequence goes on along the minus strand of DAOVAI010000003.1, from coordinate 44,439 downwards.
TCAACGGCGCGTTTTTCCTGACCATTAGATTTCTGCAGATCAATTTGCATATCGATCATCGGCTGCACCTGCTCATGGGCAAAAAAGATACCGTTCAGCACCTCATCTTCACTCATGGCATCGACCATACCTTCCACCATAACCACGGCATTACGGGTACAGGCGACAATGATGTCCATCCTGGAATCTTCCAGTTCCGACTTGGTGGGATTGAGGACATACTCTCCGTCAATATGACCGACTCGGGCTCCGGCAATGGGACCGTTAAAAGGAATTTCAGAGATGCTCAGGGCACATGAGGCACCGTTAAGAGCAAGGATGTCGGGATCGTTCTGCTGATCGGCAGAAAGGACTGTAGCAATGACCTGGGTCTCGGAAAAATATCCATCCGGGAACAGGGGACGCAGGGGACGATCAATGATACGACAGGTGAGTACTTCCTGATCACTTGGACGTCCGATTTCACGGCGGAAATAGTTTCCAGGAATACGTCCGACTGCTGCCATTCGTTCCTGGTATTCAATGGTCAGAGGCAAAAAGCCCAATTCAGGTTTATTTTCCTTGCCGGCCACAGCAGTGACCAGAACAACGGTTTCGCCATACTGCATGACAACTGATCCGTCTGCCTGTTTGGCGATTTTTCCAGTTTCTACGGAAATGGTTTTTCCGCCGATTTCAACTTCAACTTTTTTATACATAGTTTCTCCAGCTGCCCTGTGCAGCATGGTTACCGATTCAAGACCAATGGATCTGCCCAAAGTCAAAACAGGCGTATCGCTGCATACTCTGGCAACAATACACCTGAATGTTTTAACTTGCATCCTGCGCCTTATGCGCTGATGCTTAGCCCTGAATTCTTAAAGCGTATAATAGAGGGGTACATTGAGCAACAAGCATCAAAGTACCCTGGAGAGAAATGAGACACCATCTCTCGAAAAGAATTACTTTCTGATACCCAGAGCCTTGATCAGCTCGCGGTACTTATTGATATCTTTTTTCTGCAGATAATCGAGAAGGCTTCTTCTCTGTCCAACTAGCTTCAACAATCCCTGACGGGAATGATGATCTTTCTTGTGGGTCTTAAAATGTTCGGTCAGATACTGAATTCTATCAGTAATTAGAGCGACCTGCACTTCTGAAGATCCAGTATCGCTGGGGTGAACCTTAAACTTCTCGATAATCTCACTTTTTTTAACTGCTGATTGTGCCAAGACAAACCTCCGTTTCTTATATGAAAAACTTTTTTTATTATTATATACCCGGTGGCAGGGGCATTAGTACTCGAGTTTTTTTTGCTTTTTCAATAAAAAAATTCCTTAAGGTGCTTTCACCCCGCAAGGGGGGGAACTGCAAAGAGCCCAGGCTTTCCGTTCCAGTCCGCCTAGACTTAAAACATTTATTTAATTGTTACACTTACCACGTCGTACTATTATTGCAACAGATTACGTACATCGGACACGGATAAGAGCCCTTCCATCAGCCTTTTCCGTGCATCAGGTTCCTGCAGTTCTTCCCCTCGGATAGAGTCCCTGACATGGAAACAGCCGCTCCGAGTACGACGCAGGGCCGTGAGATAGGCACCACAGCCCAAGGCCTTGCCGATGTCTGCACCTAAGGTACGGATATAGGTTCCCTTGGTGCAAACGACCCTGATAGTAAGAAAAGGCGAGTCGTCGCTCACTTCCTGCTCCTGCTCTGTCCGCTCCAGGGTATGGATTACGATCCTGCGTGGCGGTTTCACAATCTCAATCCCCTTGCGGGCATAGTGATAAAGCGGCTTCCCCTTATGTTTCAAGGCAGAATAGATAGGAGGGACCTGATCCAATTCACCACGAAACCCCTGCAGACAGGCCTCAATCTTTTCTTTGGCCAGCAGGCCGACCGGTCGCTCGTTGGTCACTTCTCCTTCCGGATCCAGAGTGGTGGTCTCGACTCCCAAACGCAGGGTGGCCAGATATTCCTTTTCCCCTTCCATGATCTCACCGATCATCTTGGTGGCCGGACGCCCGGCACAAATAACCAGCAGACCAGTGGCAAAGGGATCCAACGTACCGGCATGACCAACTTTTTTCATACCCAGAACCCGTCTCACCTGACGAACCATATAAAAGGAACTTGCTCCTTCCGGTTTATCGATCAGAAAAGTACCGGCCTCGAAATTAGTATCCATAACAAAAGATGGCGTCGTAAAGAGACAGAAAAGAGTGGTGACTCAGGCCAGGGCTTTTTCCAAGGCCTCAAGGACCTCTTTCTGTACATCTTCCATGCTCCTGTCAACAAAGCGAAATCCAGCAGCATTCCGATGACCGCCGCCGCCAAAGTCTGCCGCCACTTCAGCCACATCACAGTCACCCTTTGCCCGCAGGCTCACGGAAATAATCCCCTTTTTGTTTTCTTTGAGAAAGACCGCCACCCGTACCGAACGCAGCGCCCGGGGATAGTTCACAAAGCCATCAATATCATCGCTAGTGGCCCCGCTGCGCGCAAACATCTCAGCACTTACATGAATCAGCCCGATCTGTCCTGCTGCAGAAACCTGCAGAGTGGCAAGGACCATTTCCATTAAACGCAGACGCTCTATGGTATAATTATCATAGACCTTATCAGCCACCTCAGCCGGACGGACGCCGGATTCCACAAGGTCTGCAGCTATCCTCAGGGTCCTGGGGCTGGTATTTTCATAGCGAAAGGAGCCGGTATCCGTAGAAATGGCGACATACAGAGAAAATGCGGCCTGTTGAGAGACCTCAGCACCCATTATCTGAGCCAGTTCATAAACCATTTCACCAGTGGATGAACGCTCGCTGTCGAGCCAGAGATGATCACCAAAGCTTCGGTGACCATAATGGTGATCGATGACAACAAAGGGGGAAATAGCAAGCAACTCCCGCTTTGCCTGTCCCAGACGGTCACAATCGCCACAATCCAGTGAGATGGTTATGGCCTTTCCCTCATCAGCTTCCTCGGCAAATCTCTCCAGGGCTGCAAGATCGGTCTCGGCAAGATCACAGTCCGGAAGAAAATCATAAAGATGAGAGACAGGCTCCTCAAGATAACGGAAGACCTTTTTGCCATGCCCCTCCAGGATGTCGGCCAGGCCCAGCAGAGATCCCAGGGCATCACCATCAGGGTGGACATGGGTAACCAGGACAACATGAGTGGCCTTGTTCACAATCTCGAGGATCTGCTCAGGAATCTCCTTCATTCTTGTTCCTCTCAGTGGCAATTTCCTGAAAAAGTCGCTCCATCTCTTCCACCTTCTCTGCTTTTTCATCATAGATGAATTTCAGTGAAGGGGTGTAGCGCATGTTCAGCACATGGGCCAGATGACTCCTCACAAAACCGGTTGCCCGCTTCAGTGCCTCAGCAACTTTTTTACGCTGTTTTTCGCTGCCGGGAACCGTATACATGATGCGGGCGCTTTTCAGATCATCCGTTACCGTAACGCCTGAGACCGTCACATCACTCAACTTTTGATCCCGCACCTTCTGCAGAAAAAGGACGGACAGTTCTATCCGGATGGCATCTGCCACCCGTGTAGACCGTTTTCGGTCTTGTTTACCAAGGCCGACGGACTCAATAGTCTCTTTTGGATCCCACATACAGTCCTACTCGTCGCCCCCTGATTCCTTTTCCTGTCGGGTGGCACCAAGAGTTGCCTCCACCTCGTTCATGACAAAGGCTTCCAAGGTGTCGCCTACTTTTATATCATTAAAATTCTCAATGGTAATACCGCATTCATAGCCGGACAGGACCTCTTTGACATCATCTTTAAAACGCCTGAGAGAGCCTATCTTGCCGGTGTATACCACAACACCCTCCCGAAGAACACGCGCTGAAGAATTGCGCAATATCTTGCCGTCGACAATAGAACAACCGGCAATGGTCCCGACCTTGGGTGCGCGGAAGATATCCCGAACCTCGGCACTGCCGATCACTTCCTCTTCAAAGGTGGGCTCAAGCATACCAACCATGGCCTTTCTGATATCATCAAGGGCATGGTAGATAACATCGTAGGAACGAACATCTACATGTTCCTTCGTTGCCAGCTCTTTGACCTTGGTCGAAGGACGAACATTAAAACCGATAATAATGGCATCAGATGCTGAAGCAAGGAGGATATCAGAATCGGTAATAGTCCCGGTCCCTTCATGGAGAATCCGTACCTTCACCTCATCGGTGGAGAGTTTTTCCGCTGCCTTGCCAAAGGCCTCCAGAGTACCCTGAACATCGGCTCTCAGTACAATCCGCAGCTCCTGCGCCTCTCCCTCGCTCATCTGTTCAAAGAGTTTATCAAGAGAAACTTTGGTATTTGCTGCAAGTTCACTCTCACGGGACTTCAATGCCCGTGCCTGGGACACGCTTTTGGCCATCTTCTCATCGGTAACCACGATGAACTCGTCACCGGCTGAGGGAACGCCAGTCAAGCCTTGTACCTCAACGGGAATAGAGGGTTTTGCACTTTTGATCGGCTTATTCTTGTCATTGAGCAAGGCCCTGACCTTTCCGCTGAACTGACCGACAACAAAGTGATCGCCTGTCCTCAGCGTTCCTTCCTGAACCAGGATAGTGGCCACTGCACCACGCCCCTTATCAAGCTTGGCCTCAACGACTCGTCCCCGGGCCTTTCGCTCAGGATCGGCCTTCAGTTCCATCATCTCGGCCATGAGTTCAATATTCTCCAGGAGCTTATCGATACCGATATTTTGCTTAGCTGACATCTCGCAATAAATTGTCTGTCCACCCCATTCCTCAGGGGCCAGATCCAGCTCTGCCAGCTCTCTTTTCACCCGTTCCGGATCCGCATTATCCTTGTCAATCTTGTTCACTGCTACAATAATTGGTACCTCTGCAGCCTGGGCATGGTGAATGGCCTCACGGGTCTGATCCATGACTCCATCATCAGCCGCCACTACCAAAATAATAAGATCGGTAATCTGGGCACCACGAGAGCGCATCTCGGTAAAAGCAGCATGACCAGGAGTATCGACAAAGGTCACATCACCGGCGCTGGAACTGACATGGTACGCACCGATATGCTGGGTAATCCCTCCGGCCTCTCCTTCTGCCACATCTGTCTTACGAATGGCATCAAGGATGGAGGTCTTTCCGTGGTCAACATGGCCCATAACAGTTACAACAGGCGGTCTTGACACGGCTTCTCCACCTTCTTCCTTCTTGATGAGCTCCTGAACTCCTATCTCTTCGGTAAAGCCCTGCTCCACCTCATACCCAAAGTCGGCAGCTACCAGCGTGGCTGTATCCACATCCAGTGCCTGATTCAGGGTGGCCATGATGCCTAGTCCCATGAGCTTGGCTATAATTTCATTGCCCTTCACTCTCATTCGATGGGCCAGATCACCAACACTGATGGTCTCAGCAACCTTGATCCGTTTCTTGATGGCCTTCATCTCAGCCGCAGGCTGGGTAACTTTCTTGGCCTTTCCTCTGCCCTTTTTTCCCCGCTTGGGAAAACGATCGTAATCATCGCCAAAACGGGTTACCCGCATATTCTTGCGGTCTTTTTTTCCACTTTTCCAACCGCCCTTGCCTGCCTTTTTCTGAGAATCAGCTTCTGCCTGGGCGGGACGTTTTCCTTTCTTTTTCCCTCGGCCTGGCTCTTCTGCAGCTGGTGCTCCGCCTGCACTGGGAGCCCTGAACTGGCTTGCTGGTCTGCCGGCAGGTGGACGACCACTCTTTTTACGCACCGGAGCACGCCTGGGCTCTTCCTTTGGAATCTCAATGGTTCCAATAACCTTCGCAATTCCCTTGCGGGCAGGTTTTGCCTGAACAGGTGCCTTTTCTTTTTCTATTTTTGCAGCAGCTTCTTCCTTCTGCTCCACCTCTTCAGCTTCTGCTTCGACCTCTTGCGGGACAGGTTGCTCTTCAACCGCAACCTCTTCGACCTTCTCCTCCAGTTTTGCAACCGGCTCCGCAGCAGCCTGCACCTCTTCTACACTCTCCTGTTCCTCTTGAACTTCCTCTTCAGGAACCTGCTTCGGGCGACGACGAATGATGGTGGTGGCTCGCCGACGAATCACCGTAGTCCCTCCGACTTCGGCATCAATTCTTTTTTCTACCAGTTCAGACTCGGAACTCTGCAATACTGTGGAACGGATCTTGTCAGCCGTTTCTTCATCAACCGTTGAACTATGACCCTTGATGTCATACCCCTGCTCAATCAGTTTATCGGCCAAAACCTTACTAGCCATACCGGCCTCTTTGGCCAGTTCATAAATCCTCACCCTGCTCATTCCCTACTCCTGTCTGTCCTGCTCTACAGTGTTGTATTCCCGTTTTCGTTTATAAAAAACAAATTACGCAAATTCTATTTTTTCAGGCGAAAGGCCCTTTTCCATCCCCATTTTCGGGTCAGAAAACGCTGACTGCACGCTTTTTCAAAGCAACAGTAGGCCCCTCTTCCTGGCATGACCTGTGTCCTGTCCGCTACCAATGTCTCTGTCTTGCATTCCCAGACAAATCGCTGCAACACACACTTATCAAACTGCCTGCGACAGATAACACAGGTCCGAACCGGCCTATTCTTACTTGGTTTGTTCATCCCCTTCGGATTGTTCCTCTTCGGGGGCAGAATCGACTTCGCTACTCTCAACCTCTTCTTCGATCTCCGGGGTCTCGTTACTTACTTCTTCGTCCTGGAGGCTTTCATCTGTCTCCGGGACAGCATCAGTGTCATCTGCAGTTTCCACACCTTCTGCAACATCCTGGTTTTCATCACTTATCTCTTCGTCCCGGACACTCTCATCTGTCTCCAGGGCAGCATCAGTTTCTGTTATCCCCACACCTTCTGCCACCATCGTCTTGGCCGTTTCAATCAGATACTCGGCCTGCTCATCATCAATGGCCCGAATGACAGTCAATTCCTCGACAGTGGCTGCCGCCAGTTTTTCAATGGAGAAAAAACCACGGGCTAAAAACTGATCGGCCAGGGCCTCTTCCACTCCTTTGATGCTCAGAAGTGCCTGATAAGCGGGATCCTCCAGATTAGCATATCGCTGCTCACTCTTCACGTCAATACGCCAGCCAAGAAGCCTTGAGGCCAGACGAACATTTTGTCCCTGACGACCAATGGCCAATGAGAGCTGATCATTGGGCACAACAACAAAAAGAGAATGCTCTTCTTCATCGACCATAACCATTGATACATGGGCAGGCGCCAGGGCATTATACACATATTTTGCAGGATCAGGACTCCAGGGAACAATATCAATGCGTTCCCCCTGAAGTTCCTGAACAACATTTTGCACCCGGGATCCTTTCATGCCGACACAGGCTCCCACCGGATCGACATCGGTCTCGATTGAGCTTACGGCTATCTTGGCCCTGAATCCGGGTTCGCGGCTGACTCCCATGATTTTGACGATCCCTTCTGCGATCTCCGGAACTTCCATGGTAAAAAGTTTGGCCAGGAAATCATCATTGGTGCGTGACAGGAGAATCTGCGAATCCCTGCTGTTCTGGCGGACATCAAGGAGGTAAGCCCTGATTCGATCCCCCTGTTTAAAAGAACGTTTGGGGATCTGCTGATCCTTAGGCAAAATGGCATCAGTGCGGCCAAGGTTGACAATCATATTCCCTCGTTCAAAACGCTGGACAATGCCGCCGACAATCTCGCCTTTACGATCTTTGAACATCTCGTAGATAACTTCGCGCTCAGCATCCTTCATCTTATGGATGATGACCTGCTTGGCGGACTGGGCAGCAATACGCCCAAGCTCCTCGATGTTTTCCATTTTCTCGCCAAGCTCATCTTCGAGCTGTACCTCGGGGTCGAGAAGTTTCGCTTCAACAACTCCAATCTCAGTCTGTTCGTCTTTCACTTCCTCAACCACGGTGCGAAACTGAAAGACCTCGACCTCACCGAACTCTTCGTTATAGCGCACCTCGATCTCCCGCCTGGAACCGAGCTTCTTTTGGGCTGCCGACTGTACTGCCTCTTCAATGGCCTCAATCAGAAGCTTTTTATCAAAACCACGATCCCTGCAGATCTGATCGATGATGCGTTTTAAATCCGATAGCATGCTCATTCCCCATAAAAACAGTCCTCACTCCTGAGAAAGAGGTTAAGACCATTTTTGGTTTATCTATATAATATATTCTGTTCGCAACCAGGATTACCTTTTACAGACTCAGCCTGGCCTTCCGTATCTGCTCCATGAGAAAACGTCTCTTTGTTCCGTCTTCCAAAAGCAACTCGATTCCCTCGTCATCCGAGGCACCTATCAATCCAATGAACACCTTCTGTTCTGCAACGACGTCCCGCAACTTAATCCGAGCCTTTTTCCCAGCAAAGCGTTGAAAATCAGCCTTATTACGTAATGGACGCTCAAGACCTGGGGATGAAACCTCCAGGCTGTAGGCATGATTGATCAGATCCTCAACATCCAGAAAATCACTCATTTCCCGGCTCACCTTGGTACAGTGGTCTATGGTAACGCCCTCCGGCCCGTCAATAAACAGGCGCAGCACCCAGCCCTGGTTTTCCTGGCGATACTGTATTTCCACCAACTCCAGCCCCATGGAAGGGAGAAGGCTTTCCACAAAATCACGAATCCTTTCTGTCACAAAATCACTCATGGACTCCCCATACTCATTATTCCTGTCTCCTGGAAACAGGCATAAAAAAAAGCGGGCAGAGCCCACTTTCAAAGCCACCTCCCCCGCAGGGTTGTGGTATGGCATTGACAGGGGGAACTGAACCCATCAACACTGGAGCGGGCGACGAGATTTGAACTCGCGACACCAAGCTTGGGAAGCTTGTACTCTACCACTGAGCTACACCCGCCTGTATCCCGTGCCAATTTAACAATAAACCACAGAAACAGTTGCCTGTCAAGAAAGGGATTACAAAAGTCTGCCTAATCCCGCCTCTCATGAATACACACTGGAACAACAGGTTACTTAGTTACTTATAGTATGCCGCCACCTAAAGCAACCTGTTCCCACCAATTACGATGCTCCCGGATTTTCTGGAAAGACTATGACCAAGAAAGAGATTTTCCCAGCGCACCATCTCGAATTGTTGTAAACATTTTTTCCTCGCCTCCCTCCTGCAGCAATAATTACAAAAATCCAGGGAGTTAAAAAGAGAACACACCACCGCTTTTTTCCGTCAATAAAAAAAAAAGAGCACAATTAGCGATTGACAAACCGGAAAGGGACTAATAGAACATCTGGAACTTTGCCGGGAGTGGGGGGGAATCACCCCCAAAAAAACAATTTTCTTCTCCCTGCTATGGAAAATGTCGAATATCGAACAGGGAATGTCGAACTGCAGAAGTAAAAAACCTTCAAAACTCGACCCTCCCTCCTGCAAACAGTCTTTGCCTATTGAGTAATTATGCAAACCATTCAAAAGAAAATTGTCGAGATAGACGGTCACAGCATCAATACCCTGCAGGCTGGAGACACTTCCCGACCTCCCATCCTGTTGCTGCACGGAAAGGCCTTTCAGGCAGAGACGTGGAAGGAACTGGGAACGCTCGAGAAACTGGCAGATGCGGGTTTTTTCGCGGTTGCTCTGGATCTGCCAGGCTTTGGCAAGAGCGCTGAGGCCCCACTGACACCTGAAAAAGTCATCAATGGAGTGATGAACTCAGCGAACATAAATAAGGCCATTGTGGTCGGCCCTTCCATGGGTGGAAAGATCAGCCTGGAATATAGTCTTGACCATCCTGAGAGAGTGTCCGGCCTGGTTCTCATCGGTTCCGTCGGGATCGACGAAAACAGGGATCGCCTTGCTGAACTGCCGTCCTCCACCCTTATTCTATGGGGCGAAAACGATCAGATCTCTGATCCGGCCAACGCTGCTCTCCTCCATGCGTCAATCTCCGGTTCCAAACTCATAGTTTTTGCAGGGGCCAAGCACCCCTGTTACCTGGAACAACCCGAACTCTGGCATGAGTCGCTGTTGAATTTTGCCCAAACCATTACAGGATAAGATGACAAGCAAAACCCTCATTATTGCGGAAAAGCCCAGTGTGGCAGCCGACCTGACAAAGGCCCTGCCCGGTAAATTCAGCAAAACCAAGACGCATTTTGAAAGTGACCGCTACATTGTCTCCTACGCCATAGGACATCTGGTGGCCATCCAGTATCCTGAGGAGATGGATCCTAAATATAAGAGCTGGACACTGGAGAACCTGCCCATCATCCCGGAAGAGTTCCCCTTAAAAGGACTCTCCAACACCAAGGGACAGCTGAACGCCCTGCAGAAGCTCATCCGCCGCAAAGATGTCAGGGAAGTGATCAATGCCTGTGATGCAGGCCGTGAAGGCGAGCTGATCTTCAAATATATCCTGCGCTATGTGTGGAACAGTTCTGTTGCCAAAAAGAGTTTCAAACGACTGTGGCTGCAGTCCATGACCAAAGATGCCATCAAGGAAGGATTTGCCCACCTGCGCGAAAATGATGAGATGCAGCTCTTAGAAGATGCGGCTCTCTGTCGCTCGGAGTCCGACTGGCTCATTGGTCTCAATGCCACCCGTGCCCTTACCGGATTCAACTCCAGGAAGGGTGGATTTTTCCTTACCTCCTGCGGCAGGGTACAGACCCCCACCCTCTCCATGCTCGTCAAACGGGAACAGGTACGTCTCGCCTTTAAACCGCGTGACTTTTTTACCCTGCAGGCAACCTTTACCTTTGACAACAACAGCTACATTGGCAAGTGGATCGATCCGGAATGGAAAAAAGATCCACAAAATGAGCATGGTCGCGCCGATAGAATATGGGATGAGAAGAATGGTGATGATCTGGTTGAAAAGTGTACCGGCAAGCCGGCGCTCGTCTCTGAAACCAGCAAAAAGTCGAGCCAGCGCTCCCCCCAGCTCTATGACCTCACCTCTCTGCAGCGGGAGGCCAACAACCGTTTTGGCTTCTCTGCCAAGAACACCTTGGGGCTGGCTCAGGCCCTGTATGAACGTCATAAGGTCCTGACCTACCCAAGAACCGACAGCCGCCATCTGCCTGAAGATTACCTGAAGATCGTGAAGAATACTGTGAAGCAGCAGCAGGGATGGCAGCTGGGCGCTCATGCACGCACCGCGCTGGAACAGGGATACATCAAAAAAGACAAACGGAACTTTGACAACAAAAAGATATCAGACCATCACGCCATTATCCCCACCGACAAACTGCCCGCCTCTCTCAGTGAGCCGGAGCAGAAGATATACACCATGGTGGTGCAACGGTTTTTGGCCGTCTTCTTTCCTCCTGCCAGATATCTCAACACCAAACGACTCTCTCTGGTAAGCGACGAGACGTTTCTCACCGAAGGCAAAATCCAGACTGATCCAGGCTGGAAGGTCATTTACCAGGGAAACAACGCGCAGGAAGCAGACAAATTACTCACTCCTGTCCCCAAAGGGTCTGATGTGCACTGCCGGGAAGTGGCAAAAGAAAAATCAGCAACCAAGCCTCCACCGCGTTTTAACGAGGCAACCCTGCTCTCTGCCATGGAAAACTCCGGCAAATTCGTGGACGATGAAGAACTTGCCGAGGCCATGAAAGAGCGAGGCCTGGGAACACCAGCCACCCGGGCCGCCATCATCGAGAAACTGCTCAAGGAAAAATATATTGTGCGGGAGGGCAAGGAACTGACTCCCACCGGCAAGGCCTTTGAGTTGCTTGCTCTGCTCGAGGCCCTAAAGATTGATGTCCTGGCCTCACCCCAGATGACAGGCGAGTGGGAATTCAAGCTCAACCAGATCCTGCACGGCAAGCTTACCCGTGAACAGTTCATGGATGAGATCCGTGAACTGACCAGACATATCATCAGCCAGATACGCAATTTTGAACAGGCGCCCACCCAGAAGGAAGCTCCTTTCAGCCCTGTTGACAGTATACGTTTTTATGAGACCCCCACTGCCTTTGTCTCAGAAGATGAGAAGATCAGCCTGCGTAAGATCCTGGGCGGCAGGATAATGAGTCAGGATGAAATCATCAGTCTCATTCAAGGAGAGACCCTGGGGCCGTTTAGTGACTTCAGGAGTAAACGGGGAAAACCCTTTACCGCCTCTGTCCGCCTGAAGAACAACAAGGTGGATTTTCTTTTTGCCGACTCCATCGACGACTTAGACATTGAGGCCATCAAAAAAACCGAACCTCTGGGGCTGTCTCCGGTGGATAACACTCCTGTTTTTGAAACGCCTGCCGCCTATATGTCTGGCTCCATGCTTGACGGCGACAAGAAAAAGGGGTTACAAATCAGTAAGGTCATTCTCTCCCGGGCCATCACCTCCCAACATATCAACCAACTGCTGGCAGAGGGAAAGACAGAGCTAATCACCGGATTTATCTCCAAAAAGAAGAGACCTTTTGATGCCTTTCTTCTTCTGAACCAGACAGGAAAAATCAGCTTTGAATTTCCCCCGCGAAAAAAACGGGAAAACAAAGCAAAAGGAAAAAACAGTTAAGTGCCTCCGGCACCCTATCAACTATGAAACAGCTCAAAAAAGAGATACAGGACAAAAGCGGCATTGAACGGGTAGAGATCTGCGCACAAGCAGCCATTGACACCAAGGCCGAAGACATGGTCATTCTTGATGTCAGGGGTATCGCCTCATTTGCCGATTATTTTATCATCATGAGCGGACGCTCCACCCGTCATGTGCAGGGACTTGCCGAGGCCCTGGAGGCAGCAATGCGCTCCAAACGGATAAGTGCTGCCAAGGCAGAGGGAATCAAGGAAGGCATGTGGGTTCTTCTTGACTTTGACGATGTAGTAGTTCATATTTTCTATCATGAGCAGAGATCTTTCTACGATTTGGAAGGCCTCTGGCACAACGCACCAAGGATAGAAATAGAAGATCTAAAAAACATCACCTAACTATGCAATATATAAGCACACGAGGCGGGATCGATCCCGTCCCCTTTACCGAAGCAGTGATGATGGGCCTGGCCGATGACGGCGGGCTCCTTCTCCCCAGGGCCATTCCCCGGATTGGCAGCCAGACATTTGCCAGCTGGAAGAATCTCTCCTACCAGGAACTGGCCTTTGAAATCATGTCCCGCTTCATCGACGACATTCCCGAATCCGATCTTCGAGACCTGATCGACCGTTCCTATGCCAGCTTTGACACGGAAAAGGTTATCCCTCTGTGCCATCAAGGCTCCCTCCATATCATGGAGCTTTTTCACGGTCCCACCCTGGCCTTCAAGGATATAGCCCTGCAGTTCCTGGGCAACCTCTTTGAATATCTGCTGGAAAAAAATGACTCGGTCATGAATATCCTCGGAGCCACCTCCGGGGACACCGGCAGTGCCGCCATCTATGGAGTGCGCGGCAAGGAACGGATCAAGATCTTCATTCTTCATCCTCACCAGCGGGTCAGCAAGGTCCAGGAAAAACAGATGACCACGGTGACAGATGATAATGTCTACAACATTGCCATCAAGGGAACCTTTGACGACGGTCAGGCCATTGTCAAAGCAATCTTCAACGACCTGGACTTCAAAGAAGAACAACACTTAGGTGCCATCAATTCCATCAACTGGGCCCGGGTACTTGCCCAGGTGGTCTATTACGTCTACAGCTGTCTCCATATCAACAGTCACGAAAACGAGAAGACCACGGATTTTTCCGTACCCACCGGTAACTTCGGAGATATCTTTGCCGGCTATATCGCCAAGCGGATGCTCCCGGAAGGAACTATTCGCAAACTGCTGCTGGCTACCAACGCCAATGATATCCTCACCCGGATGGTCAATGATGGAGACTATTCCCTGAGCCAGGTGGTGGCTACGTCGAGCCCCTCCATGGACATCCAGTCGGCCTCCAACTTTGAACGCTATCTCTACTATCTCCTTGATGAAGAACCGGATCGGACACGACAGGCCATGACCCAGTTTGCGGAAACCGGAAAACTCGACCTCACCGATTTTCAGGATCAGATCCAGAGAGATTTTACTGCTATAGCTGCCTCCGAAGAGGATGTACAGGCAACCATAGGTGATTTTTACCGGAAGTACGGATACATATTGGATCCGCACACTGCAGTCGGTGTCTATTGCGCCCTTCAGCACCAGAAAAAGGGAATCCCCATCTGCTGTCTCGCTACTGCCCATCCGGCAAAATTCGGTGAGACAGTGGAAGAGGCCATTGGCAAGCCCCTTGAGCTTCCCGCCTCCATTGTCCAGATCCTGGACAAAGAATCCCGCTGTGAACTGATGGATGCAGACAGGAACCAGATCCAGGACTTTGTCAAAAAGCACGCACTGCACAAATAAAATCCATATGGAAAACCCAGGGGACTACCAAAGGCGGGTGGAAGAATGCGTGGCCTTTCTGGAAGATGTCTTCCCCTTTTCCCCGGATCTGGTCATCCAGCTGGGGACCGGCCTGGGCGGTTTTGCTGACAGGATCGAGAGTGAGCTGAGCCTGCCCTATTCAGAGATCCCCCATTTCCCCCGGTCCACGGTGGACAGTCACAGCGGCAATTTGATCCTTGGCCGCCTCTCCGGAAAAAAAATCGCTGTCCTGCAAGGGCGATTTCACTATTACGAGGGGTATTCCAGCAAAGAGGTCGCCTTTCCCATCAGGGTCCTCTCCCTGCTCGGTGCAAAGACACTTCTTTTGACCAATGCAGCTGGCGGACTCAACCCGCTTTTTCTTCCCGGCTCCATCATGGTCCTGCGGGATCATCTCAACTTCCTGGGGGAAAATCCCCTGCGCGGTCCCAATGTGGACAGCTGGGGCCCCCGTTTCCCTGATTTTTCCACCCCGTATCACCCGGAACTGATTAAAATCGCACTGGACAGTGCCAGCCATTGCAGGATCAAAAATGTGATCAGCGGGGTCTACGTCTGCATCCCTGGTCCCAGCCTGGAGACACCGGCAGAGACCAGGTGGCTGCGTGACTGCGGGGCCGATGGTGTGGGCATGTCCTCGGTTCCTGAAGTCATAGTGGCCAAGCACGCAGGCATGGATGTCCTTGGACTGTCAGTTGTCTCCAATGTCAATGACCCTGACAACTTTCAGCCCATAATCCTGGAAGATATTATTGCCACGGCAGAGGGTATGCAACCGAAGCTGGAACGATTGATAGTGGAGATTGCAGGCCGGATTTCATAAAAAAACGAATGTCGAATATCGAACACGGAATTTTGAACCGCAGAAGTTAAAAACTTCGTCATTCGACATTCCGTGTTCAATATTTGATAGTTGCTTTTCTTTTTTCCTTTTTGTTGATTTCATCATGCCAAAACAACCAACAGACCTTATCATCTCCGGCAGTTATCTCCTCCCAGATGCCAGACAAAAAAGCCTTATCCAAGACGCTGCAGCAGCGATAACAGGCGACACCATCACAGCAATCGGCACCAAAGAGCAGATCCTTGCTGACTTTTCCCCTGCCAAGCACATCCATACCGATTACGGTCTGATCATGCCGGGCCTCGTCAACACCCACACCCATGCGGCCATGTCCTGCTTCCGGGGCCTGGCCGATGACCTGCCGCTCATGACCTGGCTCGAGGAGCATATCTTCCCGGTGGAAACCAAGCTGACCCCGGAAATGGTCTATCAATCCACCCTGCTCTCCCTGGCCGAGATGATCAAATCCGGGACCACCAGCTTCTGTGACATGTACCTCTTTTCCAAGGAAGTGGCCAGGGCCACAGAAAGATCGGGTATGCGGGCCTGGATCGGGGAAGTGCTTTACGATTTTCCCTCTCCCTGTTACGGTGAACTGGAAAATGGATTCAAGTACCTCAATGAGTTGTTTGCTCTTTACAAGGACCATCCACTCATCTCCATCACCGTTGACCCGCATGCAGTGTATACCTGCTCGCCAGATCTTCTTTCGCGGCTGGGTAATGTTGCCCGGGACAACAACAGTCTCTATGTGATTCACCTCTCGGAGAATCAGACAGAGATGGATACCTGCAGGGAACGATACGGCTGCAGCCCGGTGCAACACCTGGACCATCTGGGACTGCTCACCGACAAGACGCTGGCGGCCCACTGCGTCATGGTCGATGAGAAAGAGATCCAACTTCTGGCCCAGCGCGGGGTCAGCGTTTCCCACTGTCAGGAGTCAAACATGAAACTTGCCTCTGGAACAGCCCCGGTGGTGAAGATGCTGCAGGCCGGGGTCAAGGTGGGCATCGGAACCGATGGGTCTGCCTCTAACAATGACGTAGATATGTTTGGCGAGATGAATACAGTGGCCAAGATTCACAAGGTCGCACGTATGGATCCCACAGTCATGAATGCGGAGCAGACTCTGCATGCGGCCACCCTGGGCGGGGCCGAAACCCTTAGTGCAGGTGGGCAGATCGGCTCCCTTGAAGTTGGAAAAAAAGCAGACCTGATCGTCCTGGACATGAACCAGCCCCACCTCACGCCCCTCTACAACATCCCATCACACTTGGTGTATGCAGCCCGCGGTGCGGATGTGGTGCATTCGGTCATAGGCGGCTCTGTAATCATGGAGAATCGCAGGCTGCTCACCCTTGATGAAGATACGATTCTGACACAGATGCGGCAGATGGGGCAACGCATCTCCATATATGGAAAGGATTGACATTCTGCCCTAACTGCTCTACATTTAGAACGTTTGAAGGAGTGTTTTCCTGTTAAAGTTTGCCGCCCAAGGCACGTGACAGGATTTGAGCAACAGATTTCTTAAACCGCCACTCGATATAGAGGAATTATTATGTTTGGACTTGGCATGCCGGAATTGATTGTTATTCTGGTCATTATCGTTATCATTTTTGGCGCCGGCAAACTTCCGGAAATTGGATCCGGGATCGGCAAAGGCATCAGGAACTTCAAAGACGCCACCAAAAAAGAAGAAGAAGAATCAAAGAAAATAGACGACGACACCAAAGGCGATTCGCAGGCCTGAGCTGACAGCCCAGACCCACTGCCCCTAATAACTGGAGGAAACCATGTTTGGACTTGGAACCCCGGAACTGATCGTTATCCTGGGCATTGCCGTGCTTGTTTTTGGCGGGAAAAAGCTCCCTGAGCTGGGATCCGGCCTGGGTAAGGCCATCTCCTCCTTTAAAAACGGCATAAGCGACATTGAAGAGGGTGGAAAAAATATCCTCGATGATGTCCCTGGTGTAAAAGAGGTTTCGGCCGTGAAAGATAAAGTCG
Source organism: Pseudomonadota bacterium (assembly GCA_030671085.1). Lineage (GTDB taxonomy): Bacteria > Desulfobacterota > Desulfobulbia > Desulfobulbales > Desulfocapsaceae > Desulfocapsa. Next base: position 27,317 of record DAOVAI010000003.1, on the reverse strand, counting down.
ATGCCGTAAAAAATATCGGTAAGATTCTTAAATAGTGCCTGCCCAGAAATGAGATAGTTTTTTCTAAATCGAGGCGATCGAGGAATTTAACCGCAGGCATATAATTGATATTCCGAGGATTAAATTTTGAGAGCAACGAAGAGTTAGGGAAAAATAGCCATTTCTGGACAGGCACTAAATAAACACCTCGGCCACACACGCTTCTTGAGCAACTTCAGGGAGGACCATACACGGTCCTCCTTTTTTTTATGCCCACCAGTACAACCGCTCCTTGTCTTGACAATGGGGATAAAGAGATGGTAACAGAAATCTACACCAAGATCTGCCACCATGACAGCCAGGGACCCGGCTGCAACGTTGCAAAAGTCAATGGTGTCTCCTCTCAATTCATGAGTGAACACCATAATTGATCCAGCAAACTTTACATCTGACTATGAAATCCACAACAGATGACACGAAGCAGCCACCTGGCCTGCACACGCTGCAGCAGCAACCCTGTGCCTGCAATCAGGCCCTCTCTTCACCAATAGATGACACCCCATGCTGAGGCCCGAAACCGGAACCCCGGGTCGGGGTTCATGAACGAGCCGGCTATACCATCCATCCCTTTGTCACCGATTTCCTTCAAACCCCGGCAGGGCCAATACCGCAGGTGGCCTCCAGGCCGTCAGCACGTGACAGGCTGGGAACGATTTTGACCAGAGTCGGGCCGACCCGCAATAATTACAAGCTAACTCCAGGCCTGTATGCAGTGGGCAGACCTGGCCCGGAATCACCGTTGCTGGTAACCGCCAACTACAAGCTCTCCTTTGATGCTCTGCGTTTTCAGCTGGATACCATTGATGCCTGGCTGCTGGTGGCCGATACCAGAGGGGTGAATGTCTGGTGCGCTGCCGGCAAGGGGACCTTTTCCACCGAAGAAATCATCCATAGCGTGCAGCAAAGCCAGCTGCAGGAACTGGTCAGCCATCGAACCCTGATCCTGCCGCAGCTCGGCGCCACCGGTGTCGCTGCCCTGGAAGTGACAAAAGGCTGCGGCTTCAAGGTCCAATTCGGGCCGGTACGAACCAGTGACCTGCCTACCTTTCTCCGCAACAACAACCAGGCTGACGAGGCCATGCGTTCCGTGACCTTCACCCTCAAGGAGCGGGCAGAACTGATCCCGGTGGAGCTCTACTTTCTCCTGCAACCACTGGTCATTTTATTCCTTGCTGGAGTTCTTCTCTCAGGAATCGGCCCCACTATTTTTTCGGCAAGCGCTGCCTGGACGCGAGGTCTCCATCTCCTCAGTGGAACCCTGGTGGGTATCGGCTGCGGGACAATTTTGCTGCCGCTCATCCTTCCCTGGTTGCCCGGTCGTCAGTTCTGGGTCAAGGGCTTGTTGCCCGGCCTGGCTGGCGGCATTGCCTGCTGGGGAATCTTTTCTGGACAGATCACCACTCCTGAGGGTCTGGCCCTGCTCCTCTGGATCACGGCAGTCAGTTCCTACCTGGCCATGAACTTTACCGGTTCCACCCCCTTTACCTCACCCACTGGAGTAGAACATGAGATGCGCCGCGGTATTCCAATTCAAGTTGCAGCGACAGTCATTGGCCTGCTGCTGTGGGTAGCCGTCCCCTTCATCAGTCAGCCATAAAAGGAATCACGATGCAGAACTTTCGCTATATCGACAAGGTCGCAACCCTCAGCCTGGATCAAGAGACCTGTATCGGTTGCGGCAACTGTGTCACCGTCTGTCCGCACCGTATCTTTGGTGTTGCAGAACGAAAGGCAGAAATAGAGGATCAGGATGCATGCATGGAGTGCGGCGCCTGTGCAAAAAACTGCCCGGTACAGGCCATCAGTGTCAACCCGGGCGTGGGCTGCGCCGCAGAAATCATTGCCAACTGGATCAATGGCTTCGTGGGCCGCAAGATCATGTCCGGCTGCTGCTGATCGGGGTCATTAACAGGGGCAACAGCCGGAAACCGGTCTTCAGGGCAGGGGTTCCTCTGTATAGGCCACGTTGGCCTCCTCTGAAGAGTAACAAGAAAGTGGTTTCCCGCCCCGTACCCCTTCCACCCAGTCGGGATCAAGCAGTATGGATTTCCCACTGAGCACAATATCCGCACCCTCTAGGGCAGCCTCTGCCGTGGCACGATCATGGACCTGGCCGCAGATCAGAATGGGGAGCGTGGTAACTGCACGAGTCAGTTGGGCCATGGTCTGCCCGCTGTCAAAGGCAGAATCACTGAAGCAGTAGGTGGATACCGAGAGAGCGTCAAGCTCCTCCTGATCCAACAGACCGATCATCGCCTGCCACTCCTGCTGAGAAGCAAACAGTGACACCTCCATATCAGCCACTCCCCAGTTGGAGATGCGAAACAGCAGCAGCCGATCCTCAGGCACCACCCGACGCACTGCCCTGATAATCTCTCGGGCAAAATAAAAGCGGCCTTCTTCCGAACCGCCATATTCATCATTACGCTTATTGGAATAGGAGGAAAGAAACTGACTGATCAGGTAGCCATGGGCTCCGTGGATCTCTATACCGTCAAAGCCTGCAGCTACTCCCCCCCGTGCTGTTTCAACAAAACCCTGGATGACATGATCGATATCAAAATGGCTCATCTCTTCAGGAAGCGGATAGGGATTGCCGGTCAACGGATTGTCCTGGACCGGGGCCACACGGGATGGAGCAATGACACGGTGCGCCGGATTCACCTCGGGCCAAGCCATGCGGCCGCAGTGAAACATCTGCATGATCGCCTTGGCACCATGACCGTGAATACTCTCTACCACTCTACGCCAGGTATCGATCTGCGGCTGACTAGTCATCCGCGCCTGGCCCGGATACCCTTGTGCACTCTCATAATCGGTCACAATGGCCTCGGTATAGACCAGGCCGGCACCCCGCTCGGCACGACGTACCAGAAAATCGAGGACATCACGCCGGGGGATACTGTCAGCCCCACCGGACATCCGGGTCATGGGAGCTACCCCCAACCGGTTGGGGAAGGTGTGCTTCTTGATGGTTAACGGGGAAAAAAGAATATCAGTTTCCATTACGACCTCCCTTGGAAAAATCCATGGTGTGATGAACAGACTCGTTGTACTGATAGCCTATACGATATGACATCTCTTGACTGAGGGCAACACGTGGGTCGACGTATTGTATAAATGGTCCGCTAACATCGCTCTTTCTTTGAGTGAATCGACTACAGCTTAATAAAAGGACAGAAAAAACAAAGGCCTACTTTCCACACTCCTGCTTGATGGCAGGGTCGGGAGTCACCAGACAATCCCGGAGAAATTCCTGCTCCTCCCCACTAAGCGTTGCCCCACGCCGCTTGACCATCCGCTTCAGGGTGGCAGCCCAGCGCCGTTCCGATTTTTCGCCCACCTTCTGACAGACACGACTGAGATAATGACATTTCTGGCAGCGAGCCTGGAGAAGTTCAAGGCAGCCAGAGAGAGGCACAGACTCTGCAAAAGCAGGGGCGGTGAAAAAAAACAGCGGGACAAACAAAATAGACAGCCTCATATTCTTTTTCTTCTCTTGTTAAGTTGTTGGTGAGCCGATCACCCTTTCACAGGATCGTGGCAAAATTCTCACTTACGAAGCCTTTGCCTGGTTGCATAATAATGGTACCCAGCAAAAAAGGTATTTATCAAGAAAAAAGATTTCTTCGCCTTTTCTACAAGGTGCCTCGAAACATCTGCCAAGGCCACTCCCCCGACCATTGGTATTATTTGGTGCCGCTGCAAGCCGTCAGGGGGAACTGAAAGAACTGTTCACCCTTTTCTATCCTCAGCAAAAGAGCCTTTAATAATCATATCAACAGGTCTGACGAATTGTTACCCATTACCCTTGATCCTTTCATCTTGACAAGGTCAGCGTTTCGTTGTAAGCATTTTGGTTTGCTCAATTTCTTTTCATTCTTTTTCAAGAAAGCAGGACAAAAGAAAAGAAACATACAAAAACTACCTTGCCGTGTTTCACATCGGCAGACAGTATCCACTGCCTCTAAGCAGGCAGTTCACTTTTAACCTATCAGGAGTAATGCATGTGTCGTTTAGCCCTGAAAACAGCCAGTGAGGCCTTCTCTCCGTATGAAGTGCTTCAGGGCATGGAGGCTATGCAGGAAGGGTACGATGGCTCCGGCCTGGGACTTCTCTTGCGCGGTCTTCATTTCGAGGATTTCAAATATGACTCGAAATACCCCATACTCTCAGGTATAGCCCACACTGAAGAGTCCTGGCACCGCCTGAACAGCTTTATGGAAAAACGTGGATTCGAACTCAAGTATGACCATGAGTTTGAAACTAACTCAGCTCTCATAGAAGCAACAGATCGATACCGTTACTTCCTGCGCGCCTACAAGATGCCTGCATCTCTGGTCGCAAAATCCAAGGATGAAATCGAGACTGAACTGATGCTCACCCGTCTGGCCCTGCGCAAAGATGGCGAAGAGCATGGAAACGACCTCACCGCCTTTTCCTTCTGGCCTGATGTGGCCACCATCAAGGAAGTGGGTTGGCCCCTTGAAATTGGTGACGCGCTCAGCCTCTCCGACAACCGGATCAAATCCCGGGTGTGTATGGCTCAAGGCAGACAGAACACCAACTACGGAATTAATCTCTATGCCTGTCACCCCTTCTTTATTCAAGGTATAGCCACCATGACCAATGGTGAGAACACCGCATTTGTTCCCATCCGCGACTGGCTGCTGGGCAAGCATTTCCCAGGGTACACCGGCTACCAGAGTGACTCGGAGACATTTACCCATATTCTCCATTACACCCTGAAACAACTAAAACTGCCCCTGCAGGCCTATAAACATATCATCACCCCGCTCCGGGGCGAAGAGCTGGCCAATCATCCACAGGGAGAATTTCTTACCGGCCTGCGCGATTCCTGTCGCCGTCTGATCATTGACGGCCCCAACGCAGTCATCGGCACCTTGCCTGATGAAACCTGTATGCTGGTCATGGATCAGAAAAAATTACGCCCTGCTACGGTGGGCGGTCGTCCAGGTGCCTGGGCAATTGCCTCAGAGATGTGCGGAGTGGATGCCATGATCCCTGACCGTGATCCATCACTCGACTTCCAACCCATGCGTGAACACACAATCATTGTACCCCCAGAACGAAAGGAACTGACAATATGGTCTCAGCACGATCCGTATCCGTTGGGCCAGGCAGCTTAAGCTACACCGACCTGCCCTGGATAATCCAGCACCGCGAAGACAGATGTACCCTCTGCGGCCACTGTACCGCAGTCTGCCCCAAAGAGGCCATCTACCTCGCCTATAGACGCCAGAGGATGCCGAAACTCGACGTCCTCAAAAAGAAACGCGGCAACGAATACCGTACCTTTGTCGGTATCCGCCAGAAAACGAACATGGCCAACGCCTGTATCGGCTGTTCCATGTGCTCCATGGTCTGTCCCAACGAGGCGATCATGCCCGTTCCCAACACCAATGAGAACAGGACACTCTTCTTCAATAATCGGAAGGGTGAGCCCATGAAGCGAGGCGGCCGCCGCAACGAGGTCGGTCCCACCCTGCTTGACCGGATCATGTTCAACCGCATCTCCATGCTCACTGATCCGGCGCTCGATGCAGGACGCCACGAGTTCAATGTGACCACCACCCTTGGCCGTACCCTTGACCCGGCAGAGTTTCTGAAACGCACCCGTGAAGGCGGCTGGATTCCGCCCACCAGGGAGATCTTCCCCTTTGTCATCGGCTCCATGTCCTTTGGCGCGCTCTCCCCCAACATGTGGCTGGGACTGCTGCAGGGTGTTGCCTACTGTAATGAGGTCCTGGGCATTCCAGTGGTCATGTGTACCGGTGAAGGCGGATGTCCGCCATGGGTCCTGAAAAGCCCATATCTGAAGTACATTGTACTCCAGATTGCGTCCGGTTATTTTGGCTGGGATGAGATCATCCGCGCCATCCCTGATATGCAGTGTGATCCTGCAGCCATTGAAATCAAATATGGTCAGGGGGCAAAACCAGGAGATGGCGGACTGCTGATGTGGTTCAAGGTATCCAAGTTGATCGCCCGTCTGCGCGGTGTCCCTGAGGGCGTTGACCTTCCATCACCTCCTGTTCATCAGACTCTGTATTCCATTGAGGAGTCGGTGATGAAGATGATGCAGACCCTGTCCACTGCCTTTGGTCACAAGGTTCCGATCTATCCCAAGATCTCTGCCTCAACCAGTGCCAAATCAGTGCTCAACAACCTGGTGCGTAATCCTTACGCCGGCGGTTTGCTGATCGACGGTATTGATGGCGGAACAGGTGCAGCCTACAACGTATCCATGGATGCAACAGGCCACCCCATTGCCTCCAATGTACGCGAATGTTATCTGGATCTGGTGGCTCAAGGCAAGCAAAACGAGATTCCAATCTTTGCGGCAGGCGGAATCGGCAAAAACGGCAACGTTACCCAGAACGGCCTGGCACTTATCATGCTTGGTGCATCCGGTGTCCACATCGGCAAATACATCATGCAGTCTGTGGCCGGTTGTCTGGGTAACGAGAAGAACCGCTGTAATGTCTGCAACGTGGGTATCTGTCCTAAGGGTATCACCAGCCAGAATCCCAAACTGTATCGACGCCTTGATCCTGACGTGGTTGCGGAGCGTGTGGCAGAGGTCTTCATGTCCATTCGTACCGAGATGAAAAAGGTCATGGCCCCGCTTGGACGATCTCAGTCCCTGCCGGTTGGTATGTCTGATGCGCTTGGTATTGGCGATAAGGATGCCGCCGATAGATTGAATATTAAATATGTTTGTTAGTTTTCAGTTTTCAGTTTTCAGTTTTCAGAAAAACAACCTCTATTTTCTCTTCTGAAGCCTGATCTCTTAAAACGTAAACTTTCTTTTATAAGGAGTTTTCTGTGAGTGCGACTGTTGTAAAAGGCCTGGATGAAAATGGCCGCAGAATCAATTCCATGGACTTTGAAGCCATGGTTCAGGCAGCTGCCGAAACGAGCAATGTGCTGCAAATCGAATCCATGGGGCAGCATAACCTTGGTATTCGCCTGCAGCATGCAGATGGACTTTCCATTGAGGTCTCAGGCCCTACCGGACAGCGTCTTGGTTGCATGGGTATGCCTGGAACGGTTATCACCTGTACAGGTGCAGCCTCTGACGATGTTGGTTATCTCAACATCGGCGCAGAAATCACCGTTTTAGGTGATGCCACCAATGGTGTCTGCAATGCCATGGCCAATGGTAAAGTCTACATCAAGGGTTCCATCGGTGCCCGTGGACTGACCATGACCAAATGGAATCCAGACTATGAGAAACCAGAACTCTGGGTCCTTGGTTCCACAGGTGATTCCTTTGCCGAATTTAACTGCGGCGGTGTTGCTGTTGTCTGCGGCGTCGATGGCAAAAACATGGGCAATGTCCTTGGCTATCGACCCTGCGTCGGAATGGTCGGCGGAACCATCTTTTACCGCGGCAAGACCGATGACTCCTACTCGAGAACAAACTCTCGCTTAGCAGCACCAACGGATGAACAGTGGCAGTGGCTGGTAGAGAATATGCCGGTCTACCTTGGCAAGATTTCTCGTGAGGATCTTCAAGACACACTTCTGCTTCGTGATGAATGGCAGGTATTGAACGCTGTTTCTCCACAGGAACGCGCACTGATGTTCTCCGGCCCCATGCCCATGGCTGAGTTCCGCAACAAACACTGGAACCAGGCCTTTGGCGGAGGCGATCCCCTGCGTGACCTTGCTCCCGGCCTTGACCGCAGTGCCATTGGTGCAGTGCCAACGGGCGACATGCGACGCAAGAAACCCTTCTGGGCCAACCGGGAGGCAGCAGCACCCTGTACCTATTACTGCCCGGTACATATCCCCACTGTGGACCGGCTATGGCTGATTCGAGAAGGACGGATTGATGAAGCCTACGAGATGCTGCTTCGCTACTCTCCCCTTCCCGCTTCTGTCTGTGGAGCGGTCTGCCCCAACCTCTGTATGGCAAACTGTTCCCGCCAGGAAGTTGATGATGCCATTGAGGTCCAGGTCCTCGGTCGTGCTGTAGGCGATGCCAAGGCCCCAACTGTTGCCCCGTCCCTTGGCAAAAAAGTAGCCATCATAGGTGGTGGCCCTGCAGGTATGAATGCTGCCTGGCAGCTGGCCCTGGCAGGTGTCGAAGCCCACATCTTTGAAAAAGACGAATTTATCGGCGGCAAGCTGGCCCAGGTTATCCCCTGGGAACGGTTATCCCAGGCCATCTGGGACCAGGAGGTAACACGTTTCCTGGAGACCCCTAATATCCATACCAACCTGGGCGTGGACATGGACAAAGAGACCTTTGCCAAGCTCAAAGATGAATTTGATTATGTCATTGTGGCGGTGGGTACCCATGAGCCGCGCAAGATTCCCTTCCCCGGACATGAAGCAGTTATTCCCGCCCTTGACTTCCTGAAAAGAGCCAAGAGTGCGACTCCTGACAAGGTGGGCAAGGAAGTTGTCATCATCGGTGCCGGAAATGTCGGCTGTGACGTGGCCTGTGAGGCCTACCGACTGGGTGCCGAAAAGGTCACCCTGGTGGATATCCAGAAACCTCTGGCCTTTGGTAAAGAAAAAGAGGCTGCCGAGGCACTTGGTGCCCAGTTCCGCTGGCCGGTCATGACCAAAGAGGTCACCCCGGAAGGACTGGTCATGGATACCGGTGAGGTCATCCCGGCCCAGACCGTGATCATCTCCATCGGTGACGTACCCAAGCTGAAATTCCTGCCTGACTCTGTGGAAACGGTCACCGTGGGTGGTGCTGCCTGGCTGAAGACGGATGAGGCGCACCTGACAACTGATGCCAAGGTTCTGGCTATTGGTGATGTGGAGAAACCTGGTCTTGCCACCAATGCCCTGGGCGCCGGGAAGACTGCAGCAGAGTACATCGTCTCTCAAATCAAGGGTGAGGAGTGGAAACCTTTTACAAAAGCAGTTATCACCCAAAAGGCACTTACCATTACTCATTACACCCCGGAGATTGAGCATGAGCACTCCCAGGAAAACTCAGCAGGTCGCTGCCTGTCCTGCGCCTCCTGCCGTGACTGTCATCTCTGTGAGACCATCTGCCCGGAAGGGGCCATCACCCGTCGGGAACTGGAATACACCCACATCAACGGCTATGAATCCGGCCTAGGTGCATCCTACGAGTATGTCTCGGATGATAAGAAATGTATTGCCTGCGGCTTCTGTGTCGATACCTGTCCTTGCGGTATCTGGACCCTGAAACCTTTTTAAAGGTTCTCCGGCACCATAAAGGTTACAGCTCAAAAAAAAGCCCCTGCAGGAAAGTTCCTGCAGGGGCTTTTTACATTCTTCAAACTGTCAGCACTCATCAGTCCCTCATCATCAGAACGTTTGCTGTTGCAGAAAACGAATGAGCAACTGCTCAAGATCCGACTGGGCTCCCAGGAGGGCCGCGGTTTTTTGCTCAAGGAGCCTCAACTCCTCTGCACCTGACTCTTTTTGGATGCGTGGACAGAGGTAATTGAGACAGAAGATCGGTTTAAAGAGCAGGAGACACCCTTTCTCCGCGAGAAAACAGCATTCCACCCCATCGTTTCGAACCAGCTGCACCTTTACTCCTGCAAGGATATTCATGAGCAGCTGCAGCACATCGTTGTTCTCATGCCCCATATATGCACTGCAGCAGCCTCCCCCTGGAGTTGCAGCACAGTGCGAACAGGTCTTACCCATCTCCATTGCTGTCATATGCGCGTCAAGTGACAAGGCTGCTGCTCGTACTTCTTCAATCTGGAAGTTGATCTTGGGCTGCCTTGACAGCTCGCTGCCATACTCCTGAGCAAGTCTGAGTGCCTTTTCCAGTTTTGCAGATCCATCGCCGCAATAACAGCTGCTGATGATTTCCTTATAGTCCATAACTCATGGCATCATATATTTGCTGTAATTTCATAACCATATTGTTGGAATCAGACCTTCATTATCCACTCTCAACTCTCCACTATCAATTATTGCCACTCATAAAATCACGCCAGATCGGTGCTGCCACTCCCCCGCCGTTTTTGCCTCTGCCAAGACTTGCATTGTCATCATGGCCGAGCCACACCCCGCCAAGACGTTGTCCGGTAAATCCGACAAACCAGGCATCTCTGTTTTCATTGGTGGTCCCAGTCTTGCCTCCTGTAGGTGCCGGAAGCCCTGCAGCCCTTTTCCCAGTGCCCTCTCCAATCACCTCTGTTAAGAGCCCCTTCATGTCACCTGCAACAGAACGACTGAGCACCTGTCTTTCAACCGGCTTCGCACGATAGATCTTTTCACCATCGTTCCTGGCAATACCGGTAATCAGGATTGGAGCGGCATATTTTCCCTGGCAGACAAAGGGTGAGTAGGCAGCTGTGATCTCCAGAAGAGATACTCCGGTGGCCCCTAGAGCCAGAGAAAGATCAGAAGTGATGGGAGGCCGAATGCCAAACTTCTCAGCCAGCTTTTGTACTCTCTTGATTCCCACTTTCTGCAGAAGTTTGATGGCAATAATGTTACGGGAACGAACCAATGCCTCACGAAGGCTTGTCTCTCCATAATATCTCCCGGAAAAGTTTTTTGGATTCCACATCTTGCCGTTGCCGCCACGAATAGAGAGAGGGGAATCGATCAGGGTAGACTGAGGGCTCAAACCTTTTTCAAAGGCAGCGGCATAGAGCAGCGGCTTAAACAGTGAACCCGCTGAACGTCTGGCCTGAGTTGAACGGTCAAAGGCACTCCTATTAAAATCAAGTCCGCCTGTCAGGGCCCTGACCCTGCCGCTACAGGCATCAATAGAGACGATGGCTCCCTGTACCTCTTTCTTTCCCGGAAAAAAGGTCTTTACCCCGTGGCGAAGTGCGGCTGCAGCCTGCTTCTGCTGCCCGGAATCCATGGTAGTGATGATTCGGACACCAGCCCGGTTGAGGGAAATGCCCAATATTTTTTCCGCCTGTTTTCTCACCAGTTGGATAAAATAGCCGTTCACTCCCCGTGACTCCCTGCTTCCGCCGGTGAGGGCAAGGGGAGGTTCAAAGGCTCTGCGGGCCTGGTCCGAACTCACATAGCCGTCTGCTGCCATCCGGTTCAGGACATAACGCTGCCTCTTGCGCGCTGCCTGCAAATTATGATTGGGCGCGTAACGGCTGGGCGCCTGGGGAAGACCGGCAAGCACTGCAGCCTCTCCAAGGCTCAGCTCTCTTGCATGTTTTCCGAAATAGGTCTGGGCAGCCGCCTCCACTCCATGGGCCCCGTCACCGAGATAGATCTGGTTCAGATAGATATGAAGGATTTCATCCTTGCTCAAGAGGGTATCAATCCGCCAGGCCAAAATCGCCTCCTTGAACTTGCGGAGATAGGTCTTTTCCGGAGTAAGGAGGAGGGAACGAGCCACTTGCTGGGTAATGGTTGATCCTCCCTGACCGCGTCGCCCACTTTTCATGTTATTGATCGCCGCACGAAAAACCGACCAGAAATCGAGTCCAGGATGATCGTAGAAGCGACTGTCTTCAGCTGCAACAAAGGCCTGAGGAAGGTAGGACGGCATATGGGAGAGTGGAATAACCGTGCGATTTTCTATATAGATCCGCTCAATGACCATGCCGTGACGATCAAGGATTTCCGATGCCTGTACAGGCTGGTACTCGGCAATAGTTCGGATATCCGGTATCTTGAGCAGAGCCAGACTTGTCAGCAGGCCCCCAAGGAACAGAGTCAGGACAAGACTGATCGCAAAAAGAAAACCGATGATATGCTTTTCATTGAGCGGTTTTTTGTATACCCGTTTTCGCTTAGGCGGGGTACGAGCTGGAGATTTTTTTTTAGATGGAGGCACTGTATCAGAAGGCAGAGTTCAGAGTACAGAGGTCAGGGTGAAAAGATACACTGCAATGCGGTTGAGCCTGTCTGGTGGAAAGATAAGGACTGCTTGACATAACTTAATTCTCTGTCTTGGCGCAAAGCGCCTCGGGATATGTACCACCGCAGAGCGGTGGTACAAGTTAGTTGCGAGTTCCTCGTCGCACCGCTCTGCGGTGTGACGCATCTCAAGGCGCTCTGCGCCGCGATCTCCTTTACCAAGCAGTAAACACCTCAACCAAACCTTTCCTACCACCATAATTTCGTGCACTCGACCACCGCCACTGCTCAGTCTCATCGACATAGCCACGCTTAACCGGGTTTTGATGGATATAGTCTAATTTCTGTCGCAGCATTGTCTCTCCTTCAATCACCTGAGGATGTGAGTTTTCCTGCCAAAACTGATGCTCCCGATCATTACGCTTTGCCTTGCGAGCAAACCGCATCCGCTGCAAAAGTTCTTCGGCGTGATGGGCTTTAAGCAGCTCGATAATCCTGCGTGCCGTGTAGGACTTAAAGTTGGCCCAGGTTACAGCCAGGTTTTCAGTTTGAGCGACAACGTGCAGATGATTTTCAAGAACCACAAAGCCATAGAGTTGTAGTCCTTGGTTGGTTTGTAAATAGTGCCATGAGTCAAACAGGATCTGGACAGCTTCTTGCCGGGTGAAGACGGGTAACCATTCTACTACGGTACAGGTCAGGAAGTGTGGTCGATCCGGCTCGGCAAATTGATAACGGCTGCGTGACATTGCTCTAATTCCTGGCGCAGAGCGCCATAGGATGCGTAACACCGCAGAGCGGTGTTACGAGCTAAGAGCACAGAGAAAAACAAGCGCTTCCTCTGTGTTCTCTGTGTCCTCTGTGGTGAAGAAAACTTATCTCTTTTCTCAGCCGAACACGCCCTTCAAGAAGAAGAAAAAGACCATTGCCAGGATTGCACCTGCCGGCAGGGTGACAATCCAGGAGATAATAATGTTCAGGACCACCCGCAGGTCAAGGGCCCCTATGCCGCGGGCCAGGCCGACACCCAGGACTGCGCCCACCAGGATATGGGTTGTGGAGACAGGCAGACCGGTACGTGAGGCCAGGACAACCGTACTGGCGGCGGCGAGCTCTGCACAAAAGCCGCGTGAGGGAGTGAGTTCTGTAATCTTGGTGCCTACGGTGAGCATGACCTTGTACCCCAGGGTTACCAGACCAAGGATGATCCCCGTACCACCGACCACCAGTATCCAGACAGGCATTTCAGACTCCTGCATCACCTCACCGCCGGAGGTGACAATACTGATGACTGCAGCCAGCGGCCCAATACCATTGGCAACATCATTGGACCCATGGGCAAAGGCCATTGCACAGGCGGTAAAGAGCATCATGGGGGTAAAGACCTTTTCCACACTGGCAAAATGGAAATCCCGGTCCGCCTCCACGTCTTCTTTGATTCTTCTAATAAAGAGCCAGCCGACTCCACTGACACAGAGACCGATCATAATAGCCAGGCCAAAACTCTGCGGGCCCGTGAGCTCAATATGGAGATGCTTCAATCCCTTAAACAGGGTGACCAGAGAGATCACAAAGCCTACGAGAAAAATATAGAAAGGGGCATATTTCTTCGCACTCTTCAATGGATTATCAGTGTTGAAGATCAGCTTTCGGGTGGACATCACCAGAAGAAAGGCAATGGTACCACCAATCATTGGAGAGATGACCCAACTGGCAACGATCTTACCGATCTTCCCCCAGTTCACGGCATCCGGTCCTATGCCGACAATGGCAAAACCAATCAATGCACCGACAATAGAGTGGGTTGTGGATACAGGCCACCCTCTAGTGGAAGCAATCATCAGCCAGACAGCTGCCGCAAGCAGTGCCGCAAGCATACCATAGACCAAAATTTCAGGTGTTGCGACAATAGCTGTGGGATCAATAATCCCCTTGCGAATTGTTTTGGTGACATTGCCGCCTGCCAAAACAGCACCGGTGAATTCAAAAACAATTGCAATACCAATGGCCTGCTTGACCGTCACAGCACCGGCCCCCACCGAGGTTCCCATGGCATTTGCCAAGTCATTGGCTCCAACTCCCCAAGTCATAAAGAGACCGAAGACCACGGCCATAACAATCAAGATTGTTCCATATGCAGCAATAACTTCCATTTTTTCTCTCTAGCTCTCTTTTTATTTTGACAGGAACAACACCAGACGATCGGCCATATTCTCTTCACGATCAGAGATATTGCCGACCTCTTCGATGATCTTATACCAGAACACGACAGACACTGGATCCAGATCACTCTCAACGGTAAAAAGCGTCCGGTTTAGTTTGCGCAGAATTTTATCGATATGATGTTCGCCCCTTCTCACTCCTGCGATCATCTTCTCGACTCTTTCATGCTCTTTACCGCTGAACCCGACGTGCACTAACTCATCAAGCTCCTCAATCATTGTCATTGCCTGGCTGGAAATCTCCATTGTCCCTTCAAGGAGTTCATCAAACCCATCTTTGATGGCATCCGGGACAATCATGTCACGACTGGTTAAAATCTGGCTGATCTTTTCCACACCATCGGAGATGGCATCCTGCTCATTGATCAGACTGAGGAGGTCTTTTCTATCAACAGGGAGAAGCAAGGTTTTAGGCATATGGTGACGAAACCTAGACTTTATCTTGTCCGCCTCGGTCTCGAGTTTATCGATCTGTTTTGCTATATCGATCAGCCCCTCCCTATCCTTTCTATAGACTGCGTCAAATAAAGCCGGCAGCAGCATAACACAGGAGAATACCGTCCGCATATGTATCTGAATCGGCTTAAATGGTGATTTTCGCAGTAACCCTGCCAAAGGGTTTGTTGACTTTAGTACCATATTTCTTTCTCCTGGTAAGGTGAGTCAGTATCTGTCCATAAATGAGATTTTTTCTTCTAAATCGAGGCGCTCGATGAATTTAACCGCAGGCATATATATGATATTCCGAGGATTAAATTTTGAGAGCAACGAAGAGTTAGGAGAAAAAGGCCATTTATGGACAGATACTAACTAACACGAAGCTTCATTTCACTTCATTTATAATTTTCAACAGGGGCTCTGCCGGGTAACTCAAGGGAATCATCTTCTTCCTGATCTGCAAAAAGAGACTCGGCCCATCCGGATGGCCGCTGTATATAATATGATGCCCTTTAATATTGCCAGCATTTTTCCAATAACTTTTAAATGGATCAAGGGGTGTGTGGCCAACCACAAACGGTGTCCGTTTTGGAAGCTGTAAACTTTTACGAAACTGTTTTACATCTCTTTTATCATAGCCTGCAAGATAATGGGAACGTTTTAACCTGTTCGTCAAAATTTCATTACAAATTTTTGGATAGCTGCGAAGGTTGACCACTTTTTCCCGGGTAATGGCCTTGCGTGGAGGGGCAGCATGACAGGCCAGGCATGAATCAGTCCGGAGAACCATGGGCAAAAGATCGTAAAAGGTCTGCATCTCTGCCACGTAATCGTCACCACGCAGTTCCCGGAGACGTTTTCGCATGAGAAGACCCTGGGAAATACCATTCTTACTGATTCCCGCCTCAAAACAGTCATGGTTCCCCAGGAGATAGAAAAAATTTTCAGGAAAATGAGACTTCATCTTGAATATCAGATCCATCATCAAAATGGAGCTGTCCATATCTTCCATCTCTTTGGGGATCTCAGAATGGACTGCATCTCCAAGTATGACCAGACAGGCCCTGTTTGCAGCCAGGTGGGCCAGCAGACATTGTTCATTTAATATTCTCAGGAGATTGTCTACCTGGGCATGGAGGTCTCCAACAATAAGGAGCTTCAATTCCTCGGGAGGTTCCAGCAGGGCTCCAGGATCACCGGTGTCGGTTTTTTCCCGGTATGGCTGGTGGGCGAGAGCTTCATTCACCTCTTTGATGGTGGACAAGGCCTCATCAGGAGGCAGCATGGTGAGAGCTCCCCCGTAAATTTCACGAATGGCAAGAATTGCATTATAGCGATTGGTGCCGATTCGTTCCCGGACATCCTGATCGCCACTGCGAACAATCTGAATCGCTGTTGCTGTATCACTTAAAGGGGTGAGTTTCAGGTCCCCTTTAATATTGGTAACAGTCAAATGCCTTCTGGCCACAGATTTTGAGAAATGAAAGATCTCATCATATTGCTGATTATCCCGGCCTATGAGCACAGTTTCCCCGACCCTAATCCTGGCAAAGGCCTGAATAGTGTCGTCGGAGCAGGACTTGGAGGTGCCCACCAGCCAGTTTTTCTTGATATTTTTTTTCTTGACGCCAAGGGGGATTTCAGGACGAAAAACAAGCTTCTGCTCGCCAATAACCATCTCAAATGTCTTCCCGTCATGGGGAAGACGGCATTCATTTTTCAGGATCTGTAATTGATCTGTGACAGTAAACCACTCAATGGGATCCTCACGAAAGATTAACCACTTCCAACCAAAAAAAGTTGTCAGGTCCGGCCTGAAATCAGAGCCGGCGGTAGCCCACTCAGGGACATTCACATCATTTTTCTCTGCAATGCGCATGGGAGGCTTACTCAGGCCCTCCCGGACATAGACCTGCATCTGTGCCTTGTGCATATAGAAGGCCACTTCCCGATAGATGTCTGACTGACGAACGACCATATCCAGGGTCAGATTCTTATCCACTGGAAAATACCCTTCCTTATGCCTCTCCTGACGCCGTTTGAAAATTTTTTTAGGATCAGGTAGGAGGAATTCGAAGATATAGCGCTTTCTCCAGTTTGTCTGAAAAATAGAATTGCTGGCCGGTGGAATCTGAATTCTTTTCAGCTCAAGATAGAGCGGCTCTTCTGCCTCCAGCCACTCCTTGTCAAAAACGGTTAAGGCCTCATCAAAACCTTTGAAGGGAAATCCCAGATGGATTTCCCGGGGACGATAGGTGAGTGTCTGGTCTTTCCACCATCCTTTGCGGGTCAGGTCCACATAGCCTTCATTAGGCCAGCCATGCACCTTGTTAATATAATACGTCTTCCCGGCTCCCGGAGGACCGGTTACCACCAACTGCACAAACTTAAGCCGTGCAGGGAGTTTCACCCCCCGTATGTCCTGCAGATCTTCTATGGGCACAAGCTTTCTTTTTAGAGGATCAGTCATTCTTTTTCCTTTCAGACAAGAAAACAATTGCCGCTGAACAATTGCAAAAAAACTAAGCGAAGCGTATAAAAGCTGGTATAGTTAGTGTTCGTTTAGAAATGTGCTACCAAAGTAATATATCTTACCATGAAGCCTTGACCCAGGTAAACTGGATTTTTTACAATCCAGACTCTATTTAATCCCCCAATAAGGGGTGTAACTCCATTCAACAGCTCAGCTCATGTCCAAAATCCGTGTACTCCCCGAACAACTTGCCAATCGTATTGCCGCAGGAGAAGTGGTGGAACGCCCTGCATCTGTAGTCAAAGAGCTTATTGAAAACAGCCTGGACGCCGGTGCCGACAGAATAGAGATCGAGATTGAAGGGGGAGGCACCAGGCTGATCCGGGTCATCGACAATGGCGAGGGCATGGATGAGGATGATGTCCTCCTCTGTCTGGAGCGGCACGGGACTTCAAAAATCTCCGCAGATCAGGATCTGGAGGCAATCAACTCCCTGGGATTTCGCGGCGAGGCCATTCCCTCCATCGCCTCGGTTTCACGGATGACCATCACCTCCAGGCAGCAATCTGCTGAACTTGGCACAACGGCCATCCTCAACTATGGTAAACTCACAAAAATCCATGAGACAGGCTGCTCCCGCGGCACCATCATGGAGATCCGTAACCTCTTTGGCAACACACCTGCACGCAGGAAATTTCTTCGCACCCATCGTACGGAGCTGGGACACATCGACGAGGTGGTCAAAAGTTATGGCCTGGCCGCAGCTGAGGTCACTTTTATCCTGCGTATTGACGGCAGAGAAACGCTGCACCTGGATTCTGGTCACAGCCTGGCCCACCGTTTGGCTGCCATCATGCACTACCCGGGTGATTTCATAGAGGTCAAGCACTCTGAACCTGGTGAATCCCTTCCTCAAATCAGTGGTTACCTGGTGCCGCCTGAGCAGTCCATCCAGGGATCAGCACGCATCAGGATCCTGGTCAATGGCCGTTCTGTGAAAGACCGAATGCTGACCCATGGGGTGGCTGAGGGGCTGCGCGGTTTCCTGATGAAGGGGAAGAATCCCGCAGGCCTCGTCCATCTGCGGTTGAGTCCTGCTGAGGTGGATGTCAATGTGCACCCCACCAAGCAGGAAGTCCGTTTCCGACGCAGCCGTGACATCCATCAGCTCATTGTTCAGGCCATCCAGCAGGCCATCCACGGATACCAGCAAACCCTGAAAAATTCCTTCTTTCCCAGCTCTGTTCCTGTCGGCCATGGTGTTCCTGAAACGGACAAACAGCTCCCCAGGTCAAGGGAAGACAGGCTTTCCCATGAGATTTCATCACCCCATGCAAAGGGTGAAGAGGTGGCCCCTTACCCGCCACCACCGGGCGAAAGAAATCAGCAACAGGAGACAAGCCTGTCATCACCTGTTTTTTCACAACCCGCACCTCTGGTCACCGCAGAACCACCACCTGTGACCAGGGCAGAAGCTGCAAAAGAGCCAAGCAGACCGCAACCTGTTTTTAATGGTCCCGAGAACAAGAGACATGGGCTCCAGGTCATCGGTCAATTTGCCAATCTCTATATCTTTTGTCAGTCCGGGGATGATCTGCTTGTAATAGACCAGCATGCCGCCCACGAACGCTTACTCTTTGAAGAGCTGAAACAGCAATTCCTGCGTAATGCTATTGCCCGCCAAACCCTGCTCTTCCCTGAGACCGTGGAACTCTCAGTTGCCGATATCCAAAAAGTTGAGCAGTATGGCGATGAAATAGATAAAATGGGCTTTACCATACGGGAATTCGGGGGCAGTTCCTATGTCATCTCGGCAGTTCCAGCCCTTGGCGGGCACAGCTCTCCAGTCGAACTCTTTCTCGACATCCTGGAACAGTTCGGCAGCTCTAATACAGGCAGCAGAAGAGGGTCCATGCTGGAAGACGTCCTTGCTTCCATGGCCTGCAAGGCCGCAGTCAAGGCAGGAGATGCCTTGGCACCGGAAGAGATTGAGGCGCTCCTTGATAAAATGGCCAGGGCGGACCTCTTCTCTCACTGCCCCCATGGCAGGCCGGTACTGAAGGTTTTTTCTGACACTGATATCAAAAAATGGTTTCATCGTACCTGAGAAAGGCCGGGAGCCATTTTAAAAGATGTCCATCATGGGATTATGACATTACGAATGAAGAAAAAAACACTCTGCTGTATTCTCATCTTCCTCTTCCTCTTCCTGGGCGGCTGTACCAAAAAACCTGTCAGCCGGATGATGGAGACCACTGCCTACTGCGGCTGTTCCAAGTGCTGCAGCTGGGAGCGGGGCAGCTGGGCCTACCTGAAACTGGATTTCTGGAATCGGTATGTGAGTGCAGGCAAAGGAGCAGGACGCGATTACACCGGTCAAACCGCCAGCGGCTCTTACCCAAGAGAGCCCCAGGAAGGTTTCTTTTCAGTGAATTCCATACAGCAGCCATGGAAAATCCCAGGTCGCTTGATCTTTTTTCCCTGGTATTTCCTCCCCAAAGACGGCACCATTGCTGCAGACACCAAGTACTATTCATTTGGTACCAGAATGTATATCCCCGGCTATGGCTGGGGAGTGGTCGAGGATAGAGGAGGGGCCATCAAAGGCCCAAACAGGATTGATCTCTACTTTGACTCCCACGCAGAGGCGCTGCAATGGGGACGACGTAAACTTCCTGTCTCCATTGTAAAGCCGTAACAGTTCAGGTTGATCAGGCCGTTAGTCTATCAGGTTAAACAGCCAATCACCTTGAACAGCTCCCCTGACAGTCTACAGCCTGACCCCGACAAACGAAAACTCAAAATAGTCAGGATAAGTACCTTGACGGAATAATTTTCGGGCAGAAATAACGCAGAAAACTCTTTCTAAGTTACGAAACCCCTAATCAACCCAAATTACACTATGACAACACAAATAGTTCATATTATCGGCGGCGGCCTGGCAGGCTGTGAGGCTGCATGGCAGGCCGTACAGCAGGGATGTTCAGTACGCCTCTATGAGATGAAACCTCAAAAATTCAGCCCGGCCCATGAGTTACCCCTCCTGGCCGAGCTGGTCTGCAGCAACTCCCTGCGCTCGAATGCTGTCACCTCAGCTGTTGGACTGCTCAAGGAAGAGATGCGTCGCCTGGGCTCTCTTCTCATCAAGATTGCCGACGAAACTGCGGTCCCTGCCGGTCAGGCACTGGCCGTTGACCGGGAACAATTTGCAGCCAAAGTCACAGAGGTGATCGAAAATCACCCACTCATAGAAGTGATTCACGAAGAACAGAAAGAACTGGACGCCAAATCAGACGTCCCTATCATTCTGGCCACCGGCCCCCTCACCTCGGAGGCCATGGCCGACACTTTAGCGGAAATCACCGGTCGTGAACGTCTGGCCTTTTACGATGCCATTGCGCCCATCGTCTCTAAAGAATCGCTGGACATGGAGATCATCTATTCCAAATCGCGCTGGGAGGACGGCCCTGGTGATTACCTGAACTGTCCCATGGATAAGGAACAGTATCTGGCCTTTATCCATGCTCTTGCTGAGGCAAAAACCGTTCCCCTGAAATCCTTTGAGGATGAAAAATATTTTGAAGGCTGCCTGCCCATAGAAGTAATGCTTGCCCGGGGAGACGATACCCTGCGCTACGGGCCGATGAAACCTGTGGGATTGCGAAATCCCCGTACCGGGCAAGACCCCTATGCAGCGGTTCAATTGAGGAAGGAAAACAAGGAGGGAACATTCCTGAACCTGGTGGGCTTTCAGACCAAGCTCACCTACCCGGAACAGAAACGAATTTTCAGGATGATTCCGGGCATGGAGCACGTGGACTTTGTCCGCCTCGGCTCCATTCACCGAAATACCTTTATCTGCGCCCCAGAACTGCTGGAGCCGAGCCTGCAACTGAAAAAAGCTCCCGCAATCTACCTGGCCGGCCAGCTTTCAGGTGTGGAAGGGTATGTGGAATCTACTGCCATGGGACTTCTGGCAGGATTAAATGCTGCCCGCAGCATTCAGGGAAAAGCAGTGGTCGTACCACCACCGGAAACCGCTCTTGGTGCCCTGATCACCCATCTCACCAAGACAGATCCAGCCTGTTTCCAACCCTCCAATGTCAACTTCGGCCTCTTCCCTGCCTGGGAAAAAAAAGTTCCCAAAAAACTACGTGGAGAAAAGCGAAAGGAAATATCCCTTGCCGCACTTGCTCTGTGGCAAAAGGAACTTGACAAGATGAGTTAAATACAGCCAGACTCTTTCTTAACTCAGGATATCCAACCTATAATTTTCACAAAAAAAGGGGCGTTGCCGCAATGACTGCTCCTTTTCTTTGACAAAGCATACCTTTTCTCACTCTGTTTCCCGTTCCACAAAACCCCAGTACGGATAATCCACCTCATAGTCTGCAACCAAGCCGGGACTGTGCTCACGACTGGCTACCAGCCAGAGTTTGTTTTTCCTTCTCTGCATGGAAGAAGAAGCCAAGGGGTCCCAGTCGGGAAAAAGCACCATGGCATTGTCAGCACTGTATTCAATATCTCCCGAAGCTTTAAAGACCCCCAGATGCGGAGTCTCCTCATAGCTGCCGCCAACCCCTCGAGAAAGCTCTGAAATGACAAGAAAAGAGACGTTCAGTTCATCACGGATGGATTCCATCTCCCTGAGCCAGGCATCAATCCCTGTCCTGCGCTCGGAAAAATCCTTAAAGGGTAACTTATGCAGGCTGTCTATCACAACAACGGTATAGTCACAGTTGGTCTCATGACGAATAAAATCGATATGCCTGCGCATGATTTCAGGCGTCACCTGCCTGTCAGTGATCACCCGGAAAAAGGTGAGCATCTCTTTAAACCGTCCGCAGGCATCCCTGTATTGCTTTTCTTCTTCCCCCAGCTCCTCTTTCAGTATTGCCTCTGTTGACAATTTACTGAGACGGCAAAGGGTACGCTGATAGATCTTCTGCCTGCCATTTTCAAAATCATAATAGAGTACCGGGATTTTCCGCAGGGCCATCTCTGTTGCCACCTGAATCAGGAAAGTAGACTTTCCTGATTTAGGAGCACCACCAATTATGTTAATTCCATGAACACCGTCCAAGGCTTTATCCATCAGAGGAAACCCTGTTTTAAGGGCCGCATAGGACGTCCCTGCTTCCATGGAAAGCTGCTCAAAAAAATGATCATGTTCTCTTGCAGGGGTGGCAAAGGGGGAAAAGGCCTTGGAGGCCTTGATCATGGATGAAACAGCAACACGAAAATTCTTACCCTTGTCCTTTGCCAACTGCCAAAGTGAATAATTTTTCGGCAGTCCTACAGGCCACCTGAAAGGACGGACCTTGTAGCCGATGCGCGAGGCAACCTTGCGCATACTGACCTCGGACTCGCCACTGTTTTCAGTGACAAGAAAAAGGGTCTTGATAAAGGCAAACTGCTCAGGATTAATATTTTCCAGATTCTGGCAATTCGGCACGGCAACACCTGGAAAACCCAGTTGTTTCAGAACGAGAAGGTTGTCTTCTCCCTCACAGAGGAACAGGCTTCCATTTTCGCAATATCCGATATCCTGGACATTGAAAATCCGAGACCTCTCTCCAAAAAGCTGTTCATCGCCGTGCCAGAAAAAATCCTCCTTCCGTCCCGGAAAAACACATCGGGCTGCATAAGAGTTGCCATCCTCCTGAATATAGGGATAGACCAGATAACGACCATTAAATCCGACAAGCTGTTCAGCCAGGAGATCTTCTCCCACTCCGGCTTCCTGGAACCGAGCCAGCAGGCCGCTGGTCAGGCTCTCCTGGTAGGACTTTATTTCCTGGTTCAGATTTGTGACGGGATAATCGGTCTTTTTCAGTAAGGGCTCCCGGTCTGGATCATACCCAGGCACCTGCGCCGGATCCAGCCCTGACAACTTGGCAAACCAGAGGGGAAATCCACCGGGGACACAACGATTCAGGCAACGGAAATAGCCATGAAAAAAACCGTCTTTCTTGAGAAAGACGACAAACCGTCCATGGGCTTCGAACCCTTTGTCTCGGCAAAAAGGGCAATCAGCAGTGAGGTAGTTCTTTTCAACTTGCGGATTGGAAAGATTACGCAGGTAGAGACTCGCTATTGCTTCATTCTGATCCATGTTTTTTTTAGTCTCTGGTAAAATGTATTTGATGCGTATCAGGTTCTGAGAAAATCAGCCTGATCAACAAGGGACTGCAATGTCTCTTGCTCCAGGGGGTGATCGAAACAGATATGAACTGAACGCCCCATATCTGCAGAATGATGCCTACAGACAGCTACTACAACGCCTAAAACAGCGATCTTCAGATCATCCTGCCTTGTTCCTGCAAAGGAAACCTCGACACGACGACCCAGTAACATATGAGCATCTTTTCTCTGTGAAATTCTGGAGTAAAAGGCGACCCCTCCCGTAGAGATGTCGCTCCCCTCACCCCGCAATGTGTTTTCAGTGGGCTTGCCCTGATCGTCCAGTACCACAAGGGCAACAGAGCCCGAGAGTGCATGACGTTGAGCCTCCCGTCGATCAGCCCCGGAGGTGATGAAAAAATCACTCACCTGATCAGAACGCATACAGAAATCCTGGAGCTTAGGCTCAAGAGCCGGATACGCCTCCCCCCATTTTTCCATATTCTCCATGGAGAGGCTGGAGAGTTCAACTGCCCCCATGGTTGTGGCATTGAGGGTCCAGACCGAGTCATCAAAGAATGAACTTCCCCCGAAAATCTGCCCCGGCCCCAGGGTCTTGACCAAGGTCTCATGCTCTTTTTCCTGATAAAAAAGTTTCACCCTTCCCTTATTGACAAAAAAGAGACGCCACTGCGTATCGCCCTGTTTCACAATGGAAGTATCAGATGGATAATCTTCGTGGTGGAGGGCATGATAAAGGGTATTGACCTCTTCAGTGCTCAACAGATCATAGAGATCCGACCAGATAATGATATGGTCCTGGTCAATGGAGGCGCTCTTGGCCTCTTCTATGCATTCTGCCGCCTTGATAATATCCGACAAGGCCATGGAATCGATATCAATGAGTCGCAGACGCAGGGCCTCAGCACTGTCAAACTGCCTGAGCCCTGCTGTTTTTTCGATAAGCTCAACAAGCACTCGCTTTGCCGCCTCTTTGTCATCCTCCCGGAGATAGGCAGCCACCTGTTTTTCCTCGGGATAGGAGGTAATGCACTCGTATTCTCCAGCAGGGTGACTGACAGCGCCCCTGCTTTCCCTGCTCTGCTCTTCATCATCCAGGATTTCCGGATCCTGCACCTGCTCCATCCTGCTCCTCTCCTGGATCAGGGCTATGGCCTGTTCAGCAGCACCAACACTCTCCTTTCCCAGTTGTCTGTCTCGACTGTCAATGATCTCCTGAAGTGCGGTGAGAGCACTCACAGACCCGCCAGCACCGAGTGTGTTACAGATTTCTACAACCAGCGTTTTTTTCTGAGGACCTTTATAGAGTCGGCACTCCCCAAGCAGCTCAACCAGTGGGGCCACAACATCATCATCAGCCACCCGCCGCAGACTTCTCACCACATGCGTCTTAAAATGTACACTGGCAGTGGGAAGAACCTGAAGAAGGTATTGTTGGGTGGACGCACCCCCGATTCTCACAATGCAGTCCAGGGCCTCCTGCCCTACGCGCAGATCTTCGTGGGCGATAAATTCAAGGACAGCTTCTGCATCTTTTTCAGATCCTGTTTCAGCCAGCAGCCTGATAAAATTCCGTACACCAAACCACGGCATGGGCTTGGCAAGACCCTCCAGGAGAAGGGGAGGAAGTTGTTTTCCCATTCCGCTGAGCATCTTCAGCAATCTGATACGCTCACCACGACTCTCTGAGGCGAGCAAGGTATCCAGCATAAACCTGGCAGCAACAGGTCCCTGCATGGAAATCTTCCTGCAGATCATCTCATCAACGGGTTTAACGAAACACCTTTCCAGATAGGACTGTAAAACCGCCCGGTCAACATTCTTATCCTGGACATGTCCGACAAGGGTTCGTATGGCCTCCGATTTATCCAGACTTCCTGAACGAATATGAAAAAACACATTCAAAATGTCTTCAGCCAATGCATTATTTTCAGTTTTCCAGGCATGACTCATCATCGCCTGCAGGGCAACGACATAGCTTTCATAACTCCGATCAGCAATATCCGCCTCACGAATCCAGGCCAGGCAGACCGGAGTAAGTTTTTCCAGCCAGCCCCAACGCGCGAGATCCGCAAGCTTTGCGGCCACACCACCAATGCACTGACCAAGAAAAGGACGAAGTGTATTATCCTTCTCCTTCAGGCCGGTTACCATTTTCTGGATAATGGATGCAGCCAGGGATTCTTTCTCATTGGCCAGAAGTTGTTCAATGGTGGCAGGGAGGTTGAGCCGAACCTCATCATTTCGAAGGCTCTCCATTTCCCCCTTGGCCAGGGCTGTGATGCTGGCGTGGACCCTTTTCCCTCTCCTGCCCTGCTCAGTTTTCTCCAAAATTTTCTGCGTTGCCTCTACGGCCTGAAACTGCTTACAGCGGGGAGTTGCCATGAGCCGCGTATAGCCATGGTAGAGCGCCTTCAACTGCGGGATCAGCTTCTCATTCCCCTCCCCTCCTTTTTCCTGCTGCTCCTGCATCCAGCTGAGCAGGTTTTTCATTATCACGCTGTCGATAACCTTGACCTGTGCATTATAGAAAAACTCACCAAAGGGAGCAGGAAACTCCTGACAAACAAACATGAGCGCAGAGGCCTCATCCAGGTGAGGTCCAAGCAGGGCAGCAGCTTTAGCAGCAATGTCTGCATACTGTTTCTCTTCCAGGAAAGAGCCAATCTTCTCCACCATCAGCGAAAAAACAGGAGAAACGACAATGACATGATCCTTCTGCAGGAGTTGAAGCAGTGAATAGGTTGCAGCAGCAATAACATGAACGGTTTTCTCAGGAGTTTGAAAAATATGCTGCAACTCTCTCTCTACCGCTTCTCCTTTTTTCATGCCCAGCAGATAGAGAATATACTCCCGGCGCACACCACCCTGGGATAACTCCTGCAAAACCCGCTCGACTTTCTCCTTTCGTTTTTTCTCTTCCCCATCCTCCCTGGAAACGACAAACTGCTCCGGAAAGTTCTCACTCAACCCGAGATGCTCAATAAATTTCCTGCTGCCTCCGGCCTTTTGTATCTGTTCAGGGGTTGCAGAGAAGATAGAAAGGATCTCCTTGAAGGTTTTTCTATCAAATCCTTTTCTCAGGACCAGCTCAGGGAGTTCCATTTTTCGTAACTGCTCACTCAATGTCAAAAGCTGAAGATGCTCCTCTGTTCGTTTGTCAACAGGCTCTCCACACAACATGTGAGATCCATCCTGCAGAGAAAAACGTAACAACTCGTGTTTTCGCAAAAAAGCCTTTATTCCCTGATAACCCTTTTCAGCGGCACCTGTTACCTTGACAGACTGCTCAGGATAAAGACGGAGGGCGGTAGCCGCTGCGTTCATCAACTTCAAGGTTTCCAGACTTTCCCGTTGCCTTTCGCCATTTGTCATAAAACACACCAAATTATCACATAGTGATAGTACTTGTCCATTCACAGGAGGAGGGAATTTGATAATAATATTCATACTCTCTGCCTTCTTCAAGCTGGAGAAGAGAATGAAAACATGAAATTTTTCCCTATGTTATTTAGCTACCCTCAATCACCACAAAAGTCAAGAAAGCCACCTCAAAATCAGGTGCAAACAGCCCTGCACAGGAGCTATAAAAAAGGAAGGGGGTTCTTTCAGGAAGTGATCAGTTCATGACGAGTCAGCATTTCCAGGAACTCACAGAGAGGCAATCCAACGACATTTGAATAGGACCCCTGGATCTTCCGCACAAGAAAAGCGCCCTTTCCCTGGATACCATAACTTCCTGCCTTATCAAGTGGCTCTCCGCTTTGCACATAGGCCCATGCCGTCTCCTCGCTGAAATCCCAAAAAGAGACACAGGTTGTTACCGTACAGACCTCGCAGACAGACAGGCTTTTATTGAGCAGACAAAGCGCAGTCTGTACCAAATGGTCGGATCCGGATAGTCGCATAAGCATTGCCAGTGCCCTGCGCTTGTCCTCAGGCTTTTCCAAGACCATGCCTTCACAACAGACTACAGTATCGGCTGCAACAACCCAGGCCTCAGCATTATCTTGCCCTACAGCCCTGGCCTTTTCCTTTGCCAGTCGCTGTATATAGGCAAGCGATGATTCACCTGGATAAATTTTCTCCTCAATATTGGCCGGCAACACACGAAAGGAAAGACCAAGATCTTCAAAATAGGCACGCCGCCGAGGTGAAGCGGATGCTAGAATTATTTCTTCTGCATT
>DAOVAI010000182.1 GCA_030671085.1 Pseudomonadota bacterium | reverse complement strand
TGTTGGGGAGGTTGATGGTCTTGGAGATCGAGGAGTCGACCCCGTTCTGCTGCAGAATACCCTGCATCCGGATATGATCTTCCGGTTGCACGTCCTGAGCCGTGCGAAACACCTCCTGCCATTTCTCTGGTATTTCATCATAACCGATGACCGTGCCGCTGTCCGCCACCTTGGTCATCAATTCCTCGGAATAAAAACCCTCGGCTCTGGCAATCTGTTCGAAATGTTTATTGACTAGAATGAGACGGTCACCGTCCATCACATTTTTGATCATGACAATGGAGAAATAGGGCTCACAGCCTGATGCACAGTCAGCAATCATAGATACCGTGCCTGTGGGCTGGATAGAGGTAAGCGCTGCATTCCTCCGAGCAGGATAGTCATTTATCTCAGGATCATAGGCGGGAAAGGCCCCCTTTTCCTCAGCCAGCTCTACGGAACGCTCCTCAGCTTTTTCCCGGACAAAACGCATAACCTCGGCACACTGCTCCCTTCCCTCTTCACTGCCGTACGGCAGACCGAGTTGGATAAGCATGTCATGCATACCCATGATCCCCATCCCGATCTTCCTGGTCTTCAGCGTCATTTCCTCAATTTCAGGGATGGGAAAACGGTTGCAATCGATCACATTATCAAGAAAGGAGACAGCCACACGCACCACCCCTTCCATCCGCTTGTAGTCCACTTTCCCATCTTTGACAAAGTTGCCAAGATTCAGGGAGCCGAGGTTGCAGCTCTCATAGGGCAGCAGCCACTGTTCGCCACAGGGATTTGTTGCCTCAAACTCACCCAGCTGGGGGGTCATATTGGCCTTGTTTGCCGTGTCAATAAAAAGGACCCCGGGTTCGCCGTTATGCCAGGCCAGATCAATAATCTTTTCAAATACGGAACGGGCATCAAGACTATCAATCTCTGCACCGCTGGAGGGCTCAATCAATGAGTACTCGCATCCTTCCTCCACTGCCTGCATGAAGGTATCAGTCATGGCTACACTGAAATTAAAATTATTGAATTTGTCCGGATCTTCTTTGGCGCTGATAAAATCCATAATATCAGGATGATCAATCCTCAGCACACCCATATTAGCGCCCCGCCGTTTTCCACCCTGCTTGATGGTCTCGGTAGCTGCATCAAAGACCGCTGCAAAGGAAAGCGGCCCAGAGGCAACGCCTTGAGTGGAACGGACAGATGCATTTTTGGAACGAAGCCGGGAAAAGGAGTAGCCGGTGCCGCCGCCTGTCTTATGGACCAGGGCACCGTTGCGAATGGCTGTAAAAATCCCGTCCATGGAGTCTTCAATGGGCAGGACAAAACAGGCAGCCAGCTGTCCGAGATCGGTCCCCGCATTCATCAGACAGGGAGAATTTGGAAGAAAATCCAGGTGATACATCATCCGGAAAAACGACTCCCGCAAGGCCTCAAACTGGTCGCTGTCCCGATCAACCTCGGCTACAGCATTACTGACCCTGCGACAAAGGGTCTCCCAGGTCTCTTTGGGCTCTCCGCTATCGTCTTTTAAATAGTAGCGCCTGGCCAGTACAGTTTCGGCGGTCTGGGTCAGTACCTGTTTGGTTAAATCAGGGGTCATTTTCTTCCTCGTAGGGCTGTTAGTGGATTGGAGGCTGATTCAGCAAATGGGCGACAAGAACAGCGGGGTTTCAACAGGATACAAAAGCAGACAAACTACTCTTTTTCCCTCCTCATCGTTAAGTATGCTTATACACCATATTTATGGTGCAAGACAAGAACAATCTACAACATATAGTGCAAAAATGACAAAAAGCGATTTAGTAAAATCTTTAACTGAATGAAAGATCGTTTGATACAGAGGGCTTCAGGTTTTTACTTTTAAAAATTTTTTTTCTTTCTCCAAAGAAGACCATTTCCGGGCACCAATCCTCTCTCTCTATCCCTCTCTTTCTGCTCGCAGCATGACAGAAGAAAAGAGAAAAATTCTTGACGATCGATCTGCTGGTGTACATGGTACATGGTGTAAACTTGAATCATTCCCACTCACAGCAAATGCCTGAGGAGCTGCACCGGTCATGAAAACAGTTGAACAACGATTGGAAGAGCATCTGATCACCACAGAGCCCTATTACCTTGCCACTGGCAATGAGATAGAAATTGCCTTATCCGCATACAAAAACGGACTTCCCCTCCTTTTAAAAGGTCCTACCGGTTGCGGCAAGACGCGATTCATGCAGTACCTTGCCTGGAAGCTGCAAAGACCGCTCATCACGGTCTCCTGCCATGACGATCTCTCCACCAGTGATCTGGTGGGCCGCTACCTGATCCGTTCGGGAGAAGCCGTCTGGACAGACGGCCCTCTCACCCTGGCGGTCCGTGCCGGTGCCATCTGTTACCTGGATGAAATTGTAGAGGCAAGAAAAGACACCACTGTAGTCATTCACCCCCTGGCCGACGACCGCAGGGAACTCCCCATAGAAAAACTGGGCGAACTCCTCACTGCCCCACCGGAATTCATGATCAGTGTTTCCTACAACCCAGGATACCAGAGCGTGTTAAAGGACCTCAAGCCCTCCACCCGCCAACGTTTTGTAGCCATCTCATTCGACTATCCGCAGCCTGAGCAGGAAGCTGAGATCGTCTGTCAGGAAGGCGGGGTGAAAAAAGAGCTGGCCCAGTCCCTGGTCAAACTGGCCGGCATGAGTCGCAGCCTGAAGGAATCAGGCCTTGCTGAAGGGGCTTCCACCCGTCTCCTTATCCAGGCCGGAAAACTCACGCAGGATGGGATCGACATTCATACGGCCTGCCGGGTGGCCATCATCGAACCACTGAGTGACGACCCGGAACTCCTGGCCGCCCTGCAGGAGATGGTCAGCTCCATTTTTTGACGGAAGAGTACCAGTACCAATGAAACTTGCCACTTTATCAGAACGTTTCTACACCCTGGTCGCCCCAGACATCCCCAATGAATGGGATGTTGAAGAGGTCATGGAGCCCTTTATCGAGGAACGTGATGCCACCTGCGAGGTCATTCTCGACCATATCCCGGTGATCTGGCCGGTCTCCCACTCACTCTGCTTCGATTTTCTCCGCCAGGCTCCGGAGGCCTTAAAGCACCTCAGCCTGCAACAGCTTCCACGCTGGGTAGGGGTAGTGCTTGACATTTACGAAAATGACGGGTTGCGTACAGCCCAGCGCTTT
Source organism: Pseudomonadota bacterium (assembly GCA_030671085.1). GTDB lineage: Bacteria > Desulfobacterota > Desulfobulbia > Desulfobulbales > Desulfocapsaceae > Desulfocapsa. The sequence continues at coordinate 1,283 of DAOVAI010000182.1, read as the reverse complement.
ATGCAGGATGTGGTGGGCAACTACCTTTGCAGACTGGAAGAACGAGGAGGATTAGCACTTGCCTCTGTAGAAAAACGGCTCCTTCCCTATATCCGGGGCATTGCAAGAGATGAGCTGCAGATCTCACCGGCAAGAGAGACCTATACCGACACCTCCACCCTCTATGTCCCCGGGGAGATCAGCCAGTTTCAGGATAATGACAAAAATTTTCTCCTCTACAAACTGATTTTGACCTACCAGTGGGGCTATATCAGTTGCGGCAGTTTCTTACATCATCCGGTCGAGGGCTTACCCCGGTTTTCCGGAAAGGAAGACAGCCTCTGGCTTCTTGAATTTCTGGATAGTTTTGCGCATCCGCCACTGGCCCGTGACATCTATCATCACCTGGAATCCGTACGGGTCAAGCTCTTTCTCCACAGGGAGTTGCCAGGCCTTATGCGGGCGGCAGTAAAACTCCCCTTTCCTCTCCCCTCCCCAGTCCCCCAGGAAGATGCACCAGAATTTTTCCTCTACTCCCTGCAGCAGGGACTGACAGGAGATGAAACAGCTCTCCACATTCAGCTGCAGTCCCTTCTTACGCCATCCGAATGTCAAGCGTATCTGCATGGCCGTGCCACTGCCCGGGACAGCGCAAGGCTCGTCACCAGGCTCTACGCAACTTTTCAGGACAAGGACCGGGACTATGTCCCTCTCTCCCCTCTTCCCTTTCAAGGACGTCTGAAGTTACAGGCTGTGCAAACAGCTCGCAAGCTGCAAAAAGAAAAGATGGGTGAACAGTTTGTTGACCTGATGGCCACCTACCTCCTTAGTCTCTCGCAGGATAAACTTGGTGATATCTTAAAAAATGAAGAAAGGGACAGCGGCAACAGTGGTCTGGCTGAATCAGATATCAGTATGATCATGGACAGTGAGTTTGCCCAGACTGCTGAGCACGAAAAGGCCGCTCCTATCCTTGTCACCATCAATAATGAAGGGCTGGAGATGTCCCCGGAACTGGATGGTTTTACCCGTAAATTCCTCGATGAATTTGGCCATCTTCCCACACGATTTCTCGCAAGTGCCGCAGGCAAGGCAGGAAAGAGGATGCTCCAGGGTGAGGTTGGTGGAGCCGAAGATGATGAGCAGCAGACCACAGGTACAGCGATCTATGATGAATGGGATTATCGTCGGCAGGGCTATCGCAAAAACTGGTGTTCATTACAGTTCAAGGAGCTGGTCCCGGTTCACTCCTCCTTTATCCGTAACACCCTGGATAAATATCACGGCCTGACCATCCGCCTGCG
>DAOVAI010000134.1 GCA_030671085.1 Pseudomonadota bacterium | reverse complement strand
AAAAGGGTGTCCTCGATGATTTCATCACGCAGGAAAGAGTTGAGCAGGAACGTATCAACGAGACAAAGAGAGAAAAAGAGACCCTGCTCAACCAGATCAGGACCCAGAAACAGCTGCATGAGCAGGCTGTCAGGGAAATGGAAAAGGCCGCTGATAAGCTTGCCGGGTCACTGGAGGCCTTAAAAAAAGAGGACCAGCTGCTTGACCAGGGTTTTCTCGCCAACAAGGGGAGACATCCTGCTCCGGTTCAGGGTACAATTATTGCCCTGTTCGGCCAGAAACGGGAAAACCGCCTCGGCATCAGTGGAAAATCCTCCGGCATCACTCTTTCTGCACCTGGTATGAACAAAGTGCAGGCCATTTATGAGGGCACCATCGCCTACGCCTCGTATCTCCACGGATACGGCAATACGGTTATTATTGATCATGGTCACAACTACTTCTCTATTGTTGCAAGAGTTGAGAAACTTATCAAGCAAAAGGGAGACAAAGTCGGCCAGGGAGACATCATTGCCCTCACCGGAGACACCGCCACCCTTATGGACGAAGGTATCTATTTCGAGATACGACACGGTTCAACCCCGCAAGACCCCCTTCTCTGGCTTGACAAAACAGGTCTGCTTCTGCCATGATAACTAGAGGCTACCTTGAAAAATTTGAAAACTAACAAAACTATCATCGCATGCGATTATCATCTAACGGAACACACGTGAAAATATCTTTTTTGTCCTCTCTATTTTTCCTCTCACTTCTCCTGATCATTCCAGGTATCTCACAAGCCGGTATTTCCCAGGAGCAGCGAGAGGCAACGTATCGCCAGCTCGAAACCTTTGCCAATGTCCTCAGTATACTGCAAGAGAATTACGTGGAAGAGATCGACACCGATGCGACCCTTGAAGGAGCAATCAGCGGCATGCTCCTTTCCCTCGACCCCCACTCATCCTACCTGACTGCCGAAGACTTTGATGAACTGCAGGATGAGACACGGGGTAACTTTACCGGAATTGGAATTGAAATCACTATCCGTGATAATATTCTCACCGTCATCTCCCCCATTGAAGGGACACCCGCTGATGCGGCCGGATTGCAGGCAAAGGATCTCATTGTCAAGATCAATGGTGAAGCCACCAAAAACATGCCTCCCATGGAGGCCATCAAGAAATTGCGGGGACCAAAGGGAAGCGAAGTTACTATCTCCGTCTACCGGGACGGATGGCAGGAACTCAAAGAGATCACCATTGTTCGTGACACTATCCCGTTGCGCAGTATCAAAGGTATGTTTCTTGATCCTGGTTTTGCCTACATCAGAATCACCAATTTTCAGGAGAAAACCACGAAAGACCTGAAAAAGAAGCTGGCAGAACTTGAAAAAGAGAGCACGATCAAAGGCTTAATCCTTGATCTTCGCAATAACCCTGGAGGGCTGCTCGACCAGGCGATTTCCGTGTCCGATATCTTTCTTGAAGAGGGGTTGGTCGTCTATACCAAAGGCCGACTTCCTGAACAGAACATGACTTTCCAGGCCCATGCCAACAATGGAAAAAACCTCTATCCCTTGGTCATTCTGGTCAATGAGGGATCGGCCAGTGCCTCCGAGATTGTTGCCGGAGCCATTCAGGATCACAAACGAGGGGTCATTGTGGGCACACAGACATTCGGTAAAGGATCGGTACAGACCATTCTGCCCATGCCTGACGGTGCTGGTCTGCGTTTGACCACAGCGCGATACTACACCCCAAACGGCAGGTCTATTCAGGCTACCGGCATTATGCCTGATGTAGAAGTACCATACGTTCCCTATGTAGAACAACCTGAGGAAAAACGAGTCTTACCCGATTTTATCAGGGAGGCAGATCTGAAAAACCATATTCTCAGCCGTGATGATTCTGCAAAGGATATGGAGGAAGATGCTTCTTCCACAGCAGAAGCAGTGACCAGCGAAGAGCAACAGGCAATTGATCACAGATTAAAACAGGACAACCAGTTACGCTCAGCCCTGAACATCCTCAAAAGCCTCAACCTCTATACCGAATACAGGACCAGCTCGGATCTTGAAAGCGGCCAGCAGAAACAACGCTAAGCACCTGCCCCCCCTCTCCCATTCTGCCGCCTTCATGGTGTTCCTCTGGTGGAACAGGGTTGCAGCCTGCTCCTTACTATTTTTCACAAAGTTTGACGCCACAACAGGAGCTTGGAACAAACAAAGGGTTCGATCTACAAGATTGAACCGCCACAGGGTATGGGGCCAGCAAACAGAACACTCATCAGATTGATATCATTCTCCTTTATCAGCCAAGAAGACTAACAGGATCGATGAACTCACAATGATCGACTTCATACAGCAATTTAATCCCATTATGCAGGCATTCATTGCCACACTTTTTACCTGGGCCGTTACTGCCGCAGGGGCTGCGCTTGTTTTTTTCACAAGGGCTATAAACATGAAGGTGATGGACTCAATGCTTGGATTTGCTGCCGGAGTGATGATTGCTGCCAGTTTCTGGTCTCTTCTCGCACCTGGCATAGAGATGGCGGAGCAGTTGGGACATACCCCGTGGCTGACCGCAGTCATCGGATTTATGGGTGGTGGGATTTTTATGAGACTGATTGACAAATTCCTGCCACACCTCCATCCCGGCCTCAGCATTGATAAAAGTGAAGGGATAAAGACTTCCTGGCAGCGAAGCACCCTGCTGGTACTTGCCATAACCCTTCACAACATACCTGAAGGCCTGGCTGTGGGTGTTGCTTTTGGAGCTGTAGCGGCTGGTCTTCCTGCTGCCACTATTGGGGGGGCAGTTGCCTTGGCAATCGGCATTGGGATTCAAAATTTTCCTGAAGGTTCTGCTGTATCAATGCCATTGAGAAGGGAGGGGATGTCTAAGGGGAAGAGTTTTCTTATGGGTCAGGCTTCGGGTATAGTAGAACCCATTGCCGGGGTGCTTGGAGCACTCTTTGTCCTGAAGATGCAGAACATCCTTCCCTATGCTCTCTGTTTTGCTGCCGGAGCCATGATTTTTGTCGTGGTGGAAGAACTCATTCCGGAATCTCAAAGAAACTATGCAAATATTGACTTAGTAACAATGACCACAATGATCGGTTTTTCGGTAATGATGATTCTGGATGTATCTTTGGGGTGAAAATCCCCAAGGCATAACAACGTCGTAACAAAACAAAGAACAGTCAATCAGAAGGGCCTATCACCTTCTTATCAAGTCCAACGTAACAGATACCACTGCAGGATGGTTCGAAAAATGAGTATGTTCGTTCAAGATCAGGTAAGCGGGCTCGAAGTCTAAGCTTATCTGCGAGACTCCGAGGAAAAAAATTTTCAACTAACGCAGAGATTGGACGTAAAGACATTTTTTCAAGGTGTCCTGGAGGCAGATCTATTCAACAATCCTCCTGAACTCCACCCGCTGATTGAACGACCAGCCTTCTTCAAACTTACTATTTTCCAGGGATTGGGAATCTCCATACCAACTGAGCTCAATACGCTTGGGGTTGATCTGAAAATTCGTCACCAGCTGATCTTTTATCGTTTCAGCCCTTTTCTTGGACTCTTCCAGGGCAACCAGAGCAGAATCGGATGAATCCACATAGGTGGCGATCTCGAAACGAGCTTGAGCTATGGCATCATTTTGCATGGCCTGACCAACGGTGCCAAGTTGCCTGATCCCTGTGGGTAACAGTTGGTCACTATTACCGATAAAGGCTATCTGATACTGCAGCGCTGGTCCGGTGAGGAGCAGAGGACTATTGGTGGAGATTTTCCCTCTACGGTCCATCACCTTGATGAACTCAACTCCGGTAAGGATTCCACCTTCGAGTGCCTTTCTTTTGATCACCAGACATGCCAGCCTGTTTACGGTCCTGCTATTATCCGGCATCAATTTTGCTGCCTGCTGATATGCCTCAATAGATTCGTTCAGTAATCCAAGATAGATATAGACATCTCCTATTCCAGCATAGGCCTTTCCCATTTGGGGGTTGAGAAGAGCTGCCTTCTGATAATAGCCAAGGGCCTTGTCATACTTTCTAAAACGTTCGAGACTCAATCCGTATTTATAATTGAGTATGGGATCTTCCGGGCACTGGAGGATGGCATTAGCCACCATTTTTCGTCTCTCTTTAAGATTCTTTTCAGCCTGTATTGCTTTTCTTATCGCATCACAATCAGCCCCAAGAACAGGAGTGCTCAGGTTCAGGCAGATAAAGAGTGACAGAAAAATAATCCAACACCTGCTCTTCATTATTTTCATTGTAGAGTTCGCTATGGTTGCAGTCATACTTATTCTCCTCAAACGTTTTTCATATCCTAACAAACAATACACCACTAGCCAGCCATCTTTCTCCAACATCTCACCAAACTGAGCGTATGACAAAAACCATTAAAATCCAAGCTCTTTCAAGAAACGCTCATCTTTGGACCAATTTTTCCTGACCTTGACCCAGAGCTTCAAAAGGACCTTCTGCCCCAGCATTCTTTCAATATCTTTACGCGCGGCAGTACCAATGGACTTCAGTTTACTGCCCCCCTTGCCGATCACAATACCCTTTTGCGAACCTCTCTCCAGGACTATGCTCGCGTGGATAGTTGTCATTTGTTTAATGGTATCATCCTGAAAAGACTCAATGGTTACCGCACAGGAGTATGGTATTTCCTGTCCGGTGAGAAGAAAAACTTTTTCCCTGACAATTTCAGCCACGAGAAAACGTTCACTGACATCAGTGGGGATGTCTTCAGGAAAGTAACGTGGTCCAAAGGGGAGAATGGTCAACAGTTCTTTTACCAGCTGATCAGTCCCCTCACCGGTTAACGCCGAAACAGGAAGCACCCCGTGAAAGGGATAGAGCTCAGAATAGCGTTTCATCATGGGCAGGAGTTTCTCTTTTTCCAGAAGATCCACCTTGTTCAAGAGGAGAATGACTGGTGCCTGCACGCCATCCATCTGTTCCAGCATCTCCCTGCCTTTTTCTTTTTCAAGTTTTGCAGGGAGAGGCAGAGAAACATCAATAAGATAAAGGACCGCATCAACCTCGGTCAGGCTTTCCATGGCAATACGTACCATTTCCCGGTTCAAGGGTTGACGGGCCTTGTGCAGGCCAGGGGTGTCTAAGAGGACAATCTGATAGTCCTCTCCGTTGACCACACCCAGAATACGATTTCGGGTTGTCTGTGGTTTATGGCTGACAATCGATATCTTCTGCCCCAGCAGATGATTCATCAGGGTCGACTTACCTGCGTTTGGGGGACCAACGATGGCAACCATTCCGGAGCGCACCTTGTCTTTCAGGAAATCCATCTCTTTCAATCTCTTTATCCTTTGGTTGATGAAAAAATATCTCTTTTCAAAATTTACAAGTGCTCAAAACAGAAAAGCACACAATAGTAAAGAGCTTATGCCTAGTTGCAACTATAGCAGAGATCACAAAGAACAACACAAATTTCACCAAAAGAACAGGTCTGCAGCCAGTTATTCGGCTGCCAAAAAATACACATGACAACAGCAGGGAAACTCATAGAATATCTGGATGGAGGAAAGTTTCTCTGTGCCTATGTCACTGGCGGACAGGCCAAACGGCTTCATCTGTTAAATCAGAATGGCAGAGAAATGAATCTGCCGCTTTCCCGTGTCGTTCACTGTTCCGAACAAACGCATAGTATCGATCTGCCGAGGGAATCGCTTGTTCAACAACTCCAGGAGACAGCAGAAACCCGCAAGCAGCTCATGGAGAAGATTAACCTCCAGGAAATCTGGGAACTCACTGCCGATGAACCGGTCAGCAGCTTTCTGCCAAGCTTTCTTGCCGAGCTGAGCTTTGGCAAAGATGCTGATGACGACATTGTTTCCGCCTTTCTTCGTTCTATCTTTGTGGACCGCCTTTTTTTCAAATACAAAGAAAGCAAGGTCCTGGCCCACTCTCCTGAACAGGTTGAGCAACTGCAAAAGCAGCGTGACAAAGAGGCAAAAACCCAAGCACTGATCCTAAGTGGTTCAGAATTTCTACAAGAAATTGATAAGGGAGAGACAAGGGACGCTCTAAGCCTTGCCCAAGGTAAAGAGTGTCTGAGTATCATCCGCGACTTTTACCTCTTTGGCGCCGATTCCCCCCATGCTGACATCGGCAGACAGATCCTGAAGGCTGCCGGCTTCAACAGGCCCCACGACCCCTTCCACCTCCTGGTGAAGGCCGGAGTATGGGATCATAACGAGAATATCCCCCTACTTCGCAATGACCAGCCCGTGGTGTTTCCCCTGCTCGCCATCCAGCAGGCGGAGATGCTCCTTCAGCAGGGAGCTGACAAACTGTTCCAGGATCCAGCCCGAAAAGATTTCACCCACCTGCGCCCCATGACCATTGACGGCCCATCCACCTTAGACTTTGACGATGCCCTTTCCGTTGAGGAACAAGATGGGAATTACCTGGTAGGGGTGCATATCTCAGACGTGGCCCATTATGTCCGCCCCGAAGACCCGCTTTTTTTGGAAGCACTGCAGCGCGGCACCTCCATCTATTTCCCGGAGGGACAGATCCCCATGCTGCCCAGGCATCTCTCCCAGGGAATATGCAGTCTCATCCAAGGCGAACTGCGGGCAGTACTCAGCTTTATGATTCTGCTCTCCAAGGAGGCAGAGGTCTTACGAGTTCGTATCCATCCCTCTATCATCAAGGTAGCCAGACGGCTCACCTATGATGAGGCCGATTCCATGATCACAACTGACCCGGAACTGGCCATCCTCAACGATCTGCGCCTGAAACTGCGCAACAGGCGACTGGATGCCGGAGCCCTGCTCCTCCCCTTTCCGGACGTCAACATCCATATCCATAATGGCAACAGGGTACAGGTCAGCCTCTCCAACACCGATACACCAGCCCGTACCCTG
>DAOVAI010000211.1 GCA_030671085.1 Pseudomonadota bacterium | reverse complement strand
TGACCGAGCATGACGCTGTCAGCCAAACCTTGGTTGATGAGACTTCTGAAAGGGGTCAGCTCTTCTTTCTGCCAGCTCATGCTGATATCGGTAAAGCCGAGGTGGGAGTCGGTTTGCGAACTGCCGTGCCCGGGGAAGTGTTTCAGGCAGGTAAGGATATTGTAGTGATGATGCGCCTTGATCCAGGACGCAGCGTGACGGATAACGCAGTTCGGGTCAGCTGAAAAGCTTCGCTGCAGGTTGCCGATAACAGGATTTTCAGGGAAGATATTCAGGTCGGCCACTGGGGCAAGGTTGAAGTTGATGCCGAGCCCGTGCAGGGTTGCAGCAGTACAGGATGCATGAATATGGGTGAGGGTGATGTCGTCCCTCTTGCCCAACTCTGCGGCACTGGCTGTCTCAGGGAAACCTGCCTGGGGTTTCAGTCTCCGCACCATGCCTCCTTCCTGGTCTATGGCTATGAGCAAGGGGGAATGCGAGTGTTTCTGCAATGAAGCGGTCAAGGCTTTGACCTGGGCAGCGCTGATAATATTGTTCTGTTGCTGTTTCTCTGCCAGTAACTTGTCAAAGAGAATTACTCCGCCGAGATTCCTTTTCCTGAGGTCACCCATTATGGGATGACTCTCGTTAACGGAATCCCCCTTGAAGCCAAGAAGAAAGAGTTGACCGATTATTTTTTCGAGTTCCATGGTGTGACAAGTTCGTAAAAACTGAAAATTAAGATGGCGTAGTGGGTGTTTGAGATGTTTTTTTGGAGTGTAGCACCGGTAACAGGAAAAAGACAGGATCAATGTTTGCTGAATTCAGCACAAAGAGGGGAGAAATAACAAAGGCCGATCCAAAATGGGATCGGCCTTTGTTGTTTCTCTGAAATAAGTCTGGTGACGTATTTATTCCAGGGTAATATTGATGGGGATGACGTGTATCTCTTTGCTGCGCTGTTCAGTGTAGCCGAGCGCCCATTCATTGCACGTGGCGTTGTCACCGAGAAGCTTATCCACGTCGGCTACAATGCCTGCCACATTGATAATGGGGTGACGGCTGAAGACCTGGGGCAATCCCTGGGTCAGGTTGCAGGCCAGACAGCAGCCCGGGCGTTCATGGAGATGGAGTTCCATGATCAGTTGCTGCCCATTGCTGCCTCCATAGGCAAGTTCTATATCATAGGCACCGTCACTTGCATCACCGAACAGGGCCTCGAAAAAATCATTGGTACGCTCTTTGGGAAAGAGCTGTTGCAGGGTCTCTGCAGTAAAGAGTGAGTCGATTGCACTGGTATTCATGGATTTATGTGTGTTGTGTGTTGAGGTTATATTGGTTCCGGATTTGTCGATGTTTTGGTCAAATCGGATCAATCTTGTAAAGTTGGCAGTTGGCGGTATGCAGTTACTGACTCCTGCCAACTGCCAACTGACGACTTTGTCTCAGTATAAACCTCCTGTCACTCTTGTCAACCAACGTTGCGGCGTAAAAAGCTCTATGGTAGAGTACTGGCCATGGAAAATGATCTTCATCAAACAGCCTTTGATTTCGCGGCTCCCACTGTTGACCTTTCGGAACTGAACGCTGCCCAGCGTGAGGCCGTCACCACCACAGAAGGACCCCTGCTTGTTATTGCAGGCGCTGGCAGCGGCAAGACCAGAACCCTGGTCTACCGGGTGGCCCATCTTCTCCAACAGGGGGTAGCTCCGGAAAAGATCCTGCTGCTCACCTTTACCCGCAAGGCCTCCCAGGAGATGCTCTGGCGGGCCGGGAATTTACTCAATGATTCCTGTAGCCGGGTCGTGGGGGGAACCTTCCACGGCATTGCCAACATGCTTCTCCGCCGCTACGGACATCACCTGGGCTTTGGTTCCTCTTTTACCATCATTGATCGCGCTGATGCCGAAGGAATTATCAACCTGCTGAAAGGTTCTCTGGGACTCACCGGCCGGGACAAGCAGTTTCCCACCAAGCGGGTACTGATCAACATGCTTTCCGGGTCTGTCAACAAATCCATTGCCCTGGATGACCTGATCTATGAGCACTACTCCCATCTCAGTGAGCATGTTGATGACATCTTGAACCTTGATAAACATTATAAGGAGTTCAAGTTCAACAACGGGCTCATGGATTACGATGATCTGCTGGTGAACTGGAAACGGCTGCTGCAGGAGGTACCGGAAGCACGCCGCGAGATCGCAGCCCGTTATTCACACATCATGGTGGACGAGTATCAGGACACCAATCTTATCCAGGCTGATATCGTCCGTCTCCTTGCCCATGGTCATGAAAACGTCATGGTGGTGGGAGATGATTCCCAGTCCATTTACTCGTTTCGCGGTGCTGATTTCTATAATATCATGCGTTTCCCCAAGGTCTTTCCCGAGACCAAAGTTATCAAGCTGGAAGAGAACTATCGTTCCAGCCAGCCCATCCTTTCCTTGACCAACGACATCATCCGCAATGCAACGGAGAAGTACACCAAGACCCTTTTTACCCAGATTGAAGGCAAGCGTAAACCCCGCCTCTTTGCCGGCCGTGATGAACGGGAAGAGGCCGCATTTGTAAGCCGCAAGATAGGTGAACTGCGGGATTCCGGAGTGGAGCTTGCCAACATTGCCGTCCTCTTTCGTTCCGGCTTTCATTCCTATAAGATTGAGCTTGAGCTCAACCGTATCGGGGTAGAGTTTGAGAAGCGGGGCGGCTTAAAGCTCACCGAATCTGCCCACATGAAAGATGTGATTGCCTTTCTCCGACTTCAGGTCAACCCCGTGGACAGTCTCACCTGGAACCGGATCCTGCTTCAGCTGGATAAAGTTGGACCGAAAACTGCCGGCAAGATAGCCGATACCATCACCACGGCAGACAATCCTGTCGCGGCCCTGGCTGCTTATCCCTGCGGCAAGACCTGGAAGCAGGGGATGGCAAAACTGGTGCAGCTCTTTTTGGATATGGAAAAAGAGTCGGCTCCTGGCGTTCTCTATGAACTGGTCATGTCCTACTATCAACCCCTGTTTGAGCGAATTTACCGCGACGATTTTCCCAAGCGGCAGAAGGATCTGGACCAGCTGAAGTCCATTATCAGCGGCTACGAGGATGTACAGTCCTTTGTCGATGATACAACCCTTGATCCTCCGGACACGACAAGTACGCTCCAGGCAGGCGATACAGAACGAATGATCCTTTCCACCATCCATTCTGCCAAGGGTCTGGAATGGGATGCGGTCTTTGTCATTGGACTGGCTGAGGGGCGTTTTCCCCATGCTGCAGCAGGGATTGGCGAACAGTGGGAGGAAGAGCGCCGCCTGCTCTATGTGGCAGCCACC
>DAOVAI010000056.1 GCA_030671085.1 Pseudomonadota bacterium | reverse complement strand
AAGGATAAGGTGGGTGGCTTTCAGGCAGCTGCTTCTCCAGCTGTGGCAAGTCCTGGAAAACTGATGAGCGGAGACTCCCCGGTAGCTGATGCTCTTTCCGCGCTGGTGAATCTTGGTTACCCCGATCAGGTGGTTCGTCAGGCCCTGGCCAGGGTGAAAAAACAGGTGGGGGAGGAAGTATTTAACGAGATGCAGCTTGAAGAACTTATCAAAGAGGGACTCCGTTCACTGACATGAACTTTGAAGAGGAAATTCGCGCAGACGAGCGTCTGGTTGCCCCTGAGCCTACTAGCCGGGATATGGATTCGTCGGGCAATGCTCTGCGTCCCAAACGTCTTGAAGAATACGTGGGCCAGGAGCATCTATGCAAAAGCCTTGATGTCTTTATCCGGGCCGCCAAGGCAAGGGGCGAGGCCCTGGATCATGTCCTCTTTCACGGCTATCCTGGCCTGGGAAAGACCACGCTCTCCTATATCATTGCCAACGAGATGGAGGCTGGAATCAAAGTGACCTCCGGACCGGTGATCGAGCGCCAGGGAGACCTTGCTGCCATCCTCACCAGTCTCCAGGAAGGAGATGTCCTTTTTATCGATGAAATTCACCGCCTCAACCATGCGGTTGAGGAAATTCTCTATCCGGCCATGGAGGACTTTCAGCTTGACCTGATCATCGGTCAGGGACCAGGTGCCAGGTCAGTGAAGATGGACCTGCCTCGCTTTACCCTGGTGGGAGCCACCACCCGTACCGGACTGTTGACCCCGCCCCTGCGTGATCGGTTTGGAATTATTCTCCGCCTCGAACTCTATGAACCCGAGGAGCTGGTGCGCATTGTCCAGCGTTCAGCCGCTATTCTCGGGATGGCTGTGGACGCGGAGGGTGCCCTGGAACTCGGGCGCAGGTCGCGTGGAACACCTCGTATCGCCAACCGTCTGCTTCGCCGGGTGCGGGATTTTGCCGAGGTTGGCAAGCATCAGTCTGTGACCGCAGAGGTGGCGGATGAGGCACTCAACCTGCTTAATGTAGACCGCTTTGGTCTTGATGATATGGATCGGCGGATCATGCTGGCCATTATCGATAAATTTCAGGGAGGTCCCATCGGTCTTGAAACCCTGGCCACAGTGGTCTGTGAAGAAAAAAACACCCTGGAAGACGTGTACGAGCCCTTTCTGATCCAGTCCGGATTTCTGACCAGAACCCCACGCGGGCGTATGGCCACCATGAATGCCTATGAGCATTTTGGCCGTTCTCTGCCCAGAGGGGGAACACGACAAGCCACTTTGTTTGATGGAGGAGACTGAGCCATGCAGAAACGCAAAACAGTACCTGATTTCCTGACCATGAAAAAAGCGGGTGAGAAGATTACTGTGCTCACGGCCTATGATGCGGCCATGGCAGCTCTCCTGGCAGCTGCTGAAGTGGATATGCTCCTGGTGGGTGATTCTTTGGGGATGGTGGTGCTCGGCTATGATTCCACTGTTCCAGTGACCATGGATGAGATGATCCACCATGCCTCGGCAGTGCGCCGTGGGGCACCCGGGGCCTTTGTCGTGGGTGACATGCCCTTTGGTTCCTATCAGACCGGGACGCGTGATGCCATTATCAATGGTGGCCGTTTCCTCAAAGAGGCGGGCTGTGATGCAGTGAAACTGGAAGGAGGCCTGGAGGTCTGTGACACGGTCACGGCTCTGGTCCGTGGTGGGATCTCGGTCATAGGTCATATCGGCCTGACACCGCAGACTGCCATCCAGCTTGGGGGTTACAAGGTACAGGGGAGGGATCTTGAATCGGCAAAGAGGATGGTAGCTGAGGCCCGGGCATTGGAAAAGGCCGGGGTGTTTGCTATTGTCCTGGAATGCATCCCTGATGAGCTGGGACGGATCATCTCCGAAGAGATTGGAGTGCCTACCATTGGTATCGGGGCCGGAGTTCACTGCGACGGTCAGGTCCTGGTCACCCACGATCTACTGGGAATGTTTGAAAAGTTTATTCCAAGCTTTGTCAAATCCTACTGCAAACTGGCTCCGACTATTAAGGAGGCAGTAGCCGATTACAGCCGCGAGGTACGAAGCGGTTCCTTTCCTGACAAAGAACATAGCTTTTCCGGCGAGTCCAATCTGCGGGAGCTTTTGGGCCTTTCCTGAGTTGCGTAGAGTGAGGTCGAGGCCTGATCCTTACTGCAGCGACCCCTCTCTCTTACCAATCCGGTTCTTCTTCCAGAGGCACATCTTCAGAATCAGCACGGATCTCCCCCAGTCAATTGACTCTGTATCGTCAAGGGAAACGCTCCAATCCAATCATCTGTTCATTCAATACATCTAATCTGTAGCTGGACATTTTTCTTGCTCCTCTCTCTCTTCGGTTAAGGGAGTCCTTTATCGTTCAGTTGCCTCTCATGCCTTGCGGCCGAAAACCAGATACCCTCTTCCCTGGCCCAGGTAATGTCGCTGGCCGGAGAGATCTTCCCGGTACAGCCCCAGTTCGAAAATAGAGTCAGAGAGCTGCTTTGATCTGTTTTTTAAGTGTATCTGCATGGATTTTGTGCAGAGAGCCTTTCTGTATCCATTCTTCAATGCGGAAACTGTCGTATTGTCCCACCACATAGAGAAGTACAGGGTGCATGTGTCCTTTTGTCCTTGTTTATTTTCCACTGTTCCGGACAAGGTGATTTCAATTGTGTCTTCTTTTACAATAATCTTCTCACAGCCAATCGCAGCTTTGAGTAAATGATTTGTATCGATACCGGTTCCAGGGTCATAAAAAAAATCCTGTGATCGGGCCTCGACAAGGATATCTTCATTCTGTCCCGCCAGTATCTTTTCCAGCACTTCACTAACACGGCTCAGTGATAACGTGTCAGCTTGCCTTTCATTGGGAATGATGACTCTGTTGTCAACGGATGTAAGTTCCACGGCACACTCCTTTTTTGTCTTTGCAGGTTTCAACTGGAAAGATACTGTTTCGCAAAAAAGAGTGCTTGGCTCTGTGCGACAAAGATTTTGGCAGTTTACGACAAGGCCATGCCTGTGATGGAAAACTCCCTCCTGGTATTGATTGTTGTGCTGTCGGTTCTGCTTTTCTTCCCCACTTTACTCCACCATAAGAATTTTTTCCAAAATTAATTTTTTCCGTATTTTGTTAACCTTCTCATGTTTTCAGTATGTTCGGTCTGTTTATGGCTGACTGTGCGCACTGTGGGTTTCAACTGCTTATGGGGTGCTGAACACTTCTTGTTGTGGTTTTCCTGGGTTGGTGACCCTATATGGTGTGCTGTTGTGCTGAATTGTGCTTTGTCTTTAACATTCTATAATCGCAAGGGAAATGCCTTGACAAGAGAATCCCTCTTGAGATAAAAGTGATAGTAGTGGTGTAAAGTGGTGTAAAGTGGAAAAGGGTGGCGGTGGATGGGCGACGACAAAACCATAAAAAGTAGATTTCGCGGTAAGTCCGAGCACAGCCTGGACTCCAAGGGACGGCTGAATTTTCCCAGTCGTTTTCGTGAGGTCCTGGCTCAGTATGGTTCCGAGACCCTGATGGTCACGACCTGGGGCAACCACCTCCGCGCTTATCCCGCCTCTGAATGGGAGATTATTGAAAATAAGCTTATGGATCAGGGCAGGCCAATGACCCGTTTGATCCGCCTGGTCCTTTCCGGGGTGACGGAATGCAATCTTGACAAGCAGGGCCGTATCCTCCTCTCCGCTGCTTCGCGTTCAGAAACTCGAATTGCTAAAGATGTCATCCTCACCGGTATGCGGGATTGGGTAGAGATATGGGATAACGAAGCCTGGCTAGTCGAGATCAATGGCACCCGCGATAATTTTGACAGTTTTGGTGAGGGCCTGTCTGATCTGGGAATCATCTGATGAGTGAACAGGGCGAGGCCGCAAAGATTCATCGCTCTGTATTGCTGAATGAAGTCCTGGAGTTCCTGGCCCCCGAGAGTGGCGGCATCTATGTGGATGGGACCCTGGGACTGGGAGGACACACCGAGGCCATCCTCCAGAAAAGTGCACCGGAAGGACGGGTGATAGCCTTTGACTGGGACGAAGCGGCCATTGCCAAGAGCAGGGAGCGACTTCAGCCCTTTGGCAATCGGCTGACCATTGTCAGAAGAAATTTTTCTGAAATTGCTGAAGGCCTGGCCGAGCTCGACATTGATCAGGTCAACGGGATTCTCATCGACATCGGCCTCTCCTCCCTGCAGCTTGACATCGGGGAACGAGGATTCAGTTTCCAGAGGGACGAACCCCTGGATATGAGGATGGATACCAGGCGGGAGGTCACCGCAGCATCCATCCTGGCCAGTTGCTCGGAAAGCGAACTGGCAGACATCTTTTATTATTACGGAGAGGAGAAGCAGGCGCGTAGAATCGCTTCTTTCATTGTCCGGGAGCGGGTTCAGGAGCCTCTCTCTTCGTCAAAGCAGCTGGCCGCTCTCGTTGCCAGAGCAGTGCCCAGGCGATTCCATCCCAAAAAGATTCATGTGGCAACACTGGTCTTCCAGGCCCTGCGTATTGCCGTAAATACCGAGCTTGAGAATTTGGCGGAAATTCTCACAAAAGCTGTACCGCTCCTGACACCTGGAGCAAGGTTTTGTGTCATATCGTTTCACTCCCTGGAAGACAGGATGGTGAAAAGAAAATTTCGCGATAATCCGCTCTTGAAGGTGTTGACAAAGAAGCCGGTTGGCCCCTCCCCGGAAGAACGGGAGAGCAATTCGAGATCACGAAGTGCCCGCTTGCGGGTCGCTGAAAAAAAATGAGATCAAGAGGTGACACTATGATTATCAATCCTTCAGCCCATACCATGATTCCCCGAAGGAATACTCTTCGAAATCGTTACTCAGTACGTCGTCGGCAACCCTTGAGTCTGGCGGGTGGGAAAATGCTCTGGTATGGGGTGACAAAGGCCCTGTTTTGTTCCTCTGTGCTGCTTTTTGTCTGTTCCTTTTGGCTTACAGGGGCGGTTGAACAGGTCAATGAGGAGATCGAGCAAACAACGGTCATTCATAATGAACTGCTTAACAACAACATCCTGCTTCGTGCCAGAAAGGCCAGGTTGTTTTCTCCGGAAAGGGTGGGAAAGGTGGCAGGACAGGGGCTGGCTCTCTACCTGCCGGCATCCGGACAATATCGTAAATTCTAAAGTAGTTTTCTGAGCTTCATCTGCAGACTACTTTAGGCAGCCGGGAAAGAAGTAATAGGGGGGGCTCTTTACTCACAGGAAAATGATGGTCAGGAGATCCCGCCTCAGAACGGAATATAACAGAAGACGGTTGCTGTGGGTGCTGCTGATCGTCCTGATGGTATTGGGTGGGGCAGCAGGGATTGGGTTTGTCTACCGGCAGCAGCTGTTCACCCTTTCCGAGGTCTGGCAGGAGACCTTTTCCGCTGACGAGCAGCCCGTAGAGAATGTTCGGGGGACGATTTACGACAGAAATTTCAAAGAGCTCGCCCAGACCCTTGAACGGGTTTCACTCTATGCCAGGCCACGGGAATTGGAAAATCTGCAGGAGGCTGCTAAACAACTCTCTGGAGCCTTGGGGATTCCTGAAACGGAAATCCTGCAGCGTCTGGGCAGAGATTCACATCTTGTCTGGCTTCGCCGTGATATCGGCCAGGGAGAGGAGGAGGAGATTCATAAGCTGGATCTCTCTGGAATATACCTGCACCGGGAGTTTGCGAGAAAATATCCGGGGCAGGCAACAGGTGCCCATCTGATCGGGTATGCAGAAAATGATCTGGGCCTTGCCGGGATTGAGCATTATTACAACCGTCTGCTCAGTCATGATCATGTTCGTCAGGAAGATATACCGAACATAGATCTCAAGGGAGAGGAGCAGACCAGCGGTTACAGTCATGATCTGGTTTTGACCGTGGATATGAAGATCCAGGCCATTCTTGACAAATATGTGGCCGGTCTGGGAGAGAATCTGGGGCAGGTGCAGATAGGATCCCTTCTTCTTGAAACAGTTGAAGGAGAGGTAATTGCCGGGGCCAACTTTCCTTCCTATAATCCAAACACTATCTGGCAGTATGAAAACGAGGTGCTGGAGAATATCCTTCTGACACCTCTGGTCATTCCGGAAGAGATCAGGAGGTTTTTTCGAGATGCCTCGCTACTCCAGGGAGGGTGGGAGCAGGGGACCCAGGTCTACCCATGGAGTCTGGTTTCTGGAAAAACTAATTTTGCCAGGCAGCTTCGACTCTGGGAACGGTTGCAGCTGAGCACAGAGCTGAATGTAGACCTCTCCAGCGGCAAAAAGCAGAGTAGCTCCATTCCGGAGTTTATCGACTGGGGCCCTGCCCTTGACCTGGGGACGGTTCCCAAGACAGCAGCACCTTTGAAAGTGCTTCTCGGGATGACTCATCTCCTGAACGGTGGGAAGAAGATCCAGCCTCACTTTCTTGATCGGGTATTGGAGAGGCCGGGGCAGAAGGAACATTTTTTTGATGCCTTTCAAGGCCAATTGCGAGGCAGAAATGTGTTGCCTTCACTGGTGTCCCGTGAATTGAGGAGTTTGCTCCGTGCCCAGGGAATCCCTGGTATTCTGGGCTCAGTCGCTCTTTCCGGGGAGACGGTTTCCCGGATATCGGCTCCTTCTGGATCCCAGTATGTGCGTGACCGGATGTCTCTGGTCGTTATTCCGGCAGAAAAGCCGGAATTGATCCTGCTCCTGGTATCTCGGCAAAAGGAGCCGGGGCCGCTGCTGGTGGACGACTCGGATCCGGCGTATTTGAGCAAAAGCATTGACACCATCCTTCCTTCCATGGTAGCGCTGCAGCAGGTTAGTCAGAATCTGGCGGGTCTGGTAGAGGCGGCAGAGAGGAAAGATGAGAACTTTCAAAGTGCAGGGGCAATCACAGGAGAAACCGATAAGAGTCTGGCTGGAATGCTGGATGAACAGAACCGGCTCATGCCTGACTTGACTGGACTCAGCCTGAGAAAGGGGTTGCGGATATTGCAGGGGGCTGAATTAGAGTTGCATATCGAGGGCTCCGGCCGCATAGTGAATCAGAGCCCAAAGAAAGGCCAGGTATTGAAAAAGGGCGAGCAATGTCTGCTGACCCTGAAAAAGGATCCTACCCCCAAAGAGATAGTACAGGTTCACCCTCTGGAAAAAGAGAGTGAAGAAAAATGATGGCGTCGGAAAAACTCTTCATATACGAGGCGTGTGAAGCTTTTTGTTCAGCTATCTGAAATTTTTAGTTTTTACGAATTTGTCAAAAATAAGAAGAAGGGAAAACGCTTTTTGCTGCACCCATCCTGGCAAGGAATCTGGAATGTCTGAACATTTCGAGGCTAAAGAGCGCGATACTATCAGCGGAAAGTGGAGCTGTACAGCCGCTGGTACTGCTATGTCCTCCTCTGCGGGAGCAGTTTTTTCAACTCTTCTTGTTTCTCTTGACAATCATCATCTTCTCATAGGCAGTCCTTCTGACTGTATTATCACTCAGGTAACTTCAGATTCTCGCAAGGCAACAGCCGGATCTCTTTTTATCGCCCTTGGCGGAAGTCGCTGTGACGGCCACAGCTTTATTGATCAGGCAGTGGAGCAGCACTGTTCAGCACTCCTTGTGGAAAAGGGAAGACTGGATAGGGATTTCTCTGCTGAGGCCGGAGTCTGTGTCGTTGAAGTAGACGACACGAGAAGTGCTTATGCCCGGATTGCGGAAACACTCTTTGACCATCCAGCACGCCAAATGACCATGGTGGGAGTCACAGGAACCAATGGGAAGACCACTGTCAGTTATCTCCTGGAGTCGGTCCTGCACCAGGCAGGGAGGCGGCCGGGAGTAGTTGGGACCATCAATTACCGCTATCGAACAGAACAGGGTGAGGTGATGCAGATCCCTTCATCGTTTACTACCCCTGAACCTCTGCTCCTCCAGGAAACATTACGCCGCATGGCAGATGCTGGAGTGGATACTGTGATCATGGAGATTTCCTCCCATGGTTTAGAGCAGCAGCGTATCGGAACACTCTTGTTTGATGTGGCAGCCTTTACCAACCTCTCACGCGATCACCTGGACTACCATGAAGACATGGAGGCCTATTTTGCTGCCAAAGTCCTTCTTTTTACCAAGCATTTGCATGAGGGAGGCAGGGCGGTAGTCACCATGGGGGAGTCAGCGGGACAGGAATCCCCATGGAGTGACAAGCTGAAAAAGATCTGCACTGAACATAATTTTGCTGTTCTCTGCTGTGGGGGTGATAGCGGAGATATTTTTCCTCTACAGGTGACAGGAGACCTGGGAGGAAGCAAAATCCGTCTGCAGACGCCGGCTGGTGAGTGGGACGTTTCTTCTCCTCTGGTCGGAGATTTTAACGTGACCAATATTCAGACGACCTTTGGCATCGCTTTGGCACTGGGCTTGGATCCCTCAGTAATTTGTACTGCTCTTTGCGGAACCGTTGGCGCTCCCGGACGGCTGCAGAGAATGGAGGTCTGTTCGCAGGAGCGGAGCTTTTTGCCGTCAGTCTTCGTGGATTACGCCCATACGCCTGATGCTCTGGAGCAGGTCCTGAAAACATTGAATGCGCTTCCTCATCAGACTCTTTTTTGTGTTTTTGGCTGCGGTGGAGACAGGGATGCGGGAAAGCGCCCTCTGATGGGTGAAATTGCAGGAAGGTACAGTGATGTGGCCATCATCAGCGATGACAACCCACGCAGTGAAACATCCTCTGTTATTCTTGCCGCAATTGCGCAAGGGATGGGGAAATCAAAGCTCAGCGAGCAGGAGCGTTCCTGGTTACAGGCAAGAGGGAACGGGGAGCAGGGCTTTGTTTTGATTCCTGATCGTGCTCAGGCCATTGAGGCGGCCATCGCAGCAGCAGGGAAAGGAGATGTCGTCCTCATCGCAGGCAAGGGCCACGAGCAGTACCAGCTCACATCTGAGGGGAAAATATTCTTTGATGATACGCTTGTTGCTGCAGAGGCTTTGAGCAGGTGGAGACTGGAGTCCCTTGTCCAGGCCACAGGTGGAGATCTGTCTGGGAAGCTGGAAACAGGAGAATTGCTTACCACTCCCAATACTGATTCGCGAAAGATAGGGAAGGGGGGTATCTTTCTCGCTTTAAAAGGTGAACGATTCGACGGGCATGACTTTGTCGACCATGTGGTGGCAGCAGGGGCAGGTTGTCTTGTCCTTGACCAGAAGCCAAAGGAGGCTCTTCCTGTACCGGTGATCCTGGTAAAAGACACGGAACGGGCACTCGGGGATCTGGCTGCCTACAGACGCCGCTGCATGCAGGAGATCAGTCACCCGGTGGTGGCTGCTATTACCGGAAGCTCCGGCAAGACCACGGTCAAGGAGATGTGTGCTGCTATCTTTGCAGAGCAGTGGCCGGATGCTGCAGATGTTGCCCGGGGAAGGGTGCTCAAAACAGAAGGGAATTTTAATAATTTGATCGGCCTGCCTCTCTCCCTTCTTCCCATCGCCGTAAGACATCAGGCAGCAATTTTGGAACTGGGAATGAATATTCCAGGGGAGATTGCACGGCTTACAGAGATTGCCGATCCTGATATCGTCTGTATTATCAACATCCACGGAGCACATCTTCAGGGACTGGGAGATATTGAGGGTGTAGCCAGGGCCAAAGGTGAGCTTTTTCGAGGTTGCGGGAAGGACACACTCCTGGTAGTAAATAGTGACGATTCTCGGGTGGCGGCTATTGCTCAGGAGTGTGAGCAGAAGAAAATTCTTTATGGGATGGACCCACGTCAGCATCCTTTTTCTTTGGATGTCTGGTCTTCTGCAGAGGAAACGACCGACAGGGAGGAGATCGTTTTTACCCTCCATATTCGGGAGGATGAGGCCCGGGTCGTTCTCCAGGTGCCGGGCGTCCATAATATAGCCAATGGGATTGCAGCTGCAGCCATCGCCCATGCGGCAGGAATTGGACTTCCCCTGATTGCCAAAGGGCTTTCTGCTTTTGTTCCAGCGGATCGCCGTATGCATATCCTGGACGGCCCTGCCGGAAGTCGTATCATAAACGACACTTACAATGCCAACCCCGCTTCCATGCGGGCCGGAATTAATACGCTCTGTCAACTCGGGTCTGGAAAACATATTGCCGTCCTTGGCGACATGTTGGAGCTAGGCGATAAGAGTGATGTCCTGCACAGAGAGATTGGAGCCTATGCTGCCAGGTCAGGAGTCGATTTTCTTGGTCTGGTTGGAGAGTTTGCTTTCCTTGTCGCTGCCGGTGCAGAGGCACAGGGCATGGACCCTGAACGTGTCAGGGTGTTTGCAGATAAAAAAGAGTGCCTCTCCTGGATACAAGAACTGCTCGCTCCAGGAAGCGTCTATTCTGGAAGTTATATCCTGGTCAAAGGGTCGCGCGGCTTGCGGCTGGAAACTCTTGTTGAACAACTTACCGCCTGAATAATTTATGTTCTACCACCTTCTCTATCCACTGCATACTGATATCAGCGCCTTTAACGTCTTCCGCTATATCACTGTTCGTTCTATCGGTGGCGCGGTGACTGGTTTTCTCATTATGCTGCTCCTCGGGCCCTGGTTTATCAGGAAGTTGAAACAGTATCAGGTGGGACAGGTGGTACGCGAGGACGGTCCAGAGACCCATTTGGCCAAACAAGGGGTACCCACCATGGGTGGTGTTCTGATCCTCTTTGCTATTACCGCCTCCACCCTGCTCTGGGCCAGGCTCGATAATCCCCTGGTCTGGCTCCTGCTTTTTGTGAGCCTTTTTTTCGGGCTCATCGGCAGTATTGACGACTACCGGAAGATCAAGAAGAAATCCAGTGACGGCCTCAGTGCCAGGGGCAAGCTCCTGATGCAGATCTTCGGAGCCTCGGTGGTGGGACTTTTTATCCTCCTCCATCCTGAATATGACGGGCAGCTCAGTGTTCCCTTTTTGAAAAACATTCAGCCGGATCTCTCCTGGTTTTATGTGGTCTTTGCCATCCTGGTCATCGTGGGCTCTTCCAATGCGGTCAATCTGACCGACGGCCTGGACGGTCTGGCTGCTGGTCCCACCGTCATTTCTGCCTCGGTCTACCTCGTTTTCTCCTATCTTGCCGGGCATGTGGTGCTTGCCGATTATCTCCAGATCCCCTATGTCCAGGGAGCAGGAGAGCTTGCTGTCTTTTGCGGGGCCATGGTCGGGGCCTGTCTCGGCTTTCTCTGGTTCAACGCCTATCCGGCCCAGATCTTTATGGGAGATGTAGGGTCACTGGCCCTGGGTGGTGCTTTGGGCGGGGTTGCCATCATTATTAAACAGGAGATCCTGCTGGCCATAGTGGGTGGGATTTTTGTCATGGAGGCCCTCTCCGTCATCCTTCAGGTGGGATACTATAAGCTGAGCAATGGAAAGCGGATCTTTCTTATGGCCCCTTTCCATCATCATTTTGAGAAAAAAGGATGGCATGAGCCCAAAGTGGTGGTTCGTTTCTGGATAGTTTCTGTCATCCTTGGCCTCTTTGCCCTTGCAACCCTGAAACTGCGCTGATGGATTCTGTACACAGGATAGAGTCCGGCCAGCGGGCAGTGGTCATGGGACTGGGTGTCTCCGGCCGTGCCGCAGTGCGCTATCTGCTGGCCAAAGGGGTTCAGGTTTTTGTCTCTGACCGTCGTCGATTTGAAGATCTTTCCCAGGGTGATCAAGACTATCTGCATGAAAATGAGGTGGACTTTGAGGGCAATGGTCACAGCAGGGAATTTCTTCTCCAGGGTGATTTTATAGTGCTTAGTCCCGGTATTCCCAGGGACCTGCCCTTGCTCATGGAGATGGGGGAGCTCAATGTTCCACTCCTTGGAGAACTGGCCCTTGCTGCACCGGAGCTCACAGAGCAGGTGGTGGCAATTACCGGGACCAATGGCAAAACAACGGTCACCGCCCTGATCGGTGAGCTGTTGGAAGCATCGGGAAAAAAGGTTTTTGTCGGCGGGAACATTGGAACACCTCTCCTTGATTATCTTTGTGCGGGAGAACGGGCTGATGTCCTGGTCCTGGAACTCTCCAGTTTTCAGCTGGAATCGGCCGGGAATTTCCGTCCGGATATGGGGATCCTGCTGAATATTACCCCAGACCATCTGGATCGCCATGGCAGTATGGTTGAGTATGCCATGGCTAAGATGAAACTCTTTGCCCACCAAAGAGAAAAGGACAAGGCAATCCTTTGCAGTGATGACCCCATGTGCAAGCAGATCATACCCTTGCTCTCCGAGCAGGAAATCTTCTCTTTCGGTATCCGGGAAGGTTGCGAGGCCAGAGGCGAGGGAGATACGATCAGTATCAATTTGCAGGGCAGGAAAGAGATATACAGTCTTGCCGGCACAGAGCTTGCTTCTCATACCGGTCTTCTCAACAGTGGAGCGGCAATCCTTGCGGCCACGCTGCTTGGCTGCAGACAGAAAGAGATACAGGGAACGCTAAACCGTTTCACCCCGGCTGCTCATCGCTTACAGCTGGTTGCCACCAGGGGAGGGGTTGACTATTACGACGATTCCAAGGCCACTAATACCGGGGCAGTGCTCAGTGCTCTGGCCTCTTTTTCCGGAAATGTCATTCTCATTGCCGGAGGAAGGGACAAGGGGGAAGATTACAGTGTACTTGGAGAAGCGGTCAGGGAAAAGGTCAAAGAACTCATCCTCATTGGTGAGGCGGCTGAGGCCATTGGAAATAGTCTTGGCACTGTTGTTCCCTGCAACCGGTCCGATTCCATGGAGGCAGCCGTGCTCCTGGCAGCAGAGACGGCAAAACCTGGAGATGTTGTCCTTCTCTCACCGGCCTGTGCAAGCTTTGATATGTTTGATAATTATGGACATCGCGGAGAAGTTTTCTGTGGCGCGGTGCTCGCGCTCAAAGAGAAGATAAAGGAGAAGGCGGCCTGATGTCTCCTCCTGTACGACTCATGCTCACCGGTGGCGGCACCGGAGGCCATCTATTTCCAGCCATTGCCACAGCCGAGGCCCTCTGTCATCGCCTGCCGGGGAGTGAGGTCCTCTTTGTGGGGACAAAGAGAAAGATGGATCGAGCCAGCCTTGAACACTATGGGTATGCTACATGCTCCATTCATTGCAAGGGATTGAAAGGGAAGAATCTTATGGCCCTTATTCAGGGGATGGCCCTCCTTCCCCTTTCGTGCCTGGAAGCCATGTACCATATCTTGCGTTTTCGACCACACCTGGTAGTCGGGGTTGGCGGTTACGTCACCGGTCCGGTGGTGGCAGCAGCAAAACTCCTTGGCAAGCCGACTATCATCCATGAACAGAATTCGGTTCCTGGACTGGCCAACAGGAAGCTGGGAGCACTGGTTTCGAAAATATGCCTTTCTCTGCCGGGCAGCGAAAACTGGTTTCCGGAAGAGAAGACCATACTCACAGGTAATCCTGTGCGTAAAGCCATCTTGGCCCTGGCCGGAAATGAAACAAAAAAGAAAGAGGGCCCGCTTACCCTGCTGGTCCTGGGAGGAAGTCTTGGGGCCCACCGGGTCAATGAGCTGGTGACCGAGGCCTTTGGCCTGGGACTGCCTGGTCTGCTTGGAGTTAAGGTCATCCATCAGACTGGTCCAGACGATGCGGAGATGGTGACCGCCGCGTATCGCGGACACAACATAGAGGCCAAGGTTTCTCCCTTTTTTCAAGATATGGCTGAGGTGTATGAGGAGGCGGATCTTCTGGTCTCACGTGCCGGGGCTACCACCCTTGCCGAACTGGCGGTCCTGGGGAAACCTGCGATCCTGATTCCCTATCCTTATGCAGCGGATAATCACCAGGAAAAAAATGCGGAGTTTTATGTGCAGGGGGGCGGGGCAATGATGTTTGTGGAAAAAGAGCTGACTGCAGAGATCTTGGCTGAAAATCTTGTTCGTTTGTTTGGTGATAGACAGGGATTACAGGAAATGGGGGCGGCCATGGGTCAAAGTGGTTTTCCCGACGCTGCTGAACATATTGTTGATGAGTGTCTGAAGTTGCTGGCCTGACTTCAAAATACTCAATTCTGACTACTGATAGTTTCGTAAAAAGTATAATTATGTATAACAAGACTCAAAAAGTTCACTTTGTCGGTATCGGCGGCATTGGGATGAGCGGTATTGCCGAACTCCTGCTCAACCTGGGCTACGCTGTTTCCGGTTCTGATCTGAACGACACTGCCACCACCCGCAACCTGCAATCTCTGGGTGGCAGTGTATACAAAGGGCATGAA
>DAOVAI010000239.1 GCA_030671085.1 Pseudomonadota bacterium | reverse complement strand
TGGACTAGACGGAAGGCGTAGTTCAGCCAGGAGACGGAACCCTCTGCACAGGATGAGGCGAAGTTGGTATTAATAAAGATATTGATCTGGGTTGGAGAGAGTCCGATCACTGCCGGAATCATGAGGGTCACAATGCGTTTCAAACCCGGATCCTTCAGGCGCAGGCGAGGTGTAAATTTGAAACCGGTTTGAGTAAGGGCAGGAAACTGAATGCTTAGCTGCAGTATGCCGCCAAGCAACGTGCCGATGGCCATTCCCATAATTGCAGGCTGACCGAAGCGGGGAAGGAGCAGGGCAAGGCTGACTCCTCCGACAATGGAGCCAAGGTTGAAAAAGGCAGAGGCCATGGCCGGTACGAAAAATTTCCCCCTGGAGTTGAGAATTCCCATGACCACTGCTGCCAGGGAAATAAAGATCAGGAAGGGGAGCATTATCCTGGTCAACAGGGTGGTGAGTTCTCTCTTTCCCGCAATCTCAGCGAAACTGGAGGCCAAGAGATTGACAAGAGAATCGGCGAAAAAGATACCCATGAGGGTGAGTATCGAAAGGAGAATACCGAAAAACACAAGGACATTGGATGCCAGTCTCCAGGTCTCCTCTTTGGACCTGTTGGTGTCGTAGTCGGTAAATACGGTGATAAAGGCAGCAGACAGGGCGCCTTCTGCAAAAAGATCGCGCAGGAGATTGGGAATGCGAAAGGCTACGACAAAGGCATCATAAGCGTATCCGGCGCCGAACATTCCGGCAAAGATCTGTTCCCTGATCAGACCGAGAACTCGGCTGCACATGACGGCAATGGAGACGGTACCTGCCGATTTAGCGATTTTTCCACTCTGTTTAGCGCTTTTCTTCACGTATGACCTGCGAAAAAGACGAGAAAAAGATACCCTGTTTAACCTTATGATCATACAGGTTTTTTGTTGTCTTTGCCAGAGAAAGTCCTGTTCTTTTTCTCGACCCGACTATTTCCCTGGAATGTGTCTGAAATAATCGAACACGCTTGACTTTCGTGGAGAATATTGAATATATGAATGAATGGTTTCTTCCTCGACAATGACCGACGGTTTTCCCGCAACACTTGCTCTGTTGAGAATGGATCCGCAGTTCGTATCGGCAAAAATATGGCACAACCGTTTTCTTCAAGGAGGAATGCATGCAGGACATCAATAAGCTGAGAAACATAGCGATCATTGGACACGGAAGTTGTGGAAAGACCTCTTTGGCAGAAGCCATGTTGTATACAGCCGGTAAGATTAAACGCTTGGGCAAGGTAGATGAGGGAAGTTCAGCACTGGATTTTGAAGAGGAAGAGATTCAGAGAAATATTTCCATTAATTCTTCTTTTCATAATTACACATGGAAAAAACATGATGTCTTTCTCATGGACACCCCTGGTGACGATAATTTTATCAACGAAACCTTTATCGCCACCCAGGTTGTTGATGCCGCAGTCTTTATTGTCGGCGCAGTTCTCGGGGTAAAGGGACAGACGATCAAATTTGCCGATTTTATCGCAAACAGATCCCTACCCTCCCTGATCATGATCAACAAGCTGGACCGTGAGCGTGCCGATTTTGAACGAACTATGGGCCAGATTGTTGAATCCCTCCCCCTTACTCCTGTAGTGCTCCATATCCCCATTGGGGAAGAGGAAAATTTTCGCGGATTAGTCGACATCATGAGTGGCAAGGCCTATCTCTTTGATGAAAAAGGAAGTGGCTCTCTTACTGAAACCGATGTCCCTGAAGAGATGGCCGGCGCAGTCGACAGCTATCGGGAAAGCCTGATGGAAAATGTGGCTGAGACCGACGATGATCTTATTGAAAAATTCCTCGAAGACGGAGTGCTTTCCCTTGAAGATTTGAAAACCGGTCTGAAAAAAGGAGTTGCAGATGGTGCCATCGTTCCGGTCTGTATAGGAGCAGCGACGAATAATTTTGGCACAGCCTCCCTTTTAGATGCGATCAACGATATTCTTCCATCTCCTGCAGAACGACCTGCGATGATGGGAATGGATCCGGCAGGAGAGCCGGTGGAACGAATGGTCTCTGGTGATGAAAAATTTTCAGCACAGGTATTTAAGACCATGGCAGATCCCTATGCAGGGCGCCTGACCATTTTTCGCATTTACTCAGGAACCCTGTCCGGCGATTCCTTTTATAATGCCAGTAAAGAGACGGATGAGCGTTTTGGGCAACTCTTCATCCCTGAGGGAAAGGAGCAGCGGCCTGTTGACAGTGCTGGTCCTGGAATGATTGTGGCCGTTGCCAAGCTCAAGGAAACAACTACCGGTGATACCCTCTGTGATGCGTCTGCACCCATTGTTTATGAGGACCTGCAGATAATGGAACCGGTGATTTCCTATGCGGTGACCGGGAGTAAGGGTGATGAAGAAAAATTGTTTTCCTCCCTTACCAGGATGCTTGATGAGGATCTTACCCTTCGACTCACCAGAGAGCAGCAGACCGGAGAAATTCTTCTCTCCGGCGTTGGCCAGGTACATCTTGAGGTTGTCGGTTCCCGCATTAAACGAAAGTTCGGTGCTGAAATGAATCTGTCGCTTCCCAAGGTACCTTACAAGGAAACCATCAGGGGGAGTGCCCGTGTGCAGGGAAAACACAAAAAACAGAGTGGTGGACGAGGACAGTTTGGTGACTGCACCATTGAAATCAGTGCGCTTCCCCATGGCGATGGCTTTGAGTTTGAGGACAAGATTGTTGGTGGTGTCATTCCCCAGCAGTATCGTCCTGCTGTGGAAAAGGGTATTGTTGAGGTCATGGAAAAAGGTGTTTTGGCAGGGTATCCGATGGTCGATATCAAGATTACCCTGGTTGACGGTTCCTATCATACCGTGGACTCTTCAGAGATGGCTTTCAAGATTGCCGGATC
>DAOVAI010000131.1 GCA_030671085.1 Pseudomonadota bacterium | reverse complement strand
CCTGGTGCTGGCCATGTTTCTCTGGGCGAGTTCCTTCATTGCCCTGAAGATAGCCTTTGTCGATTACCATCCCATGGTGGTGATATTCGGCAGGATGGCAGTGGCATCCATTGCCTTTCTCTTCCTCCTGCCCCGCTTTCGAAACATCCGTATCCGCAGGCATGACTGGAAACTGCTTGCACTCATGGCGCTCAGTGAACCCTGTTTATACTTCATTTTCGAGGCCCTTGCCCTGAAAAACACCACGGCCTCGCAGGCCTCGGTAATCACCACCATGCTTCCCCTGCTGGTTACCGTGGCCTCGGCCCTCTTTCTCGCCGAGAATTTTTCCCGAAAAAACCTGCTCGGGCTCTTCCTGGCCATGGCAGGCGGTATCGGACTCAGCCTGGGAGGAACGGCCACAGAACATTCCCCTGCCCCACTCTTGGGAAATTTTTACGAATTCCTGGCCATGATCTGCGCCACCGTCTACACAATCTCGGTCAAACGCTTGACCTCCCGCTACCCTGCCCTCTTCCTCACCGCAGTACAGGCCTGGGTGGGAGCAATCTTTTTCGGCCCCTTTCTGGCCATGCCCCAGGTCCCCCTGCCCGAGTCTCTGCTCCTGCAGCCCATGGCCGCCATCATTTATCTGGGGTTGGCCGTCACCCTGCTGGCCTACGGCTGCTACAATTTTGCCCTCTCCGCCATGGCAGCAGGCAAGGCTGCAATCTATGTCAACCTCATCCCCCTCTTCACCATGTTGCTGGGATGGCTGATTTTTCGAGAGTCTTTTACCCCGTTTCAATATCTTGCCGGACTGCTTATTTTCTTTGGTGTAGGGCTGAGTCAGGATTTCTGGGGTTTGAAATGGAAAAAAATGCGAGGCTGAGTTTTATGTGTTAGGTTTCACCCCATTCCTATCACTTCAGACTGATTTTAACTTTTTACGAA
This sequence comes from Pseudomonadota bacterium, assembly GCA_030671085.1. Classification (GTDB taxonomy): domain Bacteria; phylum Desulfobacterota; class Desulfobulbia; order Desulfobulbales; family Desulfocapsaceae; genus Desulfocapsa. The sequence continues at coordinate 6,114 of DAOVAI010000131.1, read as the reverse complement.
TTCATCAACAATGGATGCCGCAACCCGTCAGCATATAGAAGAGGCCTTTCTCGAAGTTTCCCGTGGTGCAACCCGTAAAAAATTGTATGGGTTGCGGGCAGAACAGGATGGTGAACTCCAGCTGGCCAGACTTTTCCGGGCAATTGCAGTCTCAGAAGAGGCCCAGGCACTCCGTCTCCTCTTTCAGCTGCGGGGGCAGACTGGAAAAAATGAGGAGAACTGCCAGCTCGCCTTTGCAGAAGAGATCCCCGAGCTTATCAGCAGGGTTGAACAGGCAGCAGAAACAGCGGAGAAATCCGGGGAACGGGCCATGTACTCAGCCTTTTCCCAGTCAGCCCAGGTCGGGCGCAAACATCTCATCCTGAAAAAGAAACTGGACAAAAACCGTGGACTGGACACTGCGTATCATGTCTGCACCTTCTGCGGCTTTATCATGGAAGGCGATGCGCCGGACAACTGCCCCATCTGTTCGGCTCCTGCCAGCCGTTTCAAAAAGGTATAGGGTGTTACTCTTGATAATCTCGTAAAAAGTCAAAATTACCGATGGCTAAGTAAAAACTCTTTTCCCATTCCCTGCAAGAGCTGCAGGGCCTGTTCTCCATGCACTGCCGGGACCAGGATATGATCGTGATAAAAGCCGGCAATCACATTTGCACTGATCCCCTTCTCAGCAAGTTTTCGGGAAACTGCAGCGGTCAGGCCAACCCCATTGAGTGAAGAATGGACCTCAAGGCTGATGAGACGAAAGGCTGTCTCACAGGAGTAGCCGTGCTCCATTGCCGCGGAACGTGGAATCACAAGAGTCAAGCCCTCTTTTTCCTGCATGGAGGCAATGGGTTTGAGGAAGGAACACTCCCCATAATCCGCTCCGGCCACACTCACAAAACAATACTCTCCATCATGCAGCCTGGGAGACATCTCCTTGAGGAGTCTGCCTAATTCGCTAATTCCAGTCATATCTCCATCTTGAGGATCTCCCCCCTATTCTTTTCAGTCGCTGTTCAATGTTCAATGTTCGATGTTGGATGTTCATCTTTTACTATCGCCGGATGGTAATGGACATAGACCCGGCGCATGAAATCAATCTCTTCCAGCAAAACTTCCTCGGCCCCAGTGGCGATCCTGTTACCTTGGGCTACGGTGAGCGCGCCATCCACACCAATGGTGATATTGACCACCAGATAGGGGCCAAAACGATGGGCATGCACCTCTTCCACCGTCTTCACGCCGTCCACTGATGCCAGCAACCCGCGAATCTCCCTGCCCAGCTGTTTTCCAGGTACAGTATCCATGAGATCGGCAGTGGAAGCGCGCAGGATATCCACCCCGGTATAGAGGATGATCAGCGAGACCACTGCTCCAGCCAGAGGATCCACCCAGGGAAAGCCCATGCGCCCGAAGAAGATGCCGAACGCGGCAGCCAGGGCCGAGAAGATGTCGTTGCGGTGGTCATGGGCCAGGGCCACAACCGCAGAGTTTCGAGTCTCTTTCCCAATACGGCCGGTCCACAGGCTCAGCCACACCTTGGAACCTGCCGCGCCCAGGGAGACCCAGAGGGCAATCCTGGAGGCCCCGGCAAAAGTGGTCTCCCCTGCAAGAATCTCATAGACGCCATTGACCGAGTTCCAGAAGATGGCAATGGCGGTACTGATGACAAAGGCACCGACCACCACTGCAGCAATAGACTCCATCTGATCATGGCCGTAAGGGTGTTCATGATCTGCAGGCTTGCCCGAGAGCTTCATGAAGATGGCCATCACCACCCCATAGGCCACATCCGAGGTGGAATTAATGCCATCGGCCAGCAGGGCCGGGCTTTGCCCGACAATGCCGACAGTAGCCTTTACCACGGCCAGCAGACTATTTGCACCAAGGCCCACATGAACGGCGAGCAGTCCTTTACGGCTCCGCTCACCAACTACCGGATCATTCTCTGTTGCTTTCATCTTTCCAACTTCCTGTGTCCTGGTCCTCAAAATGACCCTGTCTGTGGGAAAGGTCGCCCAAAAACGTCTTGCCGTCCTGCGTGCCTGGTTTCAGCAATCCATAGCGCAAAAGTATGGTTCTGAAGTATACGCCAATCTCTTCCATCAGGACGATTCAAGATCCGTCATTCAAATTCCTCCCCCTGCCAACCTTCCCATTCCCATATGTTCTTGACAATACGTTTCCTCTCAGAGTTTTTCAAGCTGTTTCCGTTCGCTCCCCCCATATCGGTTTTTCTCTGACACCCTTCACGGGCCTTGGCCCCGAGTCTCCCTGACCATCAGTATAAAAAAAAGGGTTGATTCCGGATGCTTTCGCATCTGGAATCAACCCTTCAGGAGTAGACTCTTACTCTTTCTGTCCCGCTTGACCTGAATCTGCCGGGGGACCGACAATGATTCAACAGGACCGAAAGGCCCTAAAAGAGCCTGGTTATGAGGAACCGCCTCAAGATTTCTGCGACGGCTGGGGAGGGCTGGGCACATCAGTGTGACATTCGCCACAGTTGTACTGACCGGTAATACCATGCTCTTTGACCGCTGAGAAATCTGCGGTCGTATCATACTTGCCGTCCTTCCAGTCATTGAGCAGCTCTACCAGACGGTAGGCGGTGCTCGCCGCAACCCTGGCACAACGGTCCTTTCTTTCAGCGCTCTTCAGGGGATGGCCTGAGGCCTCCATCCACTTACCGACGGACACATGGCAGAGCGGAGAGTCACTGCTGGTGGTGATAATCTTGTCGATAGCGATTCGTGGTTTGGCCGGTTTAAAGACAGGCATATCCGCCTCGGAATACCACTGCATGATATCATTGGCGATTTGATGTCCCACCGGAGAGCCGGCAATACGGGGACCGACGATCAGATTGGCGGTTATATTGGCACCGGCCGGCGAACCACAGACCGTGCCCCAGCCAACCATGCCGCCTTCCAGGAAGACAAAGGCATCGGTCGGGAAAGAGGCATAGGGCTCTCCGACTTTTTCCTGCAGCTGGCTGAAGACGGAATTGATTACCGCACAACCGCAGAATACTCTGTACCACTCCTCGTAACAGATCTCAGCAGTCTTGACCGGATCGAGTTTCTCATAGGGCCATGGCCACTTTTCGTTTTTCCCGCCTTTGGCCTGAGCAGACTTCAACATCCCCCCCAACTGAGTAAGGGCAGTACCTGCGGCAAGGACCCCTGCGGTGCCGATCATCATCTGACGGCGGGATAGGCTATGACAGTCTTTGTCTGGTTTCTCCATAATGTCTTTCCTCCACATGTGAATTGTACGATTATTGGCCAAGACCAACTCATTGGGCTCAACCGGCTCAAAGAAGACCTTGTTGACAGTTGAAAGGTAACCGAAAGCGAAAAGCACCACAATGTGGCAGATTGTCGCATCCCCTGAAAAATGTTTATACCCTCCCGGAAACAGAAGATAAGATACAGATTTTCTTTTACTTTCTTAACAATACAGTCTAAACTGTACCTTACCATGACTCAGTAACGATACACGCGGACTGCTACTGTCGCCTGCAAAGGTGGGTGTCAGCTCTGCCCGGTTTTTCCTGGCCTGCAGGCCCCATGCCCCTGTCAAGGGCTACTTCCGGTGACCCATGCTCTTGCCCCAGATCAGATCCTTCATCCTTCGCGCCCAGAAGGAACAGGTCGATGTGACCCTTCCCTGGCTGCTGGCCCTGCGCTGGGGCGAGGTGCTCTGCCAGATTGTCCTCATTGGCTCGGTATGGCTGGTGATGGATATCGATATCCCTCTCCTGCCGGTCTCCGCCATTATCCTCTTTGAGGGGGCCAGCAACCTCTACCTCCATCTTCGACACCGACGCAACGCCCCGGTCTCTAACCAGATGATTCTGGTCATTCTCCTGATGGATACCATATTCCTCACCGGGCTCCTCCATGTCACCGGTGCGGCCATGAACCCCTTTGTCTTTCTCTACCTGATTCATATTGTCACCGGGGCCATCATTCTCAAGGAGAAGTGCTCCTGGCTCATCACCGCCACCACTGTGGTCTGTTACGGCCTGCTCTTCTACTTTCCGCCGTCCTTCATCTCCGCCCTTTCCGAACCGCAGATCCTGCAGGATGCCATCGAACCGCAGCTGATCAACAGTCTCACCGGTTCCTTCCAACTCCACCTGAAGGGGATGGGAGGAGCCTTTCTCGTCACTTCGCTGTTTATCGTCTTTTTTGTCTCCAAAACCCAGAAGGCCCTCACCGAACATCGGCTCAAGGTTCAGTCCCTGGAAAAAGAACGGGAACGCAACGAACGACTGGCCTCCCTGGCCACCTTTGCGGCAGGGGCGGCCCACGAACTCGCCACCCCCCTCAGCACGGTTGCCGTGGTCTCCTGCGAGATGATCCACGCCCTGGAGGAGCATGGAGAGAACACGGAACTTCTCGACGATGCCCGTTTGATCAGAAGGCAGGTGGCGGACTGCAAGGAGATCCTCTACCAGATGGCGGCAGGGGCGGGTGAGCATCTAGGCGAAGAGATAAGAGAATTTTCGATCCAGCAGGCAATGAGCCAGATCCTTGAAGAGATCGGGGAGGAGGATTGCAGGCGGCTCCGGGTAAGCATAGAGCCGGAGGAATTGCAGATCACCATGCCGTTTCGTTCACTGTGCCGGACAGTCAAGGGACTGGTCAAAAACGGACTTGAGGCCTCCTCCCCCCCAGAGGAAGTGAGCATGCGCTGGTTCACAACATCTGAACATCTGGGGGTTGAAATACGGGATCCGGGAACGGGCATTGACCAACAGGTGGAAAGCCAAGTGACCGAAGCGTTCTTCACCACCAAGGATTCAGGGCTCGGCCTTGGCCTCTTCCTTGCCAAGAGCATGGCTGAACAGTTCGGCGGCGATCTCACCATAGAACTGCAATCAGAGCAAGGTACACGGGTGACGCTGACCCTTGCCCTTGAGATGATCAGGAAAAAGCAGCAAGAACAGAGCGGAGTGAGTTGATGGAAAAGATTCTACTGGTTGATGACGAGGATTTTTTCAGGGAGCGCCTGAATCGAGCCTTTGTCCGCAGGGGCTACACCACCAGTACCGCCTCCTGTTACGAAGAGGCTATGGCCATAACCCGGAAAGAACAGCCAACCATGGCCGTGGTTGACCTGAAGATGCCTGGAAAAAGCGGACTGCTCCTGATCAAAGACGCCCTGGCTATTGCTCCTACACTGAGGATCGTCGTGCTTACCGGCTACGGCTCTATTGCCACGGCCACGGAGGCCATCCGGCTGGGGGCAATTTCCTACCTGGCCAAGCCCGCTGATATCGACGAAATCCTCAAGGCCTTTTCCCGCCACAGCAGCCTGAAACTGGAAGGTCCCACCAAGGAGATCCTGCCCCCGTCACTGGCCAGGGTAGAATGGGAACATATCCAGCGGGTCCTCACCGACTGTGATGACAACATCAGCTGCGCCGCAAAAAAACTGGGCATCCACAGAAGGACGCTGCAGAGGAAACTTTACAAATACGCACCAAAATAAGAGCCGGGACAGACACTCACCGGGCAAGCAGTCACGAATCACCTTCTTCCATCAAGCAGGTCGGCCAGGGCCTCCCTCGTATTCACCGGCATCTTGCAGGTAAAATCCTCGCAGACATAGGCCGTGGCCCGTCCCTCTATTTTCATCACAGTCTTTACAAAGGGGAGCCTTTTTTCCAGAAAGGCCTGGTTTCCCCTGCCATCGGCCAACAGCAGGATGGTGTTGGGAAGGTAGCGGGAGTACACCTCCCGGAGCAGGGTCCTGGTATCTTCTTTGTCCGGGTCTCCGGCTATGACTATCTGCCTGGGCTTATCCAGCTGAAAATCCATGGCCGTCAGCATCAAGGGCATGGCAGGGGGATAGGCCTCCAGGGTTTTGCCAAAGGCCTCAATGGTCTTCAGGCCCAGTTCGCTCCACTCCTTCTTCCCGGTCAGGTTCCCCAGGCGCAGCAGATTGAGGGCAGCCACGGAATTGCCCGACGGCTCAGCCCCGTCATAGGCCGCCTTCATCCGGGCCAAAAGATCCGCGGATGTGGGGGTGTCATAAAAGCCTCCTTTTTCATCACTGAAAAGGACAATCTGCTGTTCGGTGAGCTCCATTGCCTGCATCAGACGGGATGGAACATGG
>DAOVAI010000217.1 GCA_030671085.1 Pseudomonadota bacterium | reverse complement strand
GAGTGAATATTTTATTGTTTGTTCACTGTTCATACTTTAGCATGGCATGATGACGTCAAAAACAACACGCATCAGGATCCTGGAGGCTGCTCTCACACGCTTTGGTCATTATGGTTTCAACAAGACCACCATGGCTGAAATTGCAAAGGACTGTGAGATGTCCGCAGCCAATATTTATCGTCACTTTGATGGGAAGAATGAGATCCTTGCCGATCTTGCCCTGCAGTTGTTCAAGGACCAGGAATCTGAACTCAGCAAAATCAGTGCACGCAAATTTGCAACATGTTCCGATAAACTTCTCTTTTTCTTTGAGGAAGCCCTCCTCCTCACCCACCAATACGTCACAGAACAGGTAAAGATGAAAGAGATGGTGGACTTTATCTGTCTTGAGCGTTTTGACCTTGTTGACTCCCATTGCGAGATCAAAAGGAGACTCATCCAAGACATCCTCCAGGAAGGGAAAAGCCAAGGTGAATTCACTATTTATGACCTTGAACAAACAAGCAAGGCCTGCAGTGATGCAACGGTGATGTTTCACACCCCAATCTTTATGGAAATGTATAGCCTGACAGAGCTCCAATCATCATGCAGGGGCGTGGTTCAGCTCTTGCTCACCGGTCTCACCTGCACAAACCAGGAAACCCCATGAAGAAATTAGAGGCCTGGATAGGAACTCTTGTAGTCAGATATCGTTGGCTTTTTATTATTGGGTTGTTTCTCGTTGCCCTGCTCTCTGCAAGCGGTATGCGATTTCTTAGCTTTTCCAATGACTCCAGGATGTTTTTCTCCAAGGAAAATCCCCAACTGCAGGCCCTTGAGTCCCTGGAAGAAACCTACACCAAGGTGGAAAATGTTCTCTATGTCATTGCCCCAAAATCAGGAAATGTATTTGAACAGCAAACCCTTGCTGCACTCGAGTTTTTTACTGAGCAATCATGGAAAATCCCTTTTTCCAGCCGCGTGGATTCCCTGACCAACTATCAACATACCCGGGCAGTGGAGGATGATCTGATGGTTGAAGATCTTATCCACAATGGAGACACACTCAACAGTGATGAAATATCTGCCATAAAAGACGTTGCTCTTGCAGAACCCATGCTCCTCAACAGTCTGATTGCTGCAGATGGGAGTGTTACCGCCATAAATATCAATATTATAAAACCGGAAGACAGCAGTTACCAGACAGAAGTGGTCAGTGCTGCTGCTGTAAAACTGCAGAAAGCCATGCAGGAGAAATATCCCTTTCTTGATATCTATCTCACCGGCGGAGTGATGATCGACAGTGCCTTTGGGGAGGCACCGGTAAGGGATATGCAATTGCTTATCCCCCTTATGTTTGCACTCCTGCTCGGTCTCCTTGTTGTTTCACTCCGTTCAATCCTGGCCACCACATGCACCCTGCTGGTCATTATCCTTTCGACTGTCACAGGACTTGGTCTTGCCGGCTGGTTCGGCATTCTGCTTACCCCAGCTTCTGCCAATGCACCGGTCATTATCCTGACTCTGGCCGTTGCGGATTCCATCCATATTCTGGTTACCATGTTTCATCAGATGCGCCAGGGGGCAACACGCCACAAAGCTATTCAGGAATCCATTCGGGTCAACTTTCAACCTGTCCTGGTCACCAGTGTCACCACAGCCATTGGTTTCCTGACCATGAATTTTTCAGATGCCCCTCCCTTTCGCGATCTGGGAAATATTGTGGCAATGGGTGTACTCTCCGCCTTTATCTACTCTGTCTTTTTCATGCCTGCCTTGACTGCTGTTCTGCCTTTGCAGGTAAAACAGAGAGACAAGGGGCAGAGTCACATTTTTTCCCGTTTGGGAAATTTTATCATAGCCAGGCGTACCCCTATTTTCTGGTCCATGTCCATCCTCCTTCTCCTCACCACCGCAGGAATTTCAAAACTTCAGCTCAATGATGAATTTATAAAATACTTTGATCACAGTTATGATTTTCGTATTGCCTCCGATTTTTCAGCCGAACATCTTGCCGGCCTGGAAATCATAGACTGGGCCCTTGAATCCGGTGAAGAAGGTGGGATCAACAACCCGGAATATTTGAAAACAGTTGAGGCCTTTGCCCAGTGGTTTCGCGCTCAGCCGGAAGTACGGCATGTCTACACCCTCACCGATATCATGAAACGACTCAATCAGAACATGCACGCTGATGACCCGTCCTGGTATCGTCTTCCCGAACAGAGGGAGCTGGCAGCTCAATACCTGCTCCTCTACGAGATGAGCCTGCCCTTTGGCCTGGATCTCAACAATCGCATCAATGTGGATAAATCAGCCATCAGGATGACCGTATCCACTCCCAATATCGGCACTGCCGGTTTGCTTGATCTGGAACAACGGGGGCGAAAATGGCTTGCAGACAATGCCCCGTCCATGACCACTTATGGCTCAGGCCTTTCCATCATTTTCTCCTATATCTCAGAGAGAAATATTCGCTCTATGCTGAAGGGATCCATCATTGCCCTTTTCCTCATCTCACTGATCATGATTGTTGTACTGAGGGACTTTAAATTAGGAATCCTCAGCTTGCTGCCAAACCTCTGCCCGGCCTTTATGGCATTTGGTGTCTGGGGAATATTCGTTGGTCAGGTGGGACTAACCGTATCAGTGATGATTGCCATGACTCTTGGTATAGTGGTTGATGATACAGTCCACTTTCTCTCCAAGTACCAGCGTGGCCGCCGGGAGCATGAAATGATTCCGGAAGATGCGGTCCGTTACGCCTTCAACACCGTGGGGGCTGCCATCTGGATCACCACATTGGCCCTGGTGGGAGGGTTTACTGTCCTCTCTTTTTCCGGGTTTCAGATCAACTCCCATATGGGGGCCATGACTGCTATAACCATAGTCTTTGCCCTGCTCCTCGACTTTTTTTTCCTGCCCACCCTACTCATGAAACTGGAGACCTATAAATGAGAATTTTATTACCAACTCTTCTGCTTTGTGCATCACTCTTGATTGCACCCTGTGCATTTAGTGAAACTGCTGAGGAAAAAGGCTTGGCCATTGCCCTGGAGGCTGATCGCAGGGATGAGGGTTTTGTTGATTACACTGCTGATATGGAAATGGTCCTGAAAAATAAACACGGCAAAGAGAGTAAACGATCCATCCGAACCAAGACCCTGGAAGTAGCCGATGACGGCGACAAAAGCCTTTCCATCTTTGACACACCAAGAGACGTAAAAGGCACTGCGTTCCTCACCTTCTCCCATAAGGTCGGTGATGATGATCAATGGCTCTATCTC
>DAOVAI010000010.1 GCA_030671085.1 Pseudomonadota bacterium | reverse complement strand
GGAATGTTGAATGTCGAATTTTTTTTATTCTGCGGCTCGACATTCTGCGTTGGTTCAATCTTGCAGATTGAACCTTTTGTTTATGACAAGCTTCTCTTCTAACACCAAATCATCGCCAGAAAATACTTTGCGATAAACATTTAGGAGCAGGCTGCAAGCCTGCTCCAGCGGTAGATGTTGAATGTCGAATTTTTTTCCTTCTGCGGTTCGGCATTCCCTGTTCGATATTCTGCTGTTCGTATTACAGCTGCCCCCTACATTGCAAGCAGTGCATCATACTCGTCACTAAGAAAGCTCAAGTGCTGCTTTTCCTCTTTGGCCATGTACTGGAAAAAGGCTTTACTCTCCTCATCTTCCGTCTTTCGACTGAGGCGACTGTATAAATCCAGGGCCTGGGTCTCAAGCATCATTCCAAGCTGAATAATATCCTCCAGGCTTGTAATCTGGTCGCGGAAATGGTCCAGGATCTGCTGTTTATCAAAACCACCTTCCAGGGATTCCGTGCTGATCACCTCGTCCCCTGCACCTTCAGGGAATCTGGCCCTGAGCATGGCCTTATGGCCTTCTTCAAACTTTGCCAGCCGTGCAAGCAGCGCCTTTGCCTCATCATCTTCGACCAGTTCTTCCAGGGCTAGGTAGAGCTGTTTCAAACCCTCTTCCATGGCATAACTCATCTGGAAGACATCATCGAAGTTTTCCCTGACAAAATATTCCATGCCCTGCTCTTCGTTACCTGCAGCTTTTCCTCCCTCATAAGCAATAATGCCACCGCTCATATTATAGATATCAGTAAAACCTTCGGCCTGGAGTAGCTGGGCAGCAGCCTTGCTGCGCACTCCGGAGTGTCAGTAGACAAAGGTCGGTTTTGTCCTGTCCAATTCACCCATACGCTCAGTCAACTCTCTAACAGGAATGAGCATAGATCCTGGAATATGTCCTTGTTCATACTCATTCAATTGCCGAACATCCAGTAACTGATACTCACCAAGCTGATGCTCAGCCATGAAATCCCTGGCCTCATCCGGGCTTATATTAGCGCCTGGGGTAAACAAACTTTTCCAATTCATCCCATCAACTCCTTGTACATCTCATCATTATAGCCAACATACAGAACCTTTCCAACACGAAGGGTCGGAGCCCGCAGGTTCCCGGTACGTCCAAGACTTACCTTCAGGATTTCTTCTTGAGACGCAGGATCCGGGGTAAAGAGCACAGTCTTCTTTCCCCTTCCCACATGGAGACTGTCTGCTCCCTGAAAGAGCTCCCAGGCCCCATCGGCCTTTATTACATTTTTTCGTGCATCCACAAGCTCATCAATATTCACACCTGCCTGCCCAAGAGCCTCCTGGGCCTTTGCACAGGAAGTTCAGCCTTTCCGGAAATACGCCCAATCAACCTTCATCATTTTTTCTCCTCCACCGCCAGAGGCGGGATTAAACTTTGGGAATGAGCAACTTCACTCCCTGTCAGCTACTGAAAGTCACTCATAAATTTTCTGTCAATCCAGTCTTTCACTCTAAAGGCCATTGTCCCCGACATCTGGAACCACTTCTTCCGCAACACTCCCTGCTCGTTGCCAAGGTTGAAGATGAGCAGATAATCCCCGCCAGGATCAAAGGACTGCAAGGATTCTCCCTGCAGAAAGGCCTTGAGGTTGTGAAACAGCACCGGATTCTCACGAACCGCATAGACGCCCACCTTATCCAGGGGCTGTTCTTTGTAGTAGATACAGTCCCCACCTCCAAAGATCTCTGGATAGTCAGGACTCTGCAAAAAGCGGTTCACCAGCAGTCCACCGTCAGGGCCGGTCTGTAGCCCAGCCTCCCTAAAAAAAGGCGAAGGATGGACCCCGGTGGCCAGGATGATAAAATCGGCCTCCACCTCATGCCCGGAATCAAAAGACAGGCGGTTGTCATGGATAGCAATGAGATGCCCCTGCTCTTGAATGGAAACTCCGCTTTTTTCCAGAATCCTCCGGCTCTTATCGCGAACTCCCTGGGGAAACCGGCTCAACAGGGAACGTCCTGCAAAAAGGATCACCCGGGAAGAAAAAGAAGTTCCGGCCAGGAGCTGGCCTACATTCCCTGCAGTCTCAGCGCCTGCCGGCCCTCCGCCCACAACAGCAACGGTTACCGCTTGTTGTCGAGCCAGGGCCTCAATCTCGGTCCGGGCCTGATACAGACGCTCAATGGGCTTGACGGTATAGATCCGCTCCCGGCTCCCCTTGATCAGCGGAATATCCACATGACTGCCGGTGTTAAAGGAGACCAGATCATAGTTTACTGTGTTACCTGACTCCAGCCGCAGTTCACGGACAACAGGATCTACCCCCACGACGGAATCGCGGATAAAAGTCCCCCCCTGCTCCTCCACCTTTTTTCTGGTGGCAAAACGAATATCGTCAGGTTCATATCCACTGCCGAGCATTCCCGGGCCCATCCCAGAGTAATAATGGTAATCGGAAGGGCCAATTACTGTCACCCGATGGTCCAGATCCCGGATCACATGAATATTGGCCATGGTCACCATATGGGCGTGGCCGCCGCCTGCCAGTACAAGATGTTTTCCCATTACAAACTATCCTTCACCAATTCTTTTCATCTTTAGTCTCTCTTCTCTTTCTGGAGCACAGTCTCCTGATTACCCGGAGAAAAACAGGCGACAGCGTCCTGGACCCTGCACCTTGAAGCAGCACGCCACATTTGTCGGTAGAGAGCAACAGCTTGGCGCATACAGTTTGCGCTAAGATTCTTTGCAGCAGAGTTCTGCCAAAATTCCCTCGTATTCAGTTTGTGTTTCTGCAGTACCTTCTATTTTATTAAGTATATGTGCTGAGGAAAAAAAATTGAAAAGAAAAACAACCTTTCCCAACTACCGTCCACAACAGTTCGTTAGGCACGTCCTTCTCCGGCAGACCTGTCTTTGTTCAGCCTCGCCACGAAGCCGCGCTCGAGCAGCCTCCTTCTTCCATCTGTTGGACAACAACCATAGCAGAAAGAACGATGACGATGCCTGGCAGAATCTTTAGCTCGGGTAAGGGTCCGCCAAAAAGCAGATCCAAAAGAAGGACCAGGGCTGGATAGAGATAGGAATAGGCCATAACTCTGGTTGGTCCGAGAAAGAGGATGCCATATTGAGTGAGGAAGAAAGTAACGATGGTGGAAAAGACGGCAAGGTAGCCAATTCCGAGCCAGACATTTATCGAAACATCACCCCAGGAGACAAGCACAAGTTTCGGTCCTGCCAGGAGAAATAGCCACAGAGTTCCGGTGACCATGATCCAGAAGGCCATGACCAGCATGGGTTCACCCCGATGGAGCAAACGCACCAGAGGGGTATAGAACCCCATGAACAGACAGCCGACAAAGAAAATCAGATCGCCACGATTCCATGCCAGGCTTGTCAATAAATTGAGATCACCTCTGAAGATAATCCACAAGGCCCCAATCAGGCCCAGGAACAGAGCAACCAGACGAGCCCTGCCCAGCCGTTCCCGATTCAGAATCATGGCATAGAGACCGGACAGGGAGGGCACCAGGGTGAAAATGGCACTGGTATTGAGAGCAGTGGTGTAACGAAGGGAGAGAAACATACACCAGAAAAAGATCACCAGGGCAGCGGAGATTATGGAGTAACGGGCCAGGGCTGCAAAGGAAACACCAAGACCGTGACGGAACCAGATCAGGGGAGCAAAGAGGAGACTGGCGGCGAAAAAACGAATCAGGGTCAAGACCCCAGGGTCAAGATCGTGGCTGATGGCGGCCCCCACAGGAAAGGAAGCAGAGACCAGGGCGGCACAGAGGAGCATGAGGAGGTGGACCCTGGAAAAACGAATTCGGTACACCCTGTTACTCCTTTTTTCTACCCGAAACCATTGACTTCAAAACGAACAGCAGAATATCGAACAGGATTATCAAATAGCGAAGTATTTTTTCTCCTTCTGCGCTTCAAAATTCCCTGTTCGACATTCGATATTCAAACCATCTCTTATTCCTGCTCGTTTTCTTCCAAAGCAGCTTCCTCTTCCTCCACTGCCTCTTCAATTTCCTCCTCTTCTGTTTCCTCCTCAGCAGAAGGAGAAGCAAAAAAGAGCCTGTAAAGGACACCGAGGACCAGAAAGAACATCGGTACTGTCCAGATCAGGCCAAGCAGCAAAGGAATGGAGGAAACTAAAGCAATCAGGCACATTACCAGATACAGTCCCAGTACCGACCACCACTTCTTATGGATGGCCTTGCGCGACGCCTCCATGGCCTCCCAGGGGCCAAGCCCCTTCTCCAGGATCAGAGGCAGGGTCAGGGCGTACCCCACAGACAGATAAATTCCCGGGAGCACCAAAAGAATGAAACCGATAAGGACAAGAATGGTTTGCAGAATAAGAGCAACGGTTATGGACAGGGCCTTTGAAAATCCGGCAAAAACCATCTGCCAGCTGACCCTCTGCCTCAGAGCCCGTCTGACCCCGATGAGCATAAGGCCACTGATAAAAATTGTAGAAAGGCAGGTGGTGATCAGCTGTACTCCTGCATTTACACCCATTGCAGTCGTCGGATCAGCAATCAGGTTTCCACTCTGCAATCCAAAAGCCGCGCCAAACCCGACCCCAAAGAGAATGAGATACATGACAATGACACCACCCCAGATGGCACCTTTTGCCCCTTTGGTCTTTTGCCACGCCTCTTTCAAGACTTCACCGACGGTAAAATCGGAGTCACTACTCTGCTCGTCCTCTTCCACGTCCACGTCAGTATCGTCAACTGCCGTAAGCTCGGCAGTGGAAGCTGCTGTTTCGTCATCAACGTCTTCTGGAGAAATTTCTATCACCTCGGGCTGACAGACCCCGCAGTATAGCTTGGAACCAACCTCCTGCAGAAAATCAGGGTGAAAACTCTCTCCACAGATCGAACAGACATTCCTGAGATCCCCTTCCTTCTCAAAATCATCCTCTTCGCTCAGCAGGGTTTCGGCAGAATCTGTCTCACCTTCCATGACCTCTGCATCTTGGGCAAGATCAGCCTCTGCCGCAGGGCCATCATCGTCCTCTTCCTCTTCAGGAAGACAGAGAGCACAATAGCGTTTCGAACCAACGGTTTCCAAAAATCCCGGATGAAGAGATTCCCCGCATCCAGAACAGGTTTCGAGCTCAGGAGGTTCCTCCTCAAGATCATCCTCAGCCTCCCCTGGCACTTCAATTTCCTCTTCTGCAGCGTATTCATCCTGCTCAGAAAAAGACTCATCTCCAATCTCCAGAGACTCTTCTTCTGCGCTTTCGACTGCATCCCCTTCTTCCTGGAGTTCAATTTCTTCTTCCGGCTCGGGTTGACAGAGAGCACAGTAAAGCCTGGAATCGATCTCCACCAGAAACTCGGGAGCAAAAGACTGCCCGCAGGCCGAGCAAAGCTGAAGATCTGCATCGTCATCAGCTGCGAGTTCTTCACCAGTCGCATCCTCCGCGTCTCCAGAGTCTTGCGACAGATCAGTCTGCTCCTCAGTTACCGAGCTCTCCGGTTCATCATTGTAGAGCATTTCCTGACGCATCAATCCAGCGTCATTCGATCCTGAGAGAATCTCCTCGGGGACCAGGAAAACCTTACTGCATTTCGGACATCTCAGCTTTTTTCCGGCAAGAGAGTCATCTACCGAACCGTGTACCCCGCAATGGGGACAATCTATCTTCATCCAAAACCTCCAAATATTTTTCGCTTTTCCCTTCTCTTAGGAAACAGGAAACAGGAAACAGACCCGCCTTTTCTCAAACAAAAATGGAGCAAAACAGGTATACTGGCAAAGTGTAGTACAAAAGGGTAGAGGAAATACAGGAAAAACAACGTTTCCCCCTATTTTTTTGCATTTTTCACCGCAGCAGGTATAGGAACTTACTATGGAAATCATTCTCATAGCTGCCATGGCCCAAAACAGGGTTATTGGGCGCAACAATCGCATACCCTGGCATATTCCAGAAGAAATGCGTTACTTCAAGGAAACCACCATGGGACATGCTGTAATCATGGGGAGAAAGACCTTCGAATCCATAGGAAAAGCCTTGCCGGGACGCCTCAACGTGGTACTCAGCAGAAACAGTGCGCTGCACGTTCCCGGATGCATGACAGCTCAGAACCTTGCAGAGGGGTTGCGTTGCTGCCAGGGACAGGAAAAAGTCTTTATCATTGGCGGCAAAACCATCTACCAGGAATCCATGCCCATGGTCGACACCATTCTTCTCTCAATCCTTGATGAGGAGTACGAGGGCGATATCTTCTTCCCGCCTGTTCCCGAAGATCTTTTTCAACAGGTGTCGGAAAAACGAATCGGCCGCGAGCATCCTTTCACCCTTCTTGTCTATACACGCAAGGGAAGAGGATGAGTGCGCCTGACCTTCCTGTTCTGAGCATCTTCCCGGAGCTTCGAGAATCCCTGATCAAAGGACACGTCCTCCTCAGTGCCCCGCCGGGCTCTGGAAAAACCACGGCTGTCCCTCCTGCTCTTCTCCAGGAATCCTGGCTGCAAGGGCGAAAGATTATTCTGCTGGAACCACGACGTCTTGCGGCCCGGGCCGCTGCCCGGAGAATGAGTTTCCTCCAGGGCGAAGCGGTTGGCCAGACCATCGGTTACCGTACAAGGCTGGACAGCAAGATTTCAGGCTCGACCAGGATAGAGGTGGTCACCGAAGGAATCCTTACCCGTAGACTGCAGAGCGATCCTGAGCTGCAAGGAGTGGGACTGGTCGTCTTTGATGAGTTCCACGAGCGCAACCTGCAGGCAGATCTGGGCCTTGCCCTCTGCCTGGACCTCTGTATCCTGCGCCCGGACTTAAGAATCCTGGTCATGTCAGCCACCCTTGACTGCAAAGAACTGAGCCCTATCATGGGCAACTGCCGGGTCATTCAAGCCCGGGGCAAAAGTTTTCCAGTGGCAACCAGCCACATCCATTCTATTACCGATTTTTTCTCCATTGCCACCTTGACAACCCGGGCCATTCTCCATGCCCTGCAACAGGACAGCGGGGACATCCTGGTCTTTCTCCCTGGCGCAGGTGAAATCAAGGCATGCCAAAAACTCCTCTCTGAAGCTGATACCAACTGCTCCATCCTGCCCCTTTACGGCAACCTCAGCGCAAGAGACCAGGACCTGGCCATCACTCCATCCCCTGGCGGCCCCAGACGGATCATTCTCTCCACCCCCATTGCCGAGACCTCACTCACCATTGAAGGCATCTCCATTGTAGTAGACAGCGGTTTCGCCAGACAACCCCGATTTGACCCGGCAACAGGGTTGAACCGTCTGGAAACCGTCCGTATCTCCAAGGCCTCTGCCGAGCAGCGCCGCGGGCGGGCAGGACGCCTTGGCCCAGGGGTCTGCTATCGCCTCTGGGACACGCGTATTGAGCACTCATTGCAGAATTTTTCTCCACCGGAAATCACTCTCTCTGATCTCTCTTCCCTGGTTTTGGACCTGGCCCTCTGGGGAGTCACTGACCCAAAAGAGTTACAGTGGCTTACCCTGCCCCCGGATGGCGCCTGGCAGAGGGCAAAAAGCCTGCTGCAATCCCTGTCCGTCCTGGACGAACTGGGACGTATCACCTCTGATGGGCGAAAACTGGCCAGACTGCCTCTGCACCCCCGTCTTGGCCACATGCTTCTGCATGCAAAAAAACAGGGCATGGGTGCAACCGGCTGCATCCTTGCAGCGTTACTCTCGGAACGAGATATCTGCAGAGGAAGAACCAGCTCCACCGACCTTGGTGAGCGAGTAAGACTCTTTACAGGAGAGGATACCCACAGCTCCCTGAGCGGGATTGATCGCGGACTGTGTCGTCGGATCAAACAACAGGCAGCCCAGTGGCAGAAGCTCCTGGGCGGCCGGGCCGGGGAAAGGATTATGCCTGATGCGTGCGGACAATTGCTGGCCTCGGCCTTCCCTGACCGTATTGGTGTACTTCGAGACAAGAGCAGGGATCGCTATCTCATGGCAGGCGGCCGGGGGGCCATCCTGCCGCCGGGAGATCTCCTGGCCGGCAACCGGATTCTCATCTTTCCGCACCTTGATGCCGGTAAACGTGAGGGCAAGGTCTATCTTGCCGCCCCCCTCAGCCTTGATGAGCTGAAAAGTTTTCATCCTCAGCTCCTGTGTCAGGCAAAAGAGATGCGATGGGATGACTCCGGCTCTCACATCGTCCTGCGGCAAACCAACTCTCTCGGCAAGGCCGTTGTTGAAAGCAGCCCGCTCATTGATATTGACAATGACCAGCTGCTGAATCTCTTCCTGCAGGGCGTACAACAGAGAGGTGCCAAGTGCCTACCTTGGAACAAAGAGAGCAAAACACTGCAGGCGCGGATCGAATCCCTGCGCTTCTGGAAGATTGGCGACTGGCCGGATCTCAGTGATGCAGGGTTACTGAGCGACCTGCAGTGGCTTGCCCCCTACTGTTTAAAAATGCGCCGTCTTGATCAGCTTGAGCAGCTCAAACTCCACTCCATTCTCTTCGCCCTGCTCTCCTGGAAAAAACAAAAAGAACTGGAACGCCTGGCACCCGAGCGCTTCAGCGTGGCCTCCGGCTCTCACGTCAAGCTGGACTACAGTCCAGGTCAACCCCCGATCCTTGCTGTCCGGCTGCAGGAGCTCTTTGGCCAGACAGAGACGCCCACAATCTGTGATGGCCGCATCTCAGTCCTTCTCCACCTCCTCTCTCCGGCCCGGCGCCCTGTCCAGGTCACCGGAGACCTGGCTTCTTTCTGGCGCAACACCTATCCGCAGGTCAAAAAAGAACTGGCTGGCCGTTACCCTAAACATTACTGGCCTGATGATCCCCTCATTGCCCAGGCTACAGCCCGCTGCAAACCCCGACGCTAACCTGACTGCCACCGGCACAGTTTTTTTCTTGCATTTCCCGTAAGTCGATTTACAATATGAACAGATGCTCACATATTCATATCAAAAGGACTCAATGCAACACAATAATGACCCAAAAGACCTCTGCGAATGCCGCTGCATCCATGAAAAACGAGTCACGACTGCCGCTGACGAGGCCCTGCCGGAACAGGACAATCAACGAATGGCCCAGCTGTTCAAGGCCATGGGGGATGCAAACCGCTTGAAGATCCTCTGGGCCCTGGATCACGGAGAGATGTGCGTCTGTGATATTGCCGCCTTTCTTCAGGTTTCAGAATCGGCAGTGAGTCACCAGCTCCGCCTGCTGAGACAGCTGCAGCTGGTGAGTAACCGGAGGGAAGGCCCAATCCTCTATTATCGGCTCAATGACCATCATATCGCAGCCCTTATACAGACCGCTCTTGAACATACCAGAGAATAATGATGAACTTTGCAATCTTTTTCACAGGCGCTGCAGAGGCCAGTTGGCAGCTGCTCTACCAATCTTCGCCCTACATGCTGTTTGGCCTGCTGGTGGGGGGAATGCTCAAGGTTTTTCTCTCAGCAGATTACGTGGCCAGGCATCTCGGATCCGGCCGTTTCAGCTCAGTTTTCAAGGCAGCCCTCCTGGGGATCCCCATCCCCCTCTGCTCCTGTGGAGTCCTTCCTGCTGCCGCCTCTTTAAAAAAACAGGGCGCTAATAAAGGGGCCACAGCCGCCTTCCTCATCTCCACTCCTGAATCCGGTGTGGACTCCATCTCCATCACCTATGCCCTGCTTGATCCCATCATGACCGTGGCACGACCCATTGCCGCCTTTATCTCGGCCATGGCAGCCGGAATCAGCATCAATCTGACCCAGCCGCCCTCTGTTCAGGAAAAACCAGTGTTACTTACACCAATACAGACAGACAGCGGTTGCTCTGGAAGCTGTTCTACCGCTGAAGAGAAAACAGAGCCAGGACTCCTGCCCCGACTGGGATTGGGACTACGCTATGCAGCCACAGAGATCTGGGGAGATCTGGCAGGCTGGTTTTTTATCGGCATCCTGGCCGCCGGTATCATCACCGTCCTTGTTCCGGACGAGGCCATTGCCAACTACCTGGGAGGCGGACTGAGTTCCATGCTCCTCATGCTCTGCCTGGGTATTCCCCTCTATATCTGCGCCACGGCCTCCACCCCCATTGCAGCCGCATTTATCCTCAAAGGGGTCAGCCCCGGCACCGCCCTGGTTTTCCTGCTGGTGGGCCCGGCAACGAATGTCACCTCCCTGTCGGTACTCTTCGGCATCCTGGGAAAAAAGGCCACTGCTATCTACCTGGCTTCCATTGCCCTGTTTGCCGTGCTCTGCGGCCTGACCCTTGATCTGCTCTACGTCTCATTAGGCATCTCGGCTGTTGCCATCATTGGCGAGTCCAGTGAAGTCATGCCGGAAGCCGTCTCCCTGGCATCAACGCTGCTCCTCCTCATCCTCTCCATCCCACCCCTGACAGCTATAGTAAAAGGATGGTTTTCCAGGAAACAGAACGGCTGTGGCTGCAGTGGAGAATCGTGTTCAACGGGTGGGCACAGGTAATGACAAGGAAGCTGGAGCTTCCTGAGTAAGTAGGGTTCCCAGGCAGGAGCCTGGGAACCAGCCGGCTTCTTTCTTCTGAATCCTGTCTTCTTACTTAGTTACATCCGCTGGACATAGTAGTCATACTTAGCCAGATAAATCTCGGTCAGGGTCAAAAAGGCGGTAACAATGAGCGGTCCATAGATAATACCCAGCACCCCGTAGACGCTGAGCCCTCCGATGATGGAGAGAAAAACCAGCAGGGTGTGCATCTTCACCTGATCTCCCACCATCTTGGGTTTGACCAGATATTCCATGGAAAAAGAGAGGACAAGGTAGAAAAAGAAGAGAAAGACCCCGGTTCCGACTCTGTCGTTCAGCATGAGAACAAGTGCTGCCGGGATCATCACCAGGCCGATACCGAAGATAGGGAGAAAGGCAAGAATGGCCATGAGCGCGCCCCAGAGTATAGGAGAGCTGATGCCGAGAATTGAAAAAACCGCCCCACCCAGCACGCCCTGAATTATACCGCAAATCCCGTTACCCTTCAAAACAGCGCTGGCAATCTCTTCAAATTTATCCAGAAGCAAACGGTCTTCATCATCCGGCAGGGGGGAAAGATCAATAAGAAAGTTGATCAGCCGTTCCTGGTCAATAAGCAGAAAGAAAATGGTCAGGATCATCATGAAAAAGGAAAAAAGAAACTGCAGGATGTTCGCTGCCCAGGAGCTTGCCTGGTTGTATAAAAAGAGCCCACCCATCTTGGCAAGGTAGGAGAGGACACCAGTGATCTGAGTCGGCTCAAAACGATAACCGAAGCTCTCCAGGTACTCCTGGAGCTGGGCAACCAACGGACTGGACTGAATAAACAGCTGGAACTTCAACCCCACCTGAGCATTGCGCCCCCAGTGATACAAACCCAGAGCCTCGTTGGACAGGGCTCCCACAAAAAAGAGGAGCGGAACAAAAACGATGAGAATAATCAGCAGGCAGGTCAAGATCGAAGCAAAATTCACCGACATCTTCCCGGCAAGGATCCTGTAGATTGGGCGAAAGATGCTGGTCAGGAGGAAGGAGAGGACCAGAATGGACAAGAATGGCCAGAGGATGCGGCCAAGAAAAAAAATGGAGATGAAAAAAACCAGGAGAAAATAGTAGATCCTCATGGAATTTGGGCCATTGCCCTGCCCGGTCGATGGAATTACCTGATTACTCATATCACTTCTATCTGCCCACTGTATTTACTTATATAACAGGAAAATGTTGCAATTTTCATGGAGCTGAGTAGTCTTAGCCCCTTCGTCAGCCAGTGTCGGGATGAACATTTCTTTCAGTTGTCCATCGCCCTAGGGTGCCTTTTATTCATACTATACATACTATATATATGGACTGCAATTTAAGAAAAGTGAAATACGTTTACGGAGATAAAAGAGATATATCATGTGGGAAGATTTAGAGATAGCAGTAAACAAGATTGATCCTGAAAAGTGCAAAGCAAAACCGCCCCAGGACGCCCTTGGATTCGGTAATTATTTTACCGATCACATGTTCCTCATGAAATGGGACAGAGAAAACGGCTGGCATGATGCCGAGATCTCTCCCTACCGCAACTTTAATCTCGATCCTGCAGCCATGGTCTTCCATTACGGCCAGGCCATCTTTGAGGGACTCAAGGCCTACAAGGGAGAAAACGACCAGATTTACATGTTTCGCCCAGAGGATAACCTGGAGCGTATGAACACCTCGGCGCTCAGGATGTGTATGCCACGCCTGCCCGTGGACAAAGTACTCAAGGCCCTTAAGGCTCTGGTTTACCTTGATCGGGACTGGATTCCCACCGGCAATGGGGCAACGTTGTACATCCGCCCAACCATGGTTGCAGTCGAGCCCGCCCTTGGAGTTCGCCCTTCAAGTCAGTACTATTTTTTCATTATCATGTCCCCGGTTGGCGCCTACTATGCAGAAGGATTCAACCCCACCAAGATCTGGGTTACGGACAAATATGTCCGTGCCGTAAAAGGGGGTGTGGGCCATGTCAAAACTGCCGGCAACTACGCGGCCTCCATCATGGCAGCCGAAGAGGCGCATAAAGCCGGCTACACCCAGGTCCTCTGGCTCGATGCCTGCGAACGGAAGTATGTCGAAGAAGTAGGTACCTCCAACATCTTTTTCAAAATCAATGACGAACTGATCACCCCGCCTCTGAACGGATCAATCCTTGGAGGCATTACCAGAGATTCAGTCATCCAACTGGCGCAGAGCTGGGGAATCAAGGTGGTGGAAAAACAGATCACCATCGATGAGGTAATTGCAGCCTGCAACGACAACAGCCTGCAGGAGGTCTTTGGAACTGGCACAGCCGCAGTGATCTCCCCTGTGGGCGAATTCTGCTACCAGGATAAAAAATATGTGATTGCCGATGGAAAAACCGGGGAACTGTCCCAGCGACTTTTTGATGAACTGCAGGCAATCCAGAACGGGACACAGGACGATCCTTTCAAATGGATTGTCCGTATCGGATAAGCCCTTGCTCCGTCCACGCACAACGCAATACAATCTTCGCAATTTCAAAAAGATAGGGCGAATACTAAAAAAAAAGTATTCGCCCCTTGATTTTCATAAAAGCAAACCTATAGTTTTGCGCAGTTTTGCTTCTTCTCTGCAGGGTCAAAAAATATCTCATGTATTGACACTCAGCAAGAACCAAAACCCTTATAACTGGCAATAACCGGAAATTTTTCCGGATTATAATTTATTAGCAAGGGAACAATCCCGACCTTGGTAACCTAACATACGTTTTACAGGAGGAAGTAAATGAAAATTCGTCCATTAAATGATCGTCTTCTGGTCAAGAGACTGAAAGAAGAGGAAATGACAGCCGGTGGTATCATCATCCCCGACAGTGCCAAAGAGAAACCCGCTGAGGGTGAAATTATAGCCGTTGGTCCGGGAAAAACAGCCGACAGCGGTGAGCGTATCGCCATGCAGGTGAGCGTGGGTGATATTGTCCTGTTTTCCAAATACGGCGGAACCGACATTAAACTCGATGGTGAGGATTTCCTTATTATGCGCGAAGATGATATTCTCGGAATCGTAGAATAATACTTGTCAATACACTCTAGATAGGAGCATTAAATCATGGCTGGAAAAGAACTGAAATATGGAGTTAAGGCCCGCGAGTCCATTCTCGTCGGCGTCAACACTCTTGCCGATGCAGTAAAAGTTACCCTTGGTCCCAAGGGTCGTAACGTCCTGATCGAAAAATCCTTTGGCGCCCCCACCATCACTAAAGATGGTGTGACTGTCGCCAAAGATATCGAGCTCACTGACAAATTTGAAAACATGGGTGCACAGATGGTCCGCGAGGTTGCCTCCAATACCTCTGATGTTGCCGGTGACGGTACCACCACCGCCACAGTGCTTGCCCAGGCTATCTACCGTGAAGGTGCCAAGCTGGTAGCTGCCGGCGGCAACCCCATGGAGATCAAACGCGGTATCGACAAATCTGTTGAGACCATCGTTGCTGAGCTTGCAAAGATCGCCACTCCCACCAAGGAGCAAAAAGAGATTGCCCAGGTTGGAACTATCTCTGCCAACAGTGACGAGACCATCGGTAATATCATTGCCGAGGCCATGGACAAGGTTGGTAAAGAGGGTGTTATCACCGTTGAAGAGGCCAAATCCATGGACACCACCCTGGATGTGGTTGAGGGTATGCAGTTTGACCGCGGTTACCTCTCTCCCTACTTTGTAACCGATGCTGACCGTATGGAAGTAAGCATGGAAGATCCTTACTTTCTCCTGGTTGAGAAAAAGGTCTCCACTATGAAAGACCTCCTCCCGGTTCTTGAGGCTGTTGCCAAGATGGGTAAAGGTCTGTTCATCATTGCTGAAGATGTTGACGGTGAGGCCCTGGCCACACTGGTTGTCAACAAACTGCGCGGCACCCTGAACATTGCAGCAGTTAAAGCCCCAGGCTTTGGCGATCGCAGAAAAGCAATGCTTGAGGATATCGCCATCCTCACCGGCGGACAGGTCATCACCGAAGACCTGGGCATCAAGCTTGAGAATGTAACCGTTAACGACCTGGGTAGTGCCAAACGCATAGTTGTCGATAAAGACAATACCACCATCATCGATGGTGCCGGTGATAAGGTCGCTCTCGAGGCACGTGTAAAACAGATTCGCTCTCAGATTGACGCCTCCACCTCTGATTACGACACCGAGAAACTGCAGGAGCGTCTGGCCAAACTGATCGGCGGTGTTGCCGTGATTAATGTTGGTGCCGCAACTGAGATCGAGATGAAAGAGAAAAAGGCCCGTGTTGAAGATGCACTGAATGCAACGCGAGCAGCTGTCGAAGAAGGCGTGGTTCCTGGCGGCGGTGTTGCTTTTATCCGTTGTCTGGCAGCCCTTGATGCCCTTTCCCTCCCAGGAGAGCAGGAGCTGGGTAAAAAGATCCTCCTCCGCGCCCTGGAAGAGCCCATTCGCCAGATTGCAAACAACTCCGGTTGTGAAGGCTCTGTCATTGTTGAGCACGTCAAAGGCCTCGAAGGCGCCACCGGTTTCAACGCTGCTTCCGAAAAGTATGAAGACCTTATTGCTGCCGGTGTCATTGACCCTGCTAAGGTAACCCGTACTGCACTGCAGAACGCAGCCTCTGTTTCCGGTATGCTGCTGACTACAGAGTGTGTAATCGCCGATAAACCTGAGGAAGAGGGCGGTGCCGGAATGGGCATGCCTCCAGGTGGAATGGGCGGCATGGGTGGCATGGGTGGAATGGGCGGAATGATGTAATTCCCCCTGTTTAGGACCTTAGAAATGATTTTCTTGTTTTTTTCAAAGAAAATCATTTCGTGAAGGTACTTACACCCCACAAGGGGGTACTGAACAGAGTCCCGACTAACTTTCCATTTATCGGGGACAGTCTACACTGAACACTCATTGAAGTACCAAGAAAGGGTCTCCTTGTGAGGCCCTTTCTTTTTTGTCATACCTTTTTCACGGAAAAAAGTTGACAGCCGAAAACGAATAAGGTATCTATTTTCGTCTTCACATATTGGCGATGTAGCTCAGATGGTTAGAGCATACGGCTCATATCCGTAGTGTCCGGGGTTCAATTCCCTGCATCGCCACCAAGTTATATAAAAGCCCGTTGAATATTTTATAATATTCAACGGGCTTTTTTGTTTTTAACTCACTAGAATAATGAATGGAATTGTGCTCGTCGTTGCGTTCAAAATAAAATAGTTCTGTCCCCATTTTCCCGGCTTCCAACCAACATAGGTGGCATGCTCATGGCTTGTCCTTCATGTGGAAAAAAGTTTCACTCAGACTTTAGGCTCAGTTGTACAAACAGAGGGAAGAGGGGAGATCTCCGTTTGACTCCCATTCGTTCCCCTTGGGCCTGGATAAAGGGCTTTTGGAAATGACTGTTTGGTTTTGCATCTCTTTTAGCCCTATTTCCGTCTCAGTCATCATGAAGCACCATTGTGTGAAAACAAAGGAATCAAGCCCGACTTTGGCTTGTATTGATCCCGCCTTGTTACTCTCCTGATTTTCAGCCTTCCTTCAGCGAAAGCGAGATCCTTTTGCGCTTAGGATCAACCTCAAGCACCCGGACCATGACCTGTTGGCGGACCTTGACCACGTCGCCTGGGTCTTTAACAAAGCGGTCGGCCAGTTGACTGATGTGGACCAGCCCATCCTGGTGGACGCCGATATCGACAAAGGCCCCAAATTTGGTGACATTGGTGACCAGGCCTGGCAGCCGCATGCCAGGTTGCAGGTCATCCATACTGTTAATCCCTTCGGCAAAAGAGAATTCACTGAAAGATTCCCGCGGGTCGCGGCCAGGCTTGGCAAGCTCGGCAAGAATATCGTTTAAGGTCGGCAGGCCCACCTTGGCGCTGACATAGCGCTTAATCTCGATCTTTTCCCTGATCTCCGGCTGTTCGATGAGATCAATGACCCGACAGCCACAATCCTTGGCCATCTGTTCGACAATGGGGTATTGCTCCGGGTGGACCGCGCTTGCGTCCAGCGGATTTTTGGCGTCCTGGATCCGTAAAAATCCGGCACATTGCTCAAAGGCCTTGGCCCCAAGACGCGGTACCTTCAGCACCTTTTTCCGACTGGCAAATGGGCCATTTTCATTACGGTATTTGATAATGTTCTGGGCCAGCACCGGCCCTAAACCGGACACATGGGCAAGGAGCTCGGCGCTGGCCGTGTTCAGCTCGACGCCGACACTGTTTACACAGCTGGCCACCGTGTCATCCAGGCTCTTTTTCAGGGCCGTCTGGTTGACGTCGTGCTGGTATTGGCCGACCCCGATGGCCTTGGGGTCCAGCTTCACCAGCTCGGCCAAAGGGTCCTGGAGGCGGCGGCCAATGGACACAGAGCCGCGCACTGTCAGGTCATGGTCGGGGAATTCCGCCCGGGCTGTTTCCGAGGCAGAGTAGATCGAGGCGCCGCTCTCATCAACCATGGTGATGATCAACTCCTTTGCCAGGCCCAAGGCCCGAACAAAGGCCTCGGTCTCCCGGCCTGCCGTGCCGTTGCCAATGGCAATGGCCTCAATCTGGTATTTCCGGCATAGGTCGCTGACGATCTTGCCGGCCTCCTGGCTCTTAGCGGCCGACATGGTGGGGTAGATGGTGCTGGAGTGCAGGAGTTTGCCCTGGGCGTCCAGGCAGACCAGTTTGGCACCGGTCCGAAAACCTGGATCAAGGGCCATTATCCGTTTGCGGCCCAGTGGCGAGGCGAGCAGTAACTCTCTTAAGTTATCGACAAAGACCTTGATCGCCTCCTGGTCCGCCTGTTCTTTGAGCTTGGCGCGCAGCTCGTTTTCCAGGGACGGGGCCAGCAGCCGTTTGTAACTGTCTTGAACGGCAAGGTCGACCTGTTCTGCCGCAACACTACTGCCTTTGACATATCTTTTGCGCAACAAGGCAAAGGCGGCCTCTTCTGGGGGACGTACAGCCAGGGTCAGCACCTTTTCATTTTCACCGCGCAACATGGCAAGCAACCGATGACCCGGAACCTTGGCGGTCGGTTCCTGCCAGTCGAAATAGTCGCGGAATTTGCTGCCCGTCTCCTGATTCTTTTTGACCACCTTGGAGGTGATCAGAGCCTTGCCGGCAAAGAGGTGACGCAGCCCGGCCCGGACCGCAGGATCTTCGTTGATCCATTCCGCGATGATGTCGCGGGCCCCGGCCAGGGCCTCGTCCACGCTGGATACGCCTTTTTCCGGGTTGATGAATTTTTCGGCCTTGATCGGACCGTGATCCTGTTGAAAGATGGCCCGGGCCAGCGGTTCCAGACCCTTTTCCCTGGCAATGATGCTTCTGGTCCGGCGCTTGGGACGGTGGGGCAGATAGATATCTTCAAGGACAGTCAGACTGGGGGCAGCCAGGACAGCCTGGTGCAGTTTCGGGTCCAGCAGATCGCGTTCGGTTAGGGAGGTAATGATCGCCTGCCGCCGTTTGTCCAGTTCAGCCAGTTGCGTCAGCCTGTCGCGGACAGCAGTGATCTGGGTTTCATCCAGCAGGCCGGTGGCCTCTTTACGGTAGCGGGCAATAAACGGCACCGTACCCCCGTCGGCTAACAGGGTGGCAACAGCCGCCACTTGGCCGCCCTTGATTTGTAGCTCCCGAGCAATAATTTCGTGATGTTGATTCATGGTTGTTTTTCTATTGGTATTTGGCCGGCAGCGCCAAATGTTTTTTGAGGAAAAGACAAGAACGAAAAACAAAGGTAAACGACTTACTATGGCGTAGCAACAAGCTTCTGAAAAATTGTAAAAACTGATTTTTCAAGACCTGAGCCTGGATACCTGACAATTAAACATTGTGTTCCAGGAACTAATGCTTTGAATTCTATTGTGAATGTGCTCAAATGGTATAGTAACAATTTGAGCAGGCATGGTTTTGTTTTGGTAGAATTGGATCGAAGTTAAACTATTTTGGAAAAAAATTGAACCGCTACGTTCTTTTGTCGGAGATTAGAAAGATTAACAAATAGAATCTTACAAAAGCAAAAGCCCGGTCCCCAAAAAAATGAATAATTAAGTATGGTGTCCCCAGAATTCGCATATTTCTCTCGTCATAATGCTGCCTCAATGAGAAAAGAGAATCGTTGGCAATCCTAACCACTCCACGAATATTGCTAGTTGAGCTTCTTCCTGACTTTTATCAGCGACAAAGAGAGAATTGGGTTGGTCATAATTTGAGAGGTTAAAATCGGAGGGGAACAGCAGCAGTATCAAGTTTAATGGCGAATAGAATTTCAGTATATTGGAATTGGCAATTCGATGTTATCAAACTGAGCTGCTCAAGGCTGATATCTGGTTTGAAAGTAGGTTCGAAGAGCTTCTGGCAGCATCTTTTTTACCCCGGCAGTACCCCTTCTGACAAGCCTCAATGAAGGGTTTAGTCTTCTTGTGTGGATAGAATGTCGAGAGACTCTACATAAGAGTCAATCTGGTTTTTCTGCTTGGGATTAAGGGGGGAAAATTGTACGCCACAGCGCCGGAGATGGAGTTTTTCTACATTGAAGAAATCGCCCATCTCGAAATAACCGAATGGTCTATCGGAAATAATCCTGACCGGTACATCTACGATAAAGAAGTCTTCCCCAAGTAAGTCGATTTCTCGTTCTTTTCCTATCCAGTTCTCATGCCCAAAACTATTACTATAACTAAAAGCAAGTCCTCTTTCGCTTACATCCAAAAGGCTATGTGACACAATCAAATTCTGAGATACCAGTACTGCTCCACTGTCGGTTATTGTGAAACGAGGAGCGAGTCTTCGATCATGCTTTTTCATGTTATTTCTCCATGGGATACGACAGATATTAAGGCGATCATTAGTTACCGGACATGAACATGATATATACTAAGATTAACGTATTTTTAACGAAAAATTTTATTCGATGTGTTTATGGCATAAAAAAGCCGAGCTACCTCATTTAAAAAGGTAACCCGGCTGACTTGTAAGTCCCGTGGTTTTCCGTCTCTGCCTCACGGCAGGTTTGGCTTTATCTTGCATTAATTGAACTAAAATCAATCTGTGCTGTTCATTCGCAGGGTTGAGATTGTTCCTGAATCCTCTCTCCTCTCCGCAAATGATTAATTTATTACAGCACAATTTTTAAATCTTTCATATGGGTACATATACCCGTTTTTAGATTTATTCAAAAAAAAATATTATGAGAGGAATCCATTGGCAAGCTAAGCTACTTTAGAAAAACTGCAATTTGAGCTTCTTCCTGAATCTTCTCAGCGACAAGGAGAGGATTGGGCAGCTCAAAAAATGTGAAGCTGAAATCGAAGATGCATCGTAAAATAAATAGTAGAATAAATAGGGGACAGACCACGTTTGTTTGTTGGTATATTTTCTGTCATATGTTATCCGTGTTTTATGTCAAGACGCTCCTGAGTTACAATACCAGACATTCCACTCCATATCATTCAACGTGGAAATAATCACCAAGCCTGCATTTTCGCAGAAGAAGACTATCTCTTTTATCTCGACTGGCTGGAGGAATATGCCGAAAGTACAGGCTGCTCTATCCATGCCTATGTGTTGATGACAAATCATGTCCATATGCTGTTAACTCCCGGGAAATCCGATAGTGCAGGCAACCTCATGAAACGTCTTGGTCAGCGTTATGTGCAATACATCAATCGTACCTATAAACGCAGTGGAACTCTTTGGGAGGGGCGATTTCGCTCCAGCATTATTCAGCAGGAGGAGTATCTCTTCTCCTGACAGCGTTATATCGAGATGAATCCCGTACGTGCTGGAATGGTTGAGCATCCCGGTGAATACCGCTGGTCAAGTTACCAGGTTAACGGCCAGGGAAGAAGCTCTGATCTGGTAAGTCATCATTCTCTCTACCTGAACATTGGTCGAACAGATACAGAAAGGCAGATGGCCTATCGGAAACTGTTTCGTCATGAGTTGGAATCAGAAGAAATTGATAAAATACGAAAAGCCACCAATGGAAATTTTGCCCTTGGCAACAGTCGATTTAAAGAGGAAATCAGCGAAATACTGGGCCGTCGTGTAACTCCCGGAAAAGCCTGGAGACCGAAGAAGAAAGATATCGAGAGCAAACCTCAATAAATTGCAATAAATTGGGGTCTGTCCCCTATTGTTCTCTATTGTTCCTTGAATTACCAGCGGTAATAGATCAGGAAGAGTTTTTTGACGATGGCTGGCCGGGGTATGAGGAGCCTTGTATTGTTATTGATTGATCTCCAATTCGACTCAATGTACTTGTTTGTGCAAAACATATTCATTCACGTCAAACCCTGCGTTGCCGTAATCTCGTGTAATCATATGCTTTGATTGTGTATCGTAAATGTCATTGACTTTCATTCGGTAAATTTGTACTAATTTTGTAATTGTTAAGGAGTGGGACGATGTTACGGTGATTGTTGATATGTTGTTCGATCACCTTTGAGATAGGATTTGGCTAATAAAAATCGCCGCAGGCAACGTTTTTTTGCCTTTAGTTCCATGTATTTTTCTCTTTATTCTTTCCTACACCCTGGCAGCTTGAAAGCGATTACTTATCCCCCCCCTATCACTATCACCTGTTGATATCGAAGAGGAGATGCGTAATAGAGATTCGCTGTAAAGTGTTGGTCTTAGAGATTACACATGGTTCCATGGTTACTGCTTATGTTGTAGAAAATCGTTTCATCTCTGCTTCATGCATGGTAGTAATTTCCATCAATATATCTTTTAGTTAATTTTGAAGTTATCAAGGAGATAGTTATGCCAATTTCTAAAAATGTCTCGCGTAAAAGACATTATGCCCTTTTAGCGTTACCAATTGCTTTGAGCTTAAGCTTGATACCGTTAAGTGTCCAAGCTAGCTGCAATCGTAATGATATTGATCATTATCTGGATAAGGGTTTTACCCCTAGTCAAATTACATCAATATGTGGTGCTCAAGAGCCCGCTGTAGCTCCTAGTGAACAGCCATCACCACCAGAACAGCAATCGCCACCACAACAGCAATCACCACCACAACAGTCTACAACTCAGTATATTCAGCCAGCTCAACAACTGGAGTCAAATAGAAATTTTCTGGTTGATGTCATTAATGGTTATGATACTGCTTTAACATCTGATGCTTTATCTTATACAGTCAAGAGATGTTATGAGGTTGGAGAAGAAGATCTATTCGGTTTTGCCCCAGAGATTTGCCCTGAAATTCGTTATACTCTTAATTTGAAAGGTATGAAGATTGTGGATACTGGGCGTAAGTATTTTCTTTTTGGTCCACCTGAGATTGTTTTAAATGGTCAGATTCGTCGTGAAGTTCTTACAGATTTGCAAGATGTTAAATCTAAGCAAAAAGATATTCTTCATAAGAAAATTGATACTGGAGATAATGTTGTTTTACCTATTCAAAAGGGAACATCCATAGAGAGAGTGCAGACTGAGTTACATAAGATTCTTCGTTAATGTTTTTCCCAGAAGACTGTTCGGGATGTTAAAATAAAAAAAAGGCTGCTTGGTTTACAAACCAGACAGCCTTTTTTTATGGAGTCAAATAATATAATTACGCAACTATTCAGCAAGTGCTGAAAACTACCAAAACCACCGTATGTAACTTTTTAGATGTGCTGAATAGTTACAAAATTACTTCATATTCTCATCAATATACTAATTACCTGCTGCTGATGCTGAATTTATGCTGGGCACCAATAGAGAAAACCATAGGTTGCCTATCACTATTTGGAAAAAGAACTTCATCTGGATCAATGTCAGCATAACTCATCAGGGCAAATAATTTGGTGTGTTTAGCAATATTGTACCAACCACCAGCGGTAATACCAACACCTTCAGCAGGCCCATCATCCACCATACCTAGAGAAGCTGAAAATTCCATGTTGATTGTAGGAGCAGCCATGGTCGCTGTAAGGTATGAATAGATAGCATCGTCATCATCGGTATAATCTACACTTTCTACAGAGATGGCTGCTTTCCATGTATCATTGAACTTGTAGTTTGCGTATCCACGATAGGCTTCACCATTTGGACTAATGCCTGGCAACGTTACAGTTCCTTCATTGGATGCAAAAACAGCACCAACACTAAGGTCGTTCAAGGTGTAAGCTATACCAGCGGAATAGCCATGATCATCTTCATTGCTATCATCAACATAAGCACCACCAGAAAGTTTAAATCCGCCAAAGCTAGGGGTAACATATTGAAGAGCATTATCTGAAAAGCCATTGGTTGCACCAGACAGACCATAGGTGGCACCGCCAGAAGCAAAAGAACCACGTGCATTTACGTGACTGTAATTATAGAAAGGATCAAGTTTGAACCCATCAAACTTATAGGCATTGGTCATGCGACCATAAGCAACTTTACCCAAAGATCCTTCTAAGCCACCGAAGAAGAAACGTTGATCAAAAGCATCACCTTCGCCATCACCATCAGCATTAGCACCAGTTTGCAGGTGAAAGAATGCTTTAACGTCTTCTCCGTAAGATCCTTTTAAACCGAAAAGTGAGACGTTGTCTTCTCCTCTAAGTCCATCGATTCCACTATCTGTATCTTCATCTATTGAGTTGAAAGAATAACGTAGTTGACCGTAAAGGGTAGTGCCCTCGGCCATAATGGTGACTGGTGAGGCACAAATTGCACATAATGCCACAGCACTAAGAATTTTCTTCATAACTCTATCTCCTTAAGTTAATACGTTGGTTCGGTAATTACTTCATAAACCGAACGGGTTAAATGGGCATGTTGTAAATACCCTTACAATAATAACCTGAAATGGGTTACTGATTAGTTACCATCCAAATCCCCCGGAAAGGTAGGTGATAAGTAATCGCTTTCAAGCTGGCAGGGTGTATGAAAGAATAAAGAGAAAACTAGATGGAACTAAAGGCAAAAAACGTTGCCTGCGGCGATTTTCATTAGCCAAATTCTATCCCAAAGGTGATCGAACAACATATCAACAATCACCGTAGCATCGTCCCTCTCCGTAACAATTATAAAATATTATCAAAATTACCGAGCGAAAGTCAATGACATTTACGATACGCAATCAAAGCATAGGATTACAGGCGGTTACGGCAATGCAGGGTTTGACGTAAAATAGGGTAGAGTAGAGCACTGATTCGGCAGGTTCTTTCGGCTCTTTCAATAACGCCTCGCCGCACGCGGCTACTACGTGTACCAAGATCCTTACATCCTCAACACTGAGTTCTGGGGACACCATACTTAATTATTGACTTATAGCAACGCAATTTATACCATGAATTTATGGCACGCATAGCAAGGATAGTAGTCCCAGGTATCCCTCACCACATCACCCAGCGCGGCAATCGCCGTATGGAAACCTTTTTTTCTGATGCGGATTATTCTGAATATCTGCATTTGATGGCCCAATGGTGCAATCGGCATCATGTTCAGATTTGGTCCTATTGCCTCATGCCTAATCATGTTCACTTGATTGCAACACCCGAGTCCGAAGATGGGTTGCGTCGTTCCATAGGCGAGGCACATCGACGCTACACAAGATATGTCAATTTTCAAAAAGGATGGAAAGGGCATCTGTGGCAGGGTCGATTTGCCTCCTTTCCAATGGATGAGAAATATCTTGTTGCAACAGCGCGTTACATCGAATTGAATCCAGTAAGAGCTGGATTAGTTAAAAAAGCAGAAGATTACAAATGGAGTAGTTGCAAAGCTCATCTTCGAGGAGAGGATGACATCCTTGTAAGAGTTCGTCCTTTGCTGCAACTCATACCAGATTGGTATGAGTTGCTGTTAAGTGGTCTGTCAGAAGATGATCGCCGCGCTATTCGCCACCATGAAAGGACTGGTCGCCCACTGGGAGATGAGAGTTTTATAGAACATCTTGAGCAACAAACTTCCCGTTTGTTAAAGAAAAAGAAGCCTGGTCCCAAAAAGGGTGGTTAAGTATGATGTCCCCGAAACTTGAGAGTCGATTCCAGCCATTGAGGACTACGACAAGGTACGAGAGATGGAACAATTTTCGTTACATGGATAGATAACTGGTGTGCCCTCCTATGATTGAACAATATTCTTTCGGCTCAATAACTATCTTGGAAAGACAGTACACTTCAGACTTGAAGATTATAAATGGGCAAGTTTGTCCTGATTGGTGGCGTAAATCTGGACACTCTGTTGATGTTGAGGATGTAGCTGATATTCTCAATGCAAAACCGGATTATCTTGTTATTGGTTCTGGTAGCTCTGGTTTGATGAAGGTAAGTGAGGGGCTAAAACGACACCTTGTTGATAGTGGGGTTAAAGTTATCGAGAAACCAACTTCAACTGCTATACAGACCTTCAACCAGATGTATGCAGATGGTAAAAATGTTGCCGCTGGTTTTCACCTTACGTGCTAATCACAATACAGAGAGCAAGCGGTTACCTCACCTTTCTATATACTTATAGGAGCAGATTAAGAAGAAAGATTTGATCACGCACCAATTTTCGTTTTTACGTAGATATATTGAATTGACAGCCTAAACAGCAAAGGAAGAGCTATGGGATTACTGGACATCAGCAATGAAATAACTGCAGAGCTGGAAAGTGGATTGAGCCGAGAAGAAATTTTCAAAAAGCATATCAAATCAAATCCTGCAGGAGCCACGAAATACGCTTATTGCATCGCAAGCATTCCCACACCAACACTTCGGAAGCAATATCTGACCATAAATGGACTGCTTTCGCTCCTCCTTGTTGTCTACGCTGTGCTTACCGTTCTCGCAGAATTCCCGATTAATCTACATGAGCCAACTATTTTCATTCTGATCAAAACTTTGTTACCGCTCGTTTTTGCTTACTTCACCTTTCGTTTTCATGGCGGGGCTTATCGGCTGATAGGTCTATGGTGCCTGTATGACTTGTTGGAAAGCATCCTGCTTACTGGAGTTTGGACTATTGTCGTTGCCCTCAAACTGCTCATCCTTTTCTTTGTTATCGTGCTCACCTTTTTCATTGCTCGAAAGGCTTTTCCAAATCTTAAGGTATTAGGACCAAAACAGGACTCCAACGGTAACTATTTTCTATAGAACAGTACACCCGACAGATGCAGATCAGACAGACAGACACCTGGTCATGCCTGGTTGTCTTGAAGAAAGTGAACAGATTTTTCATTTCATTAGTAGGGAACTTTCTCCAGCCACCTATGTCAATGTCATGGACCAGTATCACCCCTGCGGCAAAGCCCATCACTTTGAGAAGCTGAACAGGACATTGACCAGGGAGGAATACGAGACAGCCTTGAGCATGGCGGAAAAAGCCGGCCTCAGTCGTCTGGATCAAAAGGATTTTTCTCTTCTTCTTCAAAAACTGGGGATCAAAAAAACCTGACGAGAAGGAGATCTATATGGCAATTAGCGAATTTGAAATAAAGAGAATAGAAAAACTAGTTGGGCAATTTGTTGAAAAAAGTCGCCCTTCGCCGGAGATCAGGAGCAAGTTGGATATTGCTTTCCGTATTTCAGGGCAAAGT
>DAOVAI010000233.1 GCA_030671085.1 Pseudomonadota bacterium | reverse complement strand
TTGTAGAGCGCCAAAAAAAAAGGGACTCAGTCAAATATGACTAAGTCCCTGAAATTTCATGGTGACCCCAAGGGGAATCGAACCCCTGTTTACGGCGTGAGAGGCCGTCGTCCTAACCGCTAGACGATGGGGCCATGAAGTGCGTGTTTATTTACATGACCTGAGAAGGCTTGTCAAGGATTTGTTCCAGGCTTTTTCGGAATTGCTCTTCGGTCTTTTTTTCAAGGTGTGATTGATTATGGCAAAGGCTGCTCAGTCGTAATTTTTTCTCCATAGCGTTGGCATACAGCCAGTTGATAAGGGAGTTTTTGAATGGCATCAAGCTGTTCCAGAGATTTGAGCAGGAGAGGCTGGCCATACTGAAGCTCAAGGGCGTCAAACAGGCATTGAGCAGAGAGAATCGGTCCGTCAAAGAGTTTTTCTCCAGCAGTGGCTGCACAAGAAAGAAGATAGCCTG
Source organism: Pseudomonadota bacterium (assembly GCA_030671085.1). Lineage (GTDB taxonomy): Bacteria > Desulfobacterota > Desulfobulbia > Desulfobulbales > Desulfocapsaceae > Desulfocapsa. Next base: position 2,510 of record DAOVAI010000233.1, on the reverse strand, counting down.
TCCTGTGCTCATCTTTGCGAAACTGCCGGCCAAGGAGATATTTTCGTGCCCAGCGCGCCTGGCAACGGTCCATGTAGGCCTTGATCTGAGCGCTGAGTGCATAAAAATAGATCGGGCTGACCAGAAAAAGACGATCTGCCGCATCTGTTTTCTCGTAAAGTTCGGTCATGTCATCCTTGATAATACATTCGCCGCTGCTGTTACATCCGCCGCAACCCTGGCAGGGGGTTATTTTCAGTTTGTTCAGGCGAACATATTCCACTGTGCTGCCAGCCTGTTGTAACAGGCCGGCAGCGACGGTTCGGGCCATGGTCTCGGAATTTCCATTTTTACGAGGACTGCCCAGGATAAAGAGATTGTGCATTTTGTCACCTCGTTGGTGGTTCTTGGTTATTCTCTTTTTGCAGGGCAGCGTCCAAATTGTTCAGTTTGCTCGTGCAGCCAGTTGCTGATCTCAGCAGTGAGAAAGCGAGGGGCGCAGCGCCAGGCCCAGTTTCCCTCCTTACTGCCGGGACTGTTCATCTTACAGTCATTGCCAAAACCGAGGATGTCCTGGAGGGGAAAGATGGCCCAACGACTGATGGAGGAGAGGGCAAGGTAGATCAGATCTTTGTGGATCTCGTGACCATCACGCAGGTTGCGGTTGCAGGATTGTTTGATGGTTTTACGGCGGGTTTCGTCAAGTTTGTCGCTCAGAAACCAGCCCACTGTGGTGTCATTGTCATGGGTACCGGTATAGATGACACTGTTGGGAGTGGTGAAATTATAGGGAAGAAAGCTGTTTTCCCTGTTTCCGTCAAAGGCAAACTGCAGAATTTTCATTCCAGGAAAGCCTAAAGAGTCACGCAGGGCAATCACTTCAGGAGTGATCTCTCCCAGGTCTTCGGCAATGATGTCTAAGGGGCCAAGGGATTTGTAGATTTCATTGAATAATTTTATCCCGGGGCCTTTGACCCACTTCCCCTTCATTGCTGTCTTATGGGATGCGGGAATTGACCAGTAGGCCTCAAAACCACGAAAGTGATCCACACGGGCAATGTCCACCATTTGAAAGACCGAACGGAAGCGTCTGGTCCACCAGTTGTAGAGCTGTTTTTTAATTGCCTGGTCACGGCAGTTCCAACGATAGAGGGGGTTGCCCCATCGCTGGCCGGTCTTGGAAAAGTAGTCGGGAGGGACACCGGCCACTTGGATGGGGTGATGGGTTTTGTTGTTGAGGTAGAAGATGGATTGGTTGGCCCAGACATCGACACTGTCCCAGCCGACATAGATGGGGATGTCTCCAATGAGGCGAATGCCTTTTTCGCCGGCCTTTTTGTGAAGCTGTTGCCACTGACTGAAAAAGGTGAATTGTTCGAAGGAGTAATAGCCAATTCGATCAGCATGGAGTTCTTCTATTTCCTGCAGGGCAGACTGGTCCCGCTCAGCAAGTTCCCGGGGCCAGTCAAACCATCCCTTTTGACCATACTCTTCTTTGAGGACCATAAAGAGGCAGTAGTCACGCAGCCAGGAGCTCTTTTTTATGAATTGCTGAAAATCTCGGTTTTTCTGGTCGAAGTTTGTGAAGGCCCGTTGCAGAAGCCTACTCTTGAACTCTGTAACAGTCGGGTAATCGGTATGGTATTCAGAAAACTCAGGCGGATGCTCCAGATCTTTTTCACTGAGAAGCCCATCCGCCACAAGAAGTTCCAGAGAAATGAGGAGGGGGGAACCACTAAAGGTAGAGGTACTCATGTAGGGGGAGTTATCAAAAATTGGATTGGTCGGCCCTGTAGGCAGAATTTGCCACAGACTTTGGCCGCTATCCTCAAGAAAGTTGAGAAAATTGTAGGCCGAGTGACCGAGATCACCGATTCCGTAAGGAGAGGGAAGGGAGGTGATATGAACAAGAATGCCGCTGGTTCGGTTGCTAACGAGTGTGGTCATGGTGTACCTGGTTGTGAGAGCAGGTAGAGGGCGGTCTGGGTGATTGGATGTCGACCAAAGAATGCCAAATGATCCAATGCTGCCATGATCTTCTCCATCGTCGCTCTAAAATTCTTGTCGATCCGCTCTTGTTTATGTAAAGTTATCAGGAGACCTCTGTTACGGAATAGGTAAATTTTCTCAATCACTGTATCATCTGTAACTGTGATTGGCAATCGTAGCTATCCTGCCTTTGCTTTTCGTGGATTTTGTTGGTGTCGTAGTGATAAATAATTGCTATTTGCAGTTAAATGGTGTATTGTTTGGTGTTCGAGAGGATTTGTGTTGAGGCGGCGTTGTGGCTGCCATTTTTTTTGCTTCTCCATCCTCCTCGATTCCATTTTGTAAAATAAAAAACACACGTGCTGGGGAAGTTTTATATATCAGCATGTTAAGGTCGTTTCATTCATTTGAGTAAAGGAGCAGGTTCCTGGTGCTGGCCGAACTTAAAGATAATCTTCTCAAGGCAGGGAAATCTGAAGGGTGTATCAGTTTTACCGAACTGAACAAGCTGCTTCCTGATGAGATCAAAGATCCCACCGCCA
>DAOVAI010000012.1 GCA_030671085.1 Pseudomonadota bacterium | reverse complement strand
CAGCTTCTGCTGGAAAGCAGCGTACTGGCTTTAGTGAGTGTGCTCATCGGCGGCCTGATTGGCGGGACCTTTGCATACTATTTCCATCTTAACCCCATTATCTTTTCCGGCATGGAAGAGCAGTTTAAACAGTACGGGCTGGCTGCATCGGAAATGCCCACTGCCTTTATGCCTCTGGTGATACTGCGGGATATGATTGTGATGTTTGGGCTGTCGGTCCTGTCTACCCTCTATCCCATCATCAAGGTCAACCGGTTCCAACCTATCGAGGCGATCCACCATGTTTAGACTGACCAGTAAAATTGCCTGGGCCTCTCTGGTGCGTCGTCGCACACGTTCAGTGCTGGTGGTGATGATGATCGCAGTCAGCCTCTGGGGGCTGTTTTTTATGGAAGGGATCTATGACGGCATGACCGAACAGATGATTAACAACGCTATTCGCAGTGATAGCGGCCATATCTCGCTTTTTGGCGAGGGCTACCGCCTCGATCCTGATCTGTCCAGGCAGGTAGTTGATGTGGCTGTGGTCGATTCCTTTCTGGCTCGGGATAACCGTGTTTTAAGTTATGTAAAACGGCTTAAGCAGGATGGCCTGGTGGCCACGGCCCATTATTCACGTGGCGTGGCAATTTTCGGCGTTGATCTGGCAGCGGAAGAGAAACACGGTCGCCTAAAGGGCTATCTATCCCAGGGTGAGTTCAGCTTTGGCAAAAAAGGCCGTGGCACTATTATCGGTTTTAAACTTGCCGACAAACTGCAGGTACGTATTGGAAGGAAGATAGTCCTGTCGGCCCAGAACAGTCATGGGGAAGTTTCAGCAGCTCCTCTCAAGGTGATGGGTATTTTAAAGACCAACAATATGGCCCTTGATGAAAACGCGGTTTTTATTGGTGACAAAAAAGCGCGAAAATTGTTGGCCATAGATGAAGGGGTAAGTCAGGTGGCCGTCATTCTCCATGACGAGGCGCAGATTGCCGGCCTGCAGGAAGAGCTGCGTCACAAGTTCCCGCATCTTGAGATACTACGTTGGGATGAGTTGTATCCGGCCTTGATGCAGTCCCGGGTGATGATGGAGGGATTCAATCTGGTAGCCAGCCTGCTGGTTTTCTGTGTGGCGGCCTTGGGAATTTTCGGAGTCATGCTGGTTTCGGTACTGGAGCGATTGCGGGAATTTGGAATTATGCTGGCCATCGGCACCCGGTTCAGCCAAATCCGTAATATCATTTTTGTTGAATCGTTTTTTCTCGGTTTCATCGGCTTTAGCTTCGGTTCCTTGATAGGTGGGGCCACCCTCTATTTTTTCAAGGTTAATGGCCTCGACCTAAGCATGTTCAGTGATGCCTTTGACGAATTCGGTATGGATGCCGTTACCTATGCCATTGTCCGTCCAAGTTATTTTGTAACAGCTCTGGCTGCGGTGACCCTGGCAACTTTTCTTAGTGTGTTGATCCCGCTGCGAGTGCTGAAGAAGTCAAAACCGATAGAGGCAATTAACAAGGTGTAAAACCAATGGACAATCTTCTTGAAATAAAACAGATTAACAAGACCTTTCAGCCCAATAAAGAGGTGGAAGTGGTAGCCTTGCGCGATGTCAATCTTGACATTGAACGGGGCGGTTTTGTGGTGCTTTCCGGACCATCGGGAAGCGGCAAGACCACGCTGCTTAATATTATCGGCGGCCTAGATGACGCCACCAGCGGCGAGGTGATCCTTGATGGCCAACTGCTCACCGGATTGTCCGAAGTTGCACTTTCCGAGATCCGTCGGGATCATATCGGTTTTGTTTTTCAGGCCTATAACCTTATCCCGGTGCTCACGGCCAAGGAAAATATCGAATACGTCATGAAGCTGCAGGGTCGCAGTCAGCAGGAATGTGATGAGCGCAGTCTGGAAGTAACGCAAAAACTCGGCATCGATACTCTGCTTGGCAAGCTCCCCAACCAGCTCAGCGGCGGCCAGCAGCAACGGGTGGCGGTGGCCCGAGCTGTGGCCGCCACCCCGAAACTCATCCTGGCTGATGAGCCCACCGCCAACCTTGATTCCAAGACTGCGGCATCGTTGATGGATATGATGCAGCGCCTCAATGAGGACGAGGGTGTCACCATCATCTTCTCCTCCCATGATCCGTTGGTGATTGGTAAAGCCAAACATTCCATCGTCCTGAAAGATGGAAAAGTGATTGCCAATGAGCGGGTTTGCTAACGTGATGTTGGCCGGGATGCTGGGTATTACCCCTGATCTTGCCATTGAAAACACAAATATTGTCGGTTACGAAGAACTGCGCCACACCATCGACTATAATCGTCTGCGTGCCGATCTTACCCTGGAGCACGAAAAGTATCTGAACTGGATCGGCAAGCTGATCATCGACAATGAAACCGTGTACACCTCCACACCAAGCAGTCTGCAAAACAAAACCTCGATCTATCGGGCCTACCTTCAATATCGTGGCATGAAACACTTCTGGTCGGTTGGCAAGCAGCGTATTCCTCTGGGCGTGGGCCGGATCTGGAACCCCATTGATGTCTTCAACCCCATTGATTCCGAGGCCATTGAAACCGACGAGCGTATCGGTACCGAATCGATCCGTTACGAGTATGCCCTGAGTGAACTATCAAACATTGATGCCACGGTGGCCAACGGCAAGGGGGCGGTACAGGTCAAGGGATATCTCAAGTACGCTGATGTGGGCTTGATAGGCCTGTGGGATGAGGATGCCGACCAAGACTTCATTGGCGGGGAGTGGGAAGGCCAACTGCTGAAGGGCGGGATTGAGCTACGGGATGATAGTGTCGGTCAGGACATCATCGGCTGGGAGATTGAAGGTCAATTGCTGGAGACCGGGATTGAGCTGCGAACTGAGGGGGGTAGTTTTCATAATCGCTCCACCGGTGGACGTCATACCGAGTTTATAGTCGGGGCTGAATACGGTTTTGCCAATTCCCTGACCCTGCTTACTGAATACAATTATTCCGACGAGACCAAGATCGATTATCTCGGTGGCCTGGCAAGCTACCAACCTGCCATGCTCTGGTTCTGCAGCCTGCTGGTGGTAGTAAACCTCGATGACCATTCAGGCTTCGTCGCCCCATCCGTCGAATACAGCCTCAGCGATGAGATGACCCTCAGCGCCGGCGCCTTCATCTATAACGGCAGCGTCGATGATGAATTCGGCCTGGTACCGAATCGCTACTATCTACGCTGGTTTGCCCATTTTTAGAAAAAGGCGTCCCAATCTCAGGTTACTTGCACGCAAAGCACCCGCGTAGGACACAGAAGCAACCCTTGAGTTTGCCTACTTTTTGTGTTTGTCAGTTGAATCAATGGAAGGTCAAACGCTACTGTTTTTCCTGTTCTGGTTTGTGCCAGGATTAATGGAATGACCTGTGCCTGTACCGGGGTTGATTCTTGAACTCCTCGTTGTTTATAAGTATCTGACATTTTGTCATCAGACTTAGGGTTGCCAGTGCTAAAGAAGACCCATAAGTAATTAGTCATCGGTAGAGATACTCTGCGAGCATGCACGCCTGTAAAAATCATGATTTTCTGATAATCATTTGACGAGTTACGGTAGAGCTTCGTCCTGCCAGTCCCAACAACTTGTCTGTCTACGCAAACTTAACACTCCTACTATAAACCGATCAGGCAGAAGTCAACACCTCCTCTCCATAGATATCTCACTATGCCTTGTGGGGTCCAGAAAACATCTTTCATTCCCAGTTACACTATCAACTGATTAACCTTCCCTTTCCCAAGCCTGCATTTCCTTGTCCCAGACGCAGTCTGTTTTCTTCGATTACGAGATGATGGAATATCGGCTCGTAACCACTTGTTCAATCAATGGAAAATCTGGAATACGCTAATAGCATTTCCAAATATGACCTATTGGTGATAAAATTTTCCTACATCGTAATGACTAAAGGGTGCCTAAAAACAGGTTAAGACCGACCAGTATAGAGGAGGAGATATGGACAGACGCAATTTTTTAAAACAGGTCGCGGTTTGGTCCAGCGGCGTCCTCCTTGCAGAGCCGGTATTCCGGATCACCCCGGATCTGCTGGCTGCGGAAGCAGGCTCTCCAATACTCAGCGTTGGCACCGGAAAGGATTATACGTCCCTGGTATCTTCAGTTTTGCAGCCCCTGGGGGGCATTGCCAGCTTCGTCAAACCCGGTGACCAGGTAGTCGTCAAACCCAATATCGGCTGGGACCGACGTCCTGAACAGGCGGCAAACACCCATCCGGAAATCGTCAGGGCTGTGGTTGCCCTGGCCCTTCAGGCCGGAGCAAAAACAGTGCGGGTCTTTGACCGTACCTGCAACGAAAAGCGGCGCTGCTACGTGAACAGCGGCATCCAATCCGCCCTGGACAACATGGGTAGCCGCAAGGTGCAATGCCGCTACATCGACAAGAGAAAATTCATTCCTGTGACTATTGAAAAGGGCAAATCCATCAACAAGTGGTCTTTTTACAAGGATGCTCTGCAGGCCGACTGTTATATCAATATACCGGTGGCAAAACACCATAGCCTGGCGCGGCTGACCCTTGGCTTGAAAAACACCATGGGAGTAATTGGCGGCAACCGAGGCAAGATTCACGGCAACATGGGCCAGAATCTTGCCGATTTGAACACCGTCATCCGGGCCGACCTGACCATTATAGATGCCACCAGAATACTCCTGCGCAACGGTCCCCAGGGGGGCAGCATCAAAGACGTCAAGGTACTGGACACCGTCCTGGCCTCGCCCGATCCAGTGGCCGCTGATGCCTATGCCACTACCTTGTTTGGACTTAAGCCGGAACAGATCGATTCCACCAGGGCTGCCGCGGCAATGGGCCTGGGAGAGATAGATCTGAACAAAATGGATATCCGGACGGTGTAGCATGGCGACCCGAGTCACCCTTCGCACCTGGCGCAAGCTCTCCCAGATCCTCTTTCTTTTCCTCTTTCTGCTTCTGTTTCGCCTGACCGATTACTCCGGTCTTGACGAGATACCCTATGCGGTCAACATCTTTTTCCGCTGGGATCCGCTGATTGCAGCCACGGTGCTGCTCGCGACAAAGACCTTTGCAGCCATCCTGCTGCCGTCTCTTTTTGTCATTGCTTTGACCGTTGTTTGGGGACGTGTGTTCTGCGGATGGATATGTCCCCTGGGTACGCTGCTGGACGGGGCCGGCAAACTAATCCCGTCGCAGCCGCAGCCGGGCAGCTCCCTGCGATGGGTCAAATACATTCTGCTGGCAATTATTCTGACATCCAGTCTCTTTGGGCTGCAGTTGGTCGGCTTTTTCGACCCGTTTTCTATCCTAGTCCGGGGAGTGACCCTTGGTGTTGACCCGGTCTTCAACCTCCTGGTCAGCGGCTTCTTTGATCCAATCTACCGCTATGCACCGCAATGGATCAGCAACCTTAGCGAACCCATCTATACTGTCCTGCAGGACAGCCTGCTGCCCCACAGGCAATCGTTCTTTCTGCTGAGCACCCTCTCTACCTGCATTCTCATCGCAGTTGTTGTCCTGGAAAAACTGGGCAGACGTTTCTGGTGCCGTAATCTCTGTCCGCTGGGCGGTTTGCTGGCGCTCTTTTCTCGGTTTTCTATTTTTCGCCGCTTCCCGGGACGATCCTGCAGGGACTGTCAGCATTGCGCGCCCTCCTGCAGGATGAATGCCTTTGACCTGGAGAGCGGACGCATACGACATGAGGAGTGCAACCTCTGCATGGACTGCGTGGACGATTGTGACAACCAGCCGTCCCGGTTTCGCTTTTCCCAGCCAGACAACCGACTGCAGCTCGACATGAGTCGTCGTGCATTTATCGGAGCCGGACTGGCAGGCATCACCCTGCCGCTGCTGTCCATGGTAAATGCTGGGGACAGGATACCCCGTCCCACCCTGCTCCGCCCGCCGGGCGCTGCTGCCGGACCAGAGTTTTTTTCCAAGTGCGTACGCTGCGGCGAGTGTATGAAAGTCTGTATCCAGAACGCGCTGCAGCCCTGTTTCCTGGAGAGTGGCTATGAGGGTATGTTTACCCCGAGGCTTATCCCACGGCTCGGTTACTGTGAGTTCAACTGCACCCTGTGCGGACAGGTCTGTCCCACCGGGGCCATCCGCAAGCTGAGCCAGCCGGAGAAGCATGCTCATGTCATCGGCCTGGCACTCTTTGACAGGGCACGCTGCCTGCCTTTTGCTGAGCACAGCCCCTGCATTGTCTGCGAGGAGCACTGTCCGACCCATGACAAGGCCATCAAGTTCAAGGAGGTCACGGTGATCAACCGAAAAGGGGAATCTGTTGAGCTGAGGCAGCCTTATGTCATTCCTGAACTCTGCATCGGCTGCGGCATCTGCGAAAACAAATGTCCCCTTCCTGGTCATTCCGCTATACGGGTACTCAGTACCAGCATGGCATCAGGGGAGGAAGAGTTTGGCTATGGGGTATACAACTGATGACTCTCCTTCCTGCCGGGGTATTGTTGCTGTAGAACATTTCTCCAGTCTGCTGTAGTATTGTATACAAAGCAGCTTTTCCAGGCAACCTGCAGAAAATTCGAACAGGTTGCATTTTCAATATCCGGCCTGAAAGATGCCAAGATATCGACTTGACAAGAAACCCATTACTATCCAAGAAGGAGCTGTCAATGACTCGTCAAATTGTACAAACCGATAAAGCCCCGGGAGCAGTCGGCCCTTATTCACAGGGAACCCGGACCGAGCAGATGGTTTTCACCGCTGGGCAGCTGCCTCTGGATCCGGCTACAGGTAAGTTGGTGGAAGGTGATATTCAAGATCAGACCCGCCAATCGCTGAAAAACCTGCAGGCGGTATTGGAAGCTGCCGAAGCCGGATTGACCAGCGTTATGAAAACCACAGTCTTCCTGCAGGATATGGGGGAGTTCAAACTCATGAACGAGATCTATGGTGAGTTTTTCTCTGATAATCCGCCGGCCCGCAGTGCGGTGGAAGTTGCAGCCCTGCCTTTGGGCGCACGGGTAGAAATCGAAGCGATTGCCCTGGTAGAAAACGTATCCTCTTAGGGGATGATACAATGTACCTCTGCTTCGCTCACCCGGGCGACAACACCTTTGGCTGTGAATCACTCCTGCTGCCGGAACCGCCCTCCTTTGAGAGCACCAGCATCACACCTTCCCAGGCTATTTTCACCATCCGGATCTTGCCGGAGACAGGGAAGGCAAAGTGATGTTCAGGAAAGAGAGACATTCGTTTTATTCTCCTGATTATCGTACATAAAAAGGAACTTCCAGAAAAACATTCCATGAGGTCTGCATGAATAATTTTGGCCGTATGTTCAGAGTATCCATTTTTGGCGAAAGCCATGGCATCCAGATCGGTGCTGTTATTGACGGCTGTCCCGCTGGTATTCCGTTGACGGAAGATGACCTGAAAGACGATTTTGCGCGCAGACGTGCGGGAGGCCGGGGAACGACCCCACGGGTGGAGCCGGACCTGCCAAAAATCGTTTCTGGTGTGTTCAGGGGAAAAACCACCGGGGCCCCTGTGACCATAGTCTTTGAAAACACCAACATTCAATCTGATGATTACGACAATCTTTGGAATCATCCCCGGCCAGGACATGCCGATTTCACGGCCCGTCAGAAGTATGGCGGCTATAATGATCCCCGTGGCGGCGGTCATTTTTCTGGACGGATTACCCTGGGAATTGTGGCGGCAGGAGTGATTGCAAAAAAAATTATTGGTCCTGCTTCGGTTGTGGCAACGCTTATTGAAGCAGGTGGGAGCAAGGATATTCAGTCAGCTGTGGAGGAGGCAATTGAGGCCAAGGATTCCATCGGCGGCATCATTGAATGTTGCTGCACAAACATACCGGTCGGACTTGGCGAGCCGTTTTTTGATTCGGCCGAGGCCCTAATAGCACACATGATATTCGCTGTGCCCGCCACCCGGGGAATCGAATTTGGCTCTGGTTTCCGAGCTGCCGCCATGAAGGGCAGCGAGCATAATGACCCCATTATTGACAAGAACGGCACAACAGCAACAAACTATGCCAGCGGCATCAATGGCGGCATCACCAATGGCAATGATATTGTTTTCCGGGTACCCATCAAACCCACCTCCAGCATCGGCCTTCCCCAGGAAACCTATAACTTTAAGGAAAAATCCGTAAGCACCCTGCAGATTGAGGGCCGTCACGACGTGTGTATTGCCATCAGAATTCCGGTGATCATTGAATGTGCCACCGCTATTGTACTGGCGGACCTGATGCTGCAGGAACAACAGCGGAGCAGGGTTTTTTAAACGGAGCAGGTTTACTCTTTTCCAGCAGCACTATTGATAGTTTCCATCCCAATACCATTGCCTTCAGCTGACTTACCATGCTCTGTGGGAAAGACCTGATGCTTCTCTCCAGCAGAGGAGCAGCGGTTCTTATATGGAATGAACGACATTGGCCTGTTTTAAAAAAATCTGACAACAACATTCCAACCACTCATCTATCTTTTAGATTCGTTTGAGAAAAAAGCTGCGATCTATCCCACCTTTTTCAATTTTATTTCCGCCAGTACATATGCTATTATTTAATTAGGTCATCTCGAAAATAGGAGATGCAGGCTCCTCAAGCTGCAGACAGAGATTTCTTAAGGGGCACGTTATCTGATAACGTGTGTCATCCATTCAACTTTTTTGAAAGAGCATTAGAATGAAATCAATAATCTTGTTTTCAATGAAGAGAGGATGGAAAAAAGGGAGCACCCGCAGGAGCGGATTATGACCATTGAAGAAAAAGAAGAGTTGATCGTCATTGGCACGACAGGAATCCACATTGCCCGGGCCTGCAAAGGTGACCGGAAAAAAACAATCCGAGTCCTCTGGAGTTAACAGGTACCCTATGGCCAGCACTCAAAAAATCGTCCTGGATGTCCTCAAGCCCCATCAACCCAATGGTGTGGACTTTGCCGCGGCCCTGGCTGATCTATCACCAGACTACCAGGTACGAATGACCGTGGTCGAGGTTGATGAGAAGACCGAGAGCGTCATCGTGGTTATTGAGGGTGAGAATATAGAGTTTGATCCAATAACTGAGCTCATCGAGAAAATGGGGGCATCAGTTCACAGTGTTGATGAGGTTGAAGTCCATGGCTCGAAAACGCCATAGAACGATAGGCCCCCTTGGCAGCAGCAGTCTCAGGTGGTCGTTGTTTCCTCCGGGACAGCGCCTCCATGAATGGGTTTGTCCGTGATCTTGGGAAACGGTAATAAACAGCTCCTCTCCCTCCTCTATCAGGGACGGAAAATTGCCAGGCGCTACCTGGTCACCAATGGTTTTGATGGGACTCTGACTATGCTCGGGCTGATGACCGGCTTTTATGTCAGCGGAACCACGGAGCTGGGCGTGGCGATCAATGCCTGCCTAGGTGCGGCAATAGCCCTTTTTGTCAGTGGTTTCTCCAGTGCCTATCTCAGCGAGACGGCAGAACGTAAGCAAGAGCTACGGGAACTGGAGCAGGCCCTGCTTGTCGATCTGGAAGAGAGTCGCTACGGTGAGGCCAGTCGCTATCTGCCCCTGCTCATTGCCTCGGTGAACGGCTTTTCTCCCCTTTTCCTCTCTCTGTTGATTCTCTCCCCCATATTCTTAGCCTATCATGGAATTGCATGGCCGTGGTCTCCCTTTCTTCTGGCCATTGTGATTGCTCTTTTCTGTATATTTCTGCTTGGGGTATTTCTGGGAAGAATCAGCGGGATGTTTTGGTTATGGGCCGGACTCCGAACTGTACTCATCGCAGTGAGTATGGCGGCGATCATCCTGTTGTTTGATATCGGAAGATAAGTTTCCAGGTGGGAAAATCTCTTTTGCAGAGACCATCTCGGGAATTCCGGGAAATAGGATACGATATAAACACCAAACAATCAGCCCTGATTTCGACCAAGTATTGACCACTGGTATATGCGGTCATTTTGCAAAAGAGTTAACGCATCATGACCAATATTGAAAGGCACAACAACCAGAGATCACCTATCTCCAGGTTATTTTCGACTCGTCTCGCTGTGGGATATGACGATAGCGAAATTTGGGATAGCCAAGCATCAGGGCCGTATAGACCTGATGATTTGGCGGAAGTCTCAGTGCGGCAATAATCGGCTGATAGTGCAGGGCAGCCTGGACAAGAAAACCCGCCCAGCAACTTCCAAGACCGTGACTGTGAGCAGCGAGATCCAGGTAGGCAGTGGCCAGGGTGCAGTCTTCAACCGGGTGTTCACTGGAGGAGGGGTCTGCATGGGCTATGGCCAGGTGCGGGGCACCTCGCAGTACCTTGTCCTGCCCCTGCTGCCAGGCACGGGTAAGACCTGGAAAGACCTTCAGCTCCATCATCCAGTCAACCACCATACCCGCAATCCGATGGACTTCCTCTGGATTTTCAACCATCAGCCAGTGGACCGGCTGACCATTATGGGCGCTTGGAGCATAACGACTGACATTTACAATGCTTTCTAAGGTGGAATGGGCAGCAACTCTTTTTTTATAGGTTCGGATGGAACGTCGGCTGAGAAGAAAATGTTCAACTGATTCAGGGGAGGGCAAAAGGGCCTGGTCTACCACAGGACTCTCAGCAATGGGTGAGACCGTGATATCCAGGGCATTAGACGGACAGACCGCCATGCAGTGTCCGCATCGGATGCATTTTTTTATTGCTGCCTTGCGTAACTGGGGAAAGCCTTCCTTATCCTGATTAATGAGGTCAAAGGGGCATTCTGCTATGCAGGAGTAGCATTTTATACACTGCTCCTGGTCGACACTGATGCTGATCATGATGACTACTCCGTAATATCTCCAAAAACACTCTGTTCATAGACGGTGGACACTGCCTACGGATGAAATCATAACAACATATTGGATTTTGAAAAAAAGGTCTCTTAAAAAGGACGATTTCAGGTTCAACATGACGCAGAAATCATTTTCCTGACCTGCTCCCGCCAGACTTGGCAGCACTGCTGCTCATTGCCATTGTCAAATTGAGTCCAACCTACTACAGTCACGTGCTCAACTGGAGACAATCTGATTGTACACTTACAATCCAGGGCAACAGATTATACAAAAACTGAATTCGTTTTTTTTACGAGGCCTACCCTATGAGCAATCCAGGTCTTTGGTTCACAGACAGTAGCTCACTGCAAAACAGCCTTCCGTGCCTGCTCGATGCTGCAGGTCTCACAGATCTCATACCAACAGGGAAACCCGTTCTCATCAAGCCCAACCTGGTGGAGGCCTTGGCTCCACCCATTACCACTCCTGTACAGTTGGTCGGTCTCCTTATCGATTACCTGCAGAAAAAAGTTCCCCGCACACCGATTCTCATAGGAGAAGGGACTGGCTCGCTGGAATATGATACCCAGCACCCCTTCCAAAAGCTGGGCTACGCAGATCTTTCCTTAGAGAAAAACATTCCTCTCCTGGATCTCAACCATGAAGAGCTGAGCACAAAAGAAGACACTCGCTGCAAACGGTGGCCTGTCATGCACCTGCCTTCCATCCTGGATGATGTCTTTCTCCTCTCGGTTCCGATGCTCAAGGCCCACACCTTAGCAGGCGTCACCCTGACCATGAAAAACATGATAGGCTGTGCGCCTCCTTCCCACTTTCGCGGACAAGGTGCTTGGGGTAAATCAGCCTTCCACCAGCAGATCCAGGAGGCCATCTTCGACCTCAATCGCTACCGGACTCCGGATTTCACTCTCCTCGACGCCTCCATCGGCATGTCCGAGGCCCATCTCCGGGGGGCTCACTGCAACCCTCCAATCAATCAACTTGTGGCCTCAGCTGATCCGGTGGCACTTGATGCGTATGGAGCCTCACTGCTCGGAATTGACTGGAACAGTATCGGACATATCCGCATGGCCGACTCAATTCTCGGATCGGCAGATACCAGCGCCATCGAAATCCCATAAAAAAAGCCCCGGTGTAACACACCGGGGCCCGTAACAAAACACAACAAAAAAGGTCTACTTTTTCTTCTTCCCTTTCTTTTTATTTTTCTTTTTCTCTTTTTTCTTCTTATCCTTCTTCTTGTCCTTTTTCTTGGACTTTGATTTCATTGCCTCTTTCTTGGCAAGTTTAGTCAGAGGACAGCTCTTGCAGGAATAACCTTTCTTCTTTATCTTGTCGCAGCACCTTTTTTTACCCATGGTTATTTCCCTTTCGGGTGGAGGTTAACGAGTGCCTGTCCATAAACGGCCTTTTTCTCCTAACTCTTCGTTGCTCTCAAAATTTAATCCTCGGAATATCACACATATGCCTGCGGTTAAATTCATCGAGCGCCTCTATTTAGAAAAAAAATCTCATTTATGAACAGACACTAACGAGACAACACCTTACTCTTTTGCATCCTTTGCCACAGAGATCAACTCCACATCGAACAGCAGAACAGAATTGGGTTCGATCGTGGGAGGAATGCCCTGCTCACCATAGGCGAGAGAGGGCGGGATAACAACTCTGAAGGTAGCCCCTTCCTTCATGAGCAGAAGAGTCTCTGTCCAGCCTGGAATGACCTGGTTAACACCAAACACTACAGGCTCACCCCGTTTGTAGGAATCATCAAAAACAATGCCGTCAGTGGTGGTTCCCTTATAGTGAACCGTCACCATGTCTTCGGCTTTAGGTGTCGCTCCGGCACCTTCTTTAACGACCTCATACTGCAGGCCGCTTTCAGTGACGGTTACCCCTTTTTTTTCTTTATTTTTTACCAGGTACTCATCGCCTGCCTTCTTATTCGCTTCCTGCATCTCTTTTAGCTGGGCTTCCTGTTTTGCCTGCATTTTCTGAGAAAATTCATTCTGGACAGCCTGCATCTGAGCCTGATCGAGTTTCGCAGGATTCCCATGAAATGCATCGTTTAATCCCTGCACCAGACGCTCATAATCCAAATCTTCGTCAATTCCTTTAAAATAGGTTCCTACATCAAGTCCCAGACTGTAACTGAGTTTCTCTTCAAAGGTCTTCAACTCATCCGCTTTGGCTGCGTCTGCAGCCTGAAGCTGTCCGGGTACAACCAGACATGCAAAAAGGGCCATTCCAACAAATCGATTCATCTATCTGCTCCTTTTAAATAAAAATATAATGATCAACGTTCACATTGCGATCATTTAACAGGTAAGCACTCTTTTTGTTGCTGCAAGTTCAAAACTGGTTTTCTAAAAGCAGCGGCCGGTTCAAAAAAATGACACAGAAAGAGACAGGAAACTCCAGGGGCTTAGAATACCACAACAATGGTGATCCCTTTATTTTGTCGACCGAGATGGGAATGATCCAGGAGTTGAGGGAAACGGCTCAAGAGCTGTTTTGTTTTTCCTTGACGGCGATTAAACTCCTCTCCCGGGATAACGTCCTTGACCTCACCCTTGCGACAAAGATGATCCAGAGTTTTTCTACACTCCTTGCGGATGGCCCCACCCTTACCGCTGGAGCCATACCCATGAATCAGGGTCAGGATACGAACCTGCTCCAGTCTGGCAGCAGTAATCTCACGCTGCAGTCGCTGTAAGGCCTGAGCCACCGTGGGAAGGCCTTGCTCAAGGTTTACACTCTTCTGGTAGAATGGTTTTGATCCGGATTGATCCCGTTCTTCGCCTTCCTGGTTGCTCCCGCAATAGGGGCAGCGCAAAGACGCAGGAGCAATTTCATTGCCGCAGATATGACAAGGCTGCATGGGAATGCGTTACAACTGCACTTTGGAAACGGCCTCTCTGGCCTCAAAGATGGCCTTTTCCAGTTTTTTGGACTTTGACCCTTTGATCCTTTTTATCAGATTCTCAAGGGTTGCTTCCACTTCAGAGCCTGCATCCAGAATCTCATTGAAACGGTCCACGGAAACAAGGGCTGCCATAGGTCTTCCTGCCCGCTCAATAACATAGGATTCACCAAGAAGGGCCGTTTTATCCAACAGACGGCCAAAATTCTTCCTGGCATACATTGCCGTGATACTCTCTTTCACACTGTTCTCCCTGAGCTGTTTAATGGCCAGCAAGAAACATTCTTTTCTGAACGGACCACTATTCAATACACATAAAACCCTCCTGCTGGCAGCATGACCTGAAGGAGGGTTGGCCTGCTACACTCTCCTTGCGGTAATAACCTGTTCCATCTGCCGAAGATGCTGAAGAACTCGCTGCAGATGACCCAAGCCTTCTACTTCCAGGGCAATGTGGAAGTCAGCAGTGTTAGTCGGTGTTGTATGGCCCGAGATTTCGACAATATTGGCATCATCACTACCGATGACAGAACTGATAGCAGCAAAGATTCCTTTTCCGTTTTCGGCACTGATCTGGATTTCCACACGATGACTGGACTCCCGGGAACCGGACCATTCCACCTCTATCCAACGCAGCGGATCTGTACTGAGCAAATTGACACACTCTTTCTTATGGACGGAAATTCCACGACCGGTGGTGATAAAACCGATAATGGCATCACCGGGGACAGGATTACAGCAGCGGCTGATCTTTACCATCATATCATCTATTCCGTCGATATGAATACCAGAACTGCCCCCTTTTTTTCCATAAACGGAGGATGTACCACCAGTCCTGCTGAGGATGGTGTCGGTGGGGGTGATCTCATCCCCGCCTTTTGCTTCGAGGATCTCCGGAGGCTGCAGAGATCTGACCAGGTGCTGCACGGTAATAACACCACTACCCACCTTGGCCAGCATATCATCTAAAGAATTACAGTGCAGATCCTTGAGAAGAAGTTTGATATGACCACTCTTGACCATCTTCTTCAGCGTGGTTTCGTACTGTTTTAACTCTTTGTCACAGATCTCACGGCCAAGATTCAGGGCCTGCTCCCGCTCCTCTTTCCGCAGCCAGGCACGAATTCGAGAACGAGCCCTGGTGGTCGTCACCAGGTTGAGCCATCCCCTGCGCGGTCTCTGGTTTTTTGAGGTAACAATCTCGACGATATCCCCGTTCTGCAGTTGATACTTCAAGGGGACCAGCTTACCGTTGACCTTGGCCCCCACACAATGATCCCCCACCTCCGTATGAATGGCATAGGCAAAATCAATGGGGCAGCTGCTTGCAGGAAACTCCTTGACTTCGCCACCCGGGGTAAGGGCATACACCTCGGGTGTATAGAGTTCACCGCGAACAGAATCCAGGAATTCCCTCGGGTCTTCGACCTTCTGCAGGTTCTTGACCAGATTCTTCAGGTTCCTGAACAGCTTTGTATCGCCTGCAGTGATACTCTGTCCTTCTTTATAAGCCCAATGGGCGGCAACGCCCTCCTGGGCAATGCGATCCATCTTTTCTGTACGGATCTGAATCTCAATAAAATGTTCGCGGGGACCGACCACGGTGGTATGCATAGACTGGTAATTGTTGGCCTTGGGAACAGAGATAAAGTCTTTGATACGCCCCGGAACCGGCGCCCAGTTGGCATGGATGACTCCCAGTGCCTCGTAGCACTCCTTCACCGTATTGACAATAATACGGAATGCGACTTTATCATACACCCGCTCCAGAGGAATCTTCTGGGCAACAAGCTTTTTATAGATGGAATAGAGGTGCTTGGGCCTGCCGATGATACGGGTGGGCCGGATGTGGCTCTCCCCCAGTTTTTGGTGGAAAATGGAGATGACCTCGTTCACATAGCTCTGTCTCTCCTCCAGAGAACTCTCCAGCTTGCCTACCAGATCAGCATATTCACCAGGGTGGAGAAACTGGAAGGAGAAATCCTCCAGCTCACGTTTCATCCAGTCGATTCCAAGCCTGGAGGCAAGGGGCGCATAGAGATCCTTGGTCTCACGTGCGATTTCCTGCTGCCGTTCTGCTGTCACCGTATCCAGAAGACACATATCCTGAAGACGATCAGCCAGCTTCACCAATAATACTCGAATATCACTGGCAATGGCCAGCAGCATTTTACGGACGTTTTCTGCCTGGTGGGCCAGTTTAGAATTGTAGTGGACATTGGTGATACGGGTACAGCCATCCACGATGTCCGCAACACTGTCCCCAAACTCATGACGCAGATCCTTCAGGGAAACGTCCTCTTTCAGGACTCCGTGCAGCAGCCCGGCCACAACGGTATCCAGATCCAGATGCATGGAGGCCAGAGTTGAGGCCACTTGCAGAGTATGATCCAGGTAAGGTGCCCCGGAAAAGTGCTTCTTGTCTGCGTGTACCCTGACAGCCAGTTCCCAGGCCTTGTCAATGGGGCTGAGATCGGTCCCGTTCAGATAACTCCGAGCCAGGATCTTCAGCCCCTCAGGATTCACCATGACAGAGAGTTCTTTATCCATCATAACTATTGAGGTGTATGGAAAAAATTTTAGAAAAACCTCGGCATCTAACTATTCAATATTCATTTCCGAGTCAACAAACTCAAGAACCCGGGCAGCCACTTGATCAGGGGCCAGCTCCTCTGTAGTTCCATCCCTGCGCTGCCGCAGTTCCACCACTCCATCCTTGGTCAACCGTTTACCAACTGTGATGCGCAGGGGAATGCCAAGAAGGTCTGCATCCTTGAATTTAGAACCAGGCCGTTCATCCCGGTCATCCAGCAGCACTTCCACTCCTTTCTCCAGCAACTCCTGGTACAGGGACTCTGCCGTCCGAGTAATCTGTTCATCACTCAGCCCCAAATTGAGAAGAATAACCTGCACCGGGGCAAGCGGCACAGGAAAGATCATGCCGTTCGTATCATTATTCTGTTCAATGGCTGCAGCCACGATACGGCTGACTCCAATGCCATAACAGCCCATGACCATCGGCTTTTCCTGACCGTCACTGTCCTGAAAGAAAGCTCCCATGGCCTCAGAATAGCCGGTTCCCAGTTTAAAGATGTGGCCGACCTCGATCCCCTCTCTGAGGCCCAGCGCTGCACCGCAGATTGGACAGGGATCCTCCGGAGTGATCTGGCGCAGATCAGCAACAGCAGAAGGTTCAAAATCTCTTCTCATGTTGACGTTTTTCAGATGATAATTCTTTTCATTGGCGCCGATGACAAAATTTCGCATCCCGGCCACCTCTTGATCAACAAGCAGCTTGATCTTGATATTCACCGGCCCCAGGTAGCCTGTGGGTACTCCGGTGGCATCATAGACCTGCTTATCATCGGCCATCTCCACTTCAACAGCACCCAGGAGATTCTTCAGTTTTACCTTCTCGACCTCCCGGTCTCCCCGCACCAGGACGGCCACAGGCTCGCCATCTGCCAGAAAGACAAGGGTCTTCACCAGTTCACGGGGCTTGATCTCCATGAATTCGCAGACAGCAGCAACCTTTCGTTTGCCGGGCGTTTCCACCTTCTCCAGCTCTGCCATGGGACTCTCGTCCGCAGCCGCCGGGGTAACTGCTGCCTTTTCAATGTTGGCGGCATAGTCACAGCTGGAACAGATCACCAGGGTATCTTCCCCGGTATCGGCAAGGACCATGAACTCATGGGAGAAGCTGCCGCCAATGGTGCCGGTGTCGGCTTCCACGGCCCGAAATTCCAGGCCGCAGCGGGTAAAGACCCGCTGGTAGGCCTCATACATTCGCTGATAGGCAACTCCTGCCTGCGCATCGTCCACATCAAAGGAATAGGCATCCTTCATGATGAACTCGCGTCCCCGCATCAGGCCGAACCTGGGCCTGATCTCATCACGAAATTTGGTCTGGATCTGGTAGAGATTTTTCGGCAGATCGCGATATGACCGGATTTCCCTGCGCACAATGTCTGTGATCACCTCTTCATGGGTCGGCCCCAGGCAGGACTCACGCTCGTGGCGATCACGAAACCTGAGCAGCTCAGGACCATATTTTTCATACCGCCCTGTTTCACGCCAAAGATCAGCCGGCTGGACCATGGGCATGAGCAGTTCCTGGGCCCCTGCCCGGTTCATCTCTTCACGGACAATCTGCTCAACTTTACGAACCGCCGCAAGCCCCAGGGGAAGATAGGTATACACCCCTGCACTGAGTTTCCTGATATAGCCGCCTCGCAAGAGGAGACGATGACTGACAACCTCAGCTTCAGCTGGGGTCTCTTTGAGTGTTGGAATAAGTGACTGTGTATATCGCATTTTTTTAATATTGTGGCCAAGGAGAGGATGGAATCAATCCGATTCTTCATTCTCCATTTTTTTCAACTCCGCGAGAAAGGTCTCCAGCAGGTCGACCTCTTTCACCTTCTTATACAATTCGCCCTTCTTAAAAATAATACCCACCCCATTACCGCCGGCAAGGCCGATGTCTGCCTCTTTGGCCTCGCCAGGACCATTGACCACACAGCCCATAACTGCAACCTTTATCGGTTTTTCCATGGTTTGCACATAGCGCTCCACCTCTTCGGCAATGGAGAAAAGATCAATCTGGGTCCTGCCGCACGTGGGACAGGAAATCAGTTCAGGTCCGCGTTCCCGGATCTTTAACGATCGGAGGAGCTCAAAACCGACCCGAATCTCTTCCACAGGATCACGGGTAAGCGAGATACGGAAGGTATCTCCTATGCCCTGGTAGAGAAGAATGCCCAGGGCAACGCTCGACTTTACTGTCCCTGCAATCAGGCCGCCCGCCTCGGTTACCCCCAGGTGCAGCGGGTAATCGGTGAGTTTGGACAACTGTTGATAGCCGCTGATGGTGGTCAAGGTATCCGAGGATTTAATGGATATTTTTATCTCTTCAAAGCCATGTTCCTCGAGAAGCCGTACATTTCTCAGTGCACTCTCGATAAGGGCAGTGGGATTCTCCTGGCTGGGATAGCCATGTTCCTTCAAAAGATCCTTTTCAATGGATCCGCTGTTCACCCCCACCCGTATGGGAACCTGATGGGCCTTGGCCGCATCAACCACCCGAGCCAGTTTTTCCGGTCCACCCAGGTTGCCCGGATTAATACGGATCCCCTGGGCGCCGTTTTCCATGGCTGCCACTGCCAGGCGATTATCAAAATGGATGTCTGCAATAAGAGGAATGAGGATCTGTTCCCGTATCTGGGCAATAGCCGCTGCCGCCTCTGTGTCCAGTACTGCCACCCGAATTATATCACAGCCTGCATCCTGCAATCGTTCTATCTGGGCAACGGTTGCAGCCACATCCCTGGTATCGGTATTGGTCATGGACTGGACCGATATCAGGCTTCCACCTCCCACGGCCACGTTTCCCACGTGGATCTTTCTTGTCTGTTTTCGAAGTATCATCGTCCCTGCTCCTGTTTTCTTACCAGACTGAGTTCCGCGTCAGAAGCCCTGACATAGAGGGGAACACCACTGTCCAGATCCATGATCTCACCCTTCTGCAGCTGTTCACAACACAAAAAACCTATGGCGCTGGCTGAGGGATAGTGCAACGGAAGAGGGGCCATGGTCAGAAGACTCCCAAGTCTCTCCTGGAAAAAAGGACCATAGGCAAAGAGGCCGTCCCCAACCATCAGGATCGGTTCCGAGATATCCTCTGCCAGCTGCTCCGGGCTAAGGGCTTGGATTTCTCCCTGCCTGCGCAGCACCCCCTGTCCATCTTGCCGGTAGCAGGCAGTATAGACCTCTTTTTTCCTGGCATCAAGGAGTGCATAGACTGGTTTCTCGCCCGAGCAGCGCAGGGCCAATGCATCAAGGGTGGAGACACCGAGCAAGGGTTTTCCTGTAGCCATTGCCAGTCCCTTGACCGTAGCCATACCAATGCGGAGGCCGGTAAAGGAACCAGGCCCAAGTCCCACTGCCAGCCCGTCGAGTTCACTGAAAGAGACATTACTCTCGCTCAGCAGCCAGTCAAGAGCAGTGAGCAGGCGCCGCGAGTGGGTCACCTTGCTGTTCAAGGTGAGTGAGGCCAGGAGCTCACCGCTGTGGACATCTCCTGCTGTGAGTGCCACAGAACTGCATGAGGTGGCGGTATCAACAGCGAGAATAAGAGGACGCCCAGTGCTCACCAGCCGAAGATCCTGGCAATGTCATTGTAGAAGACAAAGATCATCAAAGTTCCCAGCAAGGCAATGCCGATCTGCTGGGCCACAATCTGTACCTTTTCAGTCATCGGTTTTCTGCGAATAGCCTCAATACTCAGGAACATCAGGTGTCCGCCATCCAGAACAGGGATAGGAAGAAGATTGAGGATACCAAGATTGACGCTGAGCAGCCCCATGAAAAAGACAAGGTTGATCCATCCCGCCTGCATCTGTTTCCCGGCAATCTGGGCAATGAGGATGGGACCACCAAGTTCTTTCATCGGCACCACCTGCTGGGCAAGCTTGATAAAGCCCAGTACCGTGAGCGAAATGTACATCCAGGTCTGGGAACAGGCTGCGAGAAAGGCCCCTGTCAGTCCAGTCGGGGTATAAAAGAGTTCCTCTGCCTTCACAATACCGATCATGTAGCGTTCTTCCACCTCTTCCCCAAAGATGTTCCTTACCATGTCCACTGCAGGAGTCACCAGCAGCGACACCTCATCACCTCCGCGCCGCACCAGCAAGGTAAGCTCCTTCCCGTTGCTGTCCTTGATCGTATGCAGGACATCCAACCACCCCACAGTGGGCTGGCCGTTGATGGAAAGGATGGTGTCGTCGATCTGAACCCCTGCGGCCGCAGCCGGGGAATCAGGAGTGACCTGCCCCACCCGTGTGGTATCACGGATATCCGGCAGTCCCATGAAGAAAAAAACCAGGAAAAAGAGGAGCACACTGAAGAGCAGGTTAAAAAGAGGTCCGGCAAGGACAATGAGAAAGCGCTGCCATATCGATTTATAAGCAAAAGAGGCCTCTTTGTCACTGGCTGCCCCTTCCTGCTCGTCCGGATTTTCTCCGAACATCTTGACATAGCCGCCAAGGGGAAAGGCACTGATCACATACTCGGTCTCTCCCATTGTCCTGCCGATCAGTTTAGGACCGAAACCAAGGGAAAATTTAAGCACCCTCACCTTAAAGAGCTTGGCAAAGAGAAAATGACCCAGCTCATGAACAAAAATGAGAATACCGAGAACCACGACAAAGGAAACAAGGGTATTCATAAAAAAACCATTCCAGCTTTGATTAATAGAAGTGAAATTACTACTCAGGTGGATACTAAAGGCCACCTTGACATTTTACAGGCTGTTCTCACTGACCAGCCTTGCAGCTTCTTCCCGTGCCAGACGATCTGCAGTCAGGATCTCATCAATCCTGTCTTCACTGCCGTCCTGCACCCTTTCCATAACCTTGGCAACTGTTGCGGTAATGTCAAGAAAGGAAATTTTCCCATCCAGAAAAGCGTCTACAGCAACCTCATTGGCAGCATTGAGAACTGCAGGCTGAACGCCTCCCTTGCTAATGGCAGCAAAGGCAAGGGGCAGGGCAGGAAAACGTTCACAATCGGGCTCATAAAACTCAAGAGTGGCGCATTGCGCTAAATTCAGGGCCTCAAGGTGCAGGGGGAGTCGCCTGGGATACGAGAGGGCATAGGCAATGGGAATACGCATATCCGGAATGCCCAGCTGAGCCACCACAGACCCATCCTGAAATTCTACCAGGGAATGGACAATGGACTGGGGATGCACCACCACCTCGATACTGTCCACTGCAACATCAAAGAGCCATTTGGCTTCGATGACCTCCAAGCCCTTATTCATCAACGTGGCAGAATCAATGGAAATTTTTCTCCCCATATCCCAGTTGGGATGCGCCAGGGCCTGGTCGGGAGTGACCGTCTGCAACTCCTGCCGGCTCTTTGTCCTGAACGGACCTCCAGAGGCAGTAAGGATAATCTTGGCCACATCTTCAGGGTGACCGGCCTCCAGGGCCTGAAAAATGGCGCTGTGTTCTGAATCCACGGGCAGGAGATTGATTCCCTTCCGCCGGCAACTAGCCATGACCAGTTTACCGGCCATGACCAGGGTCTCCTTATTGGCCAGACCAATATCTTTTCCCGCCTCAATTGCAGCAAGTGTTGGCAGAAGTCCGGCAGCCCCGACTATGGCGGAGATGGTCATCTGGGCCGAAGCCAGGGCCGCCACCTCCTGCGTACCACTGGTGCCATAAACGACGCGATCCCTGTACTGCACTGGAAGCTCACGGCGAAGCTGCACTGCTCCCTCCTCGTCCGCAAGCGAGATCAGCTCCGGCTCAAATTCGAGGACCTGTTCCAGGAGTCTAGGGATATTTTTCCCTGCAGCGAGACCGGAAATGGTATAATGGTCCGGAAAACTGCGAACCACATCCAGGACATTGCAGCCGATGGAACCTGTTGATCCCAGGAGTGAAAGTGCTTTCATACACCCCCCAATACAAGCAAGAGATAATAGAGGATAGGGGCTGCAAAAAGTATGGAATCGGCCCGGTCCAGAATGCCGCCATGCCCGGCAAGCAACGTTCCGGAATCTTTTGTTCCAGTGGCTCTTTTGATCACGGATTCGGTGAGATCGCCGCAAATCCCTACAATACCAAGGAGGACGGCAACAGGAAGAAGAAAACTCCAGGAGACAGTGTCAAAGAGGAACTGAGCAAGGAGAGCTGCCACGCCCATTCCGACCACAAGCCCGCCAACTGCCCCCTCGATGGTCTTTTTGGGACTGATCAGAGGACTGAGCTTATGTCTGCCAAAGGCTCGACCGCAGTAATAGGCCCCGGAATCAGAGCCCGCGGTAATACCGCCGAGCACCAGCAGCCAGACATTTCCATCAGGAAGATTCCTGAGCAATAACAGATGGGCTCCCAAAAAACCTACATAGAGGAGGCCAAGGCTGGCACGACTGAAAAAACCATAGCTATCAAAGCCCTCTCTGTATCCGGCAAGGGTCCAGAAGGCGAGCAGGAGAAAGGCGAGACAAAGTCCACCCCCGATACCAAGTTGCGGGACAAAAAAGAGAGAGAAGAGGGGAAGAAGAGAAAGAAAGGAAAGAATGAGGGGCTGCAGCAAAGATTCCCCGGAGAGGGCCATTTTCCCATACTCAAAGGCCCCGACAGCAAGTACGGGAATCAGGACAAGTGCAAAAAGTATTGCTGTGCCTTTCAGAAGCAGAAGCAGCCAGCAGACAGCTAAGACAAGACCTGGGATCACGCGGTTCATAACTCAGCCGCTTCCCAGTTGAGCACTGGTTCGCCCAAAACGTCGTTCACGTCTCTGATATTCGGCAATGGCCTGCAAAAAGGACTGTCGACGAAACTCGGGCCACATTGTATCGGTAAAATATATCTCGGCATAGGAAGCCTGCCACAGAAGAAAATTAGACAACCTGGCTTCACCGCCGGTCCGAATCAAGAGGTCTGGTTCCGGCAAAGCAGCTGTAAAGAGATGATTGCTGATGAGGGATTCATTGATCTCATCAAGGGAAAGGTCATCTGCAAGCACCTCAGCTGCAATTTCCCGGACCGCCCGAACAATCTCTAAACGGCCACCATAACTGAGGGCCAGATTGAGAGTAAGCCCATCATTGTCTGCAGTCTCTGCAATGGTCTTCTCCAGAACCTCCCGCACGTCCTGCGGAAGCTTTTCTGTATCACCAATAGTGACTAGACGAATCCTGTTTTTCAACATTTTAGAGATCTCTGAAAGCAGATAGCTTTTCAGAAGTCCCATGAGGCCATTCACTTCAACACCTGGACGTTTCCAGTTTTCTGATGAAAAAGCATACAGGGTCAGAACCTTGACTCCTAATTCACCGGCACACTCGACCACCTCCTGCACAGACTCCACACCCACCTTATGACCGTAGAGGCGAGGCCGCTTTTTCTGTTGCGCCCAACGTCCATTGCCATCCATAATAATGGCAACATGCGCCGGAATCAGTGCTGGATCTATCAACTTTTGCTCTACCATGACAACAGTGAAGGGGGTGGTGCCTTATTTTCCAGGCAGGAGAAAGACAGAAGCGTCTTAGACTTCCATCATTTCTTTTTCTTTGTGTCCAGTGATCTCATCAATCTGCTTCACATAAATATCGGTCTCTTTCTGCGCCTCATCCTGCATTTTAAAGAGATCGTCCTCAGAAATTTCCTTGTCCTTCTTCTGTTTCTTGAGAAGATCAATGGCATCCCGCCGACTGTTGCGGATTGTCACCTTAAACTCCTCGGCAACCTTTCTCACCTTCTTGACCAGTTCCTTACGCCGCTCCTCAGTGAGTTGAGGGATGGACAGGCGAATCACCTTCCCATCATTGGCAGGAGCCAGGCCAAGGTCGGATTTCAGAATCGCCTTTTCAATGGCCGGAACCATTTGCGGATCCCAGGGCTGTATGGCGATCATCCGGCTTTCGGGGATGGTCATGGTGGCTACCTGATTCATGGGCATGGGGCTGCCGTAGGCATCAACGGAAATTCCGTCAAGAAGTGATATGGAGGCTCGACCTGTTCGTACCTTGGACAGTTCGTTTTTAAAGGCATCCACGCTTTTTTCCATCTTGTCTGCCATTTCAAAGATCACTTCACTCATAACTCTTCTCCTATACCATTGAAACGATCAAGACCGGACAAGGCCGATCACTTTTTCATCAAGCGGTGATGAGACTGCCCACCCTCTCTCCACAGACTGCACGCCGGATATTTCCGGATTGAGTCATGTTCAATACCATGATCGGCTTCCCATCTTCCTTGGCCAGGGCAATTCCTGCAGCATCCATCACCTGTAGGTCCTTGGTCAAGACGTCATGATAACTTAAGCTCTCATACTTTACAGCATCCTGATAGAGCACAGGGTCCTTATCATACACACCATCCACTTTGGTAGCCTTGATGATGACATCCGCATCAATCTCCAGGGCTCTCAGGACTCCGGCTGAGTCGGTGGTAAAATATGGATTGCCGGTACCTGCCGCAAAGATAACGGCCCTGCCCTTCTCCAGATGACGGGTAGCGCGACGCCGAATATACGGTTCGCAGACCAGACGCATGGGGATGGCAGACATAACACGGGTCACCACTCCACTGCGTTCCAGCGCATCCTGAAGGGCCAGGGAATTAATCACTGTTGCCAGCATGCCCATATTGTCGGCTGTGGTTCGATCCATGCCCTGACTGGCACCTTTTACACCGCGAAAGATATTCCCGGCACCAATGACAATGCCGACCTCCACACCAAGGGCCATGA
>DAOVAI010000237.1 GCA_030671085.1 Pseudomonadota bacterium | reverse complement strand
AGTCATGTCCCTGGTCTTGAAAGACATGGGTGTTGATTTCCAGATGGATTCGATGAAAGTAGTCATTATTGCCTTGTTCGGACTCAATCATTTTTTTCCGAAGTGCGTCCAGGCTGTGACTGATATCACCGATAACTTCGTGTTGAGGAAAGTAGACCTCATCAATGTCGGCAGGGGAAAAATTGACGTGAATGACCTGCATGTCGCCCTGGTTCATGAAGAACGGGGGCTTTTCAACCACATCGTGGCCAACATTGATGATGACATCGGCACGGTTTATGGCACAGTGGATATAATCATGGTCGGACAGGGCGGCAGTCCCGAGACAGTAGGGGGAGTGTTCGTCGATAACCCCTTTTCCCATCTGGGTGGTAAAAAAGTAGATCCCTGTGGTCTCAACCAGTTCGCGGGCCGCGGAACAGATGTGAGGCCGTTTGGCCGCAGCACCTAGGAGGAGAAGAGGAAAGTTGGCTTTCCTGATGATGGCCGCAGCATGGGAAATGGATTCAGGGTCGGCCAGGGGATGGAGAACACCATGGCTGGCAAAGGGAGTCTTGTCCACCTCTTCTGCAGCAATATCCTCGGGGAGTTCAATGTGCACCGGTCCGGGCTTTTCATCCGTTGCAATGCGGAAAATGTCTCGGACCAGCGAAGGGATGTTGCCGCTGTTAACGACCTGTTTTGTGAATTTAGTCAGGGGTTCCATCATCCGAACCACATTGAGGATCTGGAATCGTCCCTGCTTGCTTTTTTTTATGGGTTTTTGGCCGGTGATGAAAACCACGGGCATGCCGCCAAGCAGTGCATAGGCGACTGCTGTGACAAAGTTGGTGGCACCTGGTCCCAGGGTGGCCAGGCAGACACCCGGTTTGCCGGTGAGCCTGCCGTACGTTGCTGCCATAAAACCGGCGGCCTGTTCATGTCGGGTAAGGACCAGGCGAATGGACGAAGAACGCAACGCCTCGAGGAAGGCCAGATTTTCTTCTCCTGGAATGCCGAAAATTATTTTTACGCCTTCATTCTCCAGGCATTGGACCAGCAGCTCAGCTCCGTTCATGTTTTCCTCGTTGGTGAGAAGAGTTTTTGTTGTTTCAGGTGAATATCATCATTGTACCCATTAGTACAAGAAAGGCAAATATCAGCTGTAAATAAAGACCACGGGGGATTCGGCCGTAACAGATTGAACCGAGCACAGTACCCAGCAGCACAAAAGGGGCGGAAACCAGAAAAAAAGAAAAGACCTGCAGGGTGGTCAGTCCACTCACCGCATGAGCTGAGGCGGTCAGGTAGGAGTTGAAAAGAAAAAAGCCGCTCAGTGTTGCCTTGATTTCGTCCTTGCTCCAGCCGTTGAGTGTAGTGTAAATGATGGTCGGGGGCCCCCCCGCACTAAAAGCCGCTCCTATGGCACCGCTTGTGAATCCGGCTACGTAGGACCAGGCCTTGTGCAGCTTTCTGGGTTTGGGTTTGCTGAATAAACTGTAGAGCGAATAGGCAACAAGCAAGATTCCGATGCTTATCCGGATTACAGTGGAACTGACGTGCTTGAGCAGCGTGGAGCCGACAATAATGCCGGGCACGGCTGCCAGGCAGAGAGGGGTAATTTTTTTTCTATCCAGATGCTGCCGCATTTTCAGCGAAAGAAAGGTGGTGATAACCAGACTGTTGAGCATGCAGAGGGGAACTGCACTCTTGATGTCGAGAAAGAGGCTGAGAAGCGGGATGGCCACTAGGGCAGAGCCAAAACCGGTCATGCCCTGGATGAAACCGGCCAGAAGAAAAATGAGGCCGATGAGTAATGGATCGAACATAAGGTATAATTTCCTTGAACAGCAGGGATGTTCTGTATACATTCCATTGGAGGAAGCCAAACTGGCAGCATTTTCTTCCTCTTGATACCGAGGAGAGACTCTACACCTGTCTATGATACTGTGTTTTCTCTCTTGCTGTGAGACTTTTTACGACTTTGTTAACGGTTGGCAGAAAAGCGCCCACCTTTCTTTCCGACAGGCGGTGGGTTTTGACCGTAGATTTTTATTTGACTTATTATGCAGACTGAAGAGAGAAGAGAAAGGAAAAGACTGTTTCAGGAACATTGCAACAGTTCATTGTTTTTTCCCGGTGGCGGACGAGGTGCCGTCTTTGATGATCTGAAGGCTGCCTTTCAAGAGGATGTAGACCTGGTCACCCTGATTGGTGAAGAGGGCAGTGGAAAGACCATGCTCTGTAAGATGCTGCAGGAGCAGTGGGATGCCTCTCGTAGGCTCGTATTCCTTCCACAGGTTGTTGAATCATTTGAGGATGTTGTCAGGGTGGCAGCGCAGGAATGTAATGTGGCGTTTCCTGTTGAAGCGAACAGGGCCGATGCAAGAAAGATCTTTCTCGAACTGATGGCCTTATTGCGCAAGGAGGGAGAATCGCTTCTTCTCATCTGTGATGAGGCGGAAAAGATGTACCTGGCAACCCTTGAACGCATCCGGAAGATCCTGGATGATGTGAACAGGGAAGGAGGAGGCTTGCAGGTGCTGTTTAGCGGTCGGGCGAGTCTGCGCAATAACCTGGAGCAACTGGCCCTGTGTAATTTTGCCCGGATCAGTGAAAAACAGCTTTTCCTCTCACCACTGGATGAAGATGATACCTGGAAATATCTGAATTTTTGTATGCAGGTTCAGGAGGGGAATGGACAGCAGGAGGTGTTTACCAGAGAGGCCGCAGACAAGATTGCATCCATAGCCAGGGGCAATCTGCGAATGATCAATATTCTTGCCGATGAAGCGCTTCAGTTTTCCAATGCTGATGGACCGTTTCTCGTTTTGTTGGATCATGTCAAAGATTCCTGTTCCATTGAGGGGAGTATTCCAGCAACGCAGGGGATTTTGCAGCGGCTGCCATTTCCGCC
>DAOVAI010000082.1 GCA_030671085.1 Pseudomonadota bacterium | reverse complement strand
TTCCACTGCCAGCCTGGTCCCTGACGAATGATCACGGGTGATGAACTGCTCGTCAAGCAGCTGCTTCAGCTTGATCTCCTTTTGTCCGGCCCAGGGGTGTGCTGCAGGAACAGCAACGATGAGATCATCGTGAAAGAGTTTTTGCCAGGAAAGTCCTGGTTCCTTCCAGCATGCCCCCAGCACACCCATTTCCAGCTCCCCTGCAAGGATTTCCGCTGCAATGGTCTTGGATCCGGCGATGCGCAGAGAAATGGAGATATCCGGATATCTGTTCTTGAACTCTCCGATCTGTTTCGGGAGAATATAGGTGCCCGGGATGGTCCCGGCACCTATACGCAGACAGCCGCTCAGCTTCCCTGCATACTGATCAAGCGCCTGTTTCGCCTCTTCCAACAGGCGCAATGCCTTGACAGCGTAGGAGTAGAGGATGGTCCCTGCCTCGGTGGGGCGTATCTCCCTGCCCAGGCGATTGAGCAGGAGCTGTCCAGTCTCCTCTTCCAGGGAACGTATGTGTTCGGAGACGGTGGGCTGAGAGAGGAGGAGGGCTGCAGCGGCCCGAGTGAAACTCTTCAGTTCAATGACCTTGCAATAGACTGCAAGTTTGTGGATATCCATGCTCATCCTCTGATGTGTTGGGTGAACGCTATTGGCAGAAATGATAGAGAATTCTCATTAAATAGTGATTACCTATTTGACCGATAGGTTCTGTCAACTTACTATGTTGCAAACGATTTTCAAAGTGAAGAAAAATTTACCATGGAAAAAGGATCTGCGATGAAAACAATGGACTGCCGGGGACTCAACTGCCCTGAACCGGTTTTACGGGCAAAGGCCTTTCTTGAGCAGGGGCAAGGAGAACCCTTTATTGTTGTTGTTGACAACGAGGCTTCTCGAGAGAATGTCCTCCGCTTTGGCAGGAGTCAGGGCTGTGAGGTGAGTGTTGCTGCAGGGGATGGAGAGAGTTTTATAATCTCCATTGTCCCTGGTGATGAGCAAAAATCTGAAGAAAGCTTTGATGAGGCTGATTATCCCTGTGACCTGCCCGGGGGCGCTAACCTTGTCTATGTCCTTTCTTCCGATACCATGGGACGAGGGAGTGACGAACTGGGCTGGGCCCTGCTGCAGACCTACGTGACTACCATCGCCGAAGTCTCCCCCATGCCCTCCCATATCCTGATCTATAACGGCGGGGTAAAGCTTGTGACTGCAGAAGGGAAGGCCCTGGAGGCCCTGCAGAACCTGGAAAAGAAAGGGGTAACCATCTGGGTCTGCGGCACCTGTCTTGAGTTTTTCAAGCTGGAAGGGGAGCGCAAGGTGGGGAGTATTACCAACATGTACGATATCATGTCTACCATGGCGTCGGCAGGCAGACTGGTCAGCCCTTATTGAGGTGAAGCTGGCCCAGGCACCCCATATTTGCACGGTTTTTTCCACCCGCATAGGTGCACTATAGCGGGCAGAAAAAACCGCACAAATATGGGGCACCTGTAGCAGCTCATGTCATGGCTTAAGGAACGGTTTTAAATGACTCGTGGTTTAAGGTAGTTGTTATGAATATGATGCTTTCCAGCATGGAGAAAGAGAGCGCCCTTTCTCCTCTTGAGCTGATTGCCCAGGATTGTATGAATTGCGGGATCTGTGTTCGGGAGTGTGCCTTTCTGCAGGAGTACGGTTCTCCCAAAGATCTGGCTGAGCAGTGGCTGTCAGGCGGAGATGGGCACGATCCTTTTGCATGCAGTCTCTGTGGTCTCTGTCACGGGGTCTGCCCCATGAAACTGGATCCTTCAGCCATGTTTCTTGCCATGCGCAGAGAACTGGTGGACAGAGGAGAGGGAGACTTTCGTCAGCACAGGACCATCCGCGCCTATGAAAAACGGGGAAGCTCTTCTCTCTTTTCCTGGTTTTATTTCCCAGAGAATTGTCACACAATTTTTTTCCCGGGCTGCGCCCTGCCCGGCAGTCATCCGCACACCTTTACCCGTCTGTTCCAGATGCTGCAGGAGTTGATTCCGGGGCTCGGTCTTGTCCTTGACTGCTGTACTAAACCCTCCCATGACCTTGGGGATGACGCTCATTTTAAAAAGATGTTCGCAGAGTTGTGCGAGATCCTCTCTCGCCACTCAATACAAAAGGTGCTGGTGGCCTGTCCCAACTGCTATCGCATTTTCCAGGAGTACGGGGAAGGATTGCAGGTGCAGACGGTTTACGAAGAACTTGCCGGGTTAGGGAGATTTTCCAGGCAGGAGCCAAGGCAGGTGACTGTTCATGATCCTTGCGGGGTCCGTTTTGCCGGAGAGGTGCAGGACAGTGTCCGGGAACTCCTGCAGCAGCTGGGTCTGGAGGCAAGGGAGATGCAACACAGCCGGACAACTTCTTTCTGTTGCGGAGAAGGGGGCTCGGCAGGCTTCCTTCGTCCGGATTTTGCTCAGGAGTGGACGAATAAACGAGTGGAAGAGGCGGGCACGCAGCGGATAGTCAGTTACTGTGCCGGTTGTACCCATTTTCTCGGCCGCAAGGCGCCCACAGATCACCTTCTCGATCTGCTCATGGCTCCAGAGTCTGGGCAGGGTAAAGCAAAGGTCAGCAAGGCCCCCTTTACCTACTGGAACAGGTATCGTCTGAAAAAACGTCTGCAAAAGGAGCTGCAGAGTGGTGTCAGTGGCTCCAGGCAGGAGTTGACAGTTGAGAGTTGAAAAATAGTATCATCGTAAGTTTGCTGAGACTGAGCTAAAAACTATAGACATCCAGATCCATCAGGGTTTGCCTGGCCTTTGCCTCTGCTTTCTATGCTCTCTCCACCACCGACAGGAGACTGTCTGAGTCTTCCGTTAATCCCTCAAGGAGACGGACAGGTTTTGTTGGCTGGGGAGTTTCTGCTGTTGCTGCTGAACTCGGTGTGCAACAGGATATCTGGAGAGAGAGGCTGAGGGCCGGAAGCGGGTAGAGGATAGGTTGCGAAAAGCCTGTCCTAGATCGGTTGAACAAGACCCTTCAGCCAGGCACGGCAGGCTGCCATTTGTTTTTTCTTGAGAAGAATGGAAAATATCTGAGCAGACGCCTTGGCAAAGCTCATGCTCTTTGCCGGAATGATTTCCCGGCAATAGAGGAGATGAAACCCAGCATCGCTCTTGATCACAGGACTGATCTCTCCGGCACCCAAGCTGAAAAGGATCCCGTCTAGCTCATCACACAATTCTCCAGCCCCGATTGTCCCCAGGCTCCCTCCGTTTTTTTCGTTGCTGCATTGGGAATAGCGTTTGGCCTCGTCACTGAAGTTTTCCGGATTTCGGCAAAGTCTGCGGCGGATGGCCACGACCTGCTCTAATGCCCGATTCGTGAGAACTGGGGAGGAGGGATCGGAAAAAATCAGGATATGGTCAGCAATACGTTGTTCCGGCTGCAGAAATTGGTCTTGGTGGCTGCGAAAGTAGTGAAGTATTTCAAGGGGCTCGACAGATTGTACAGTAGAGGCGATTTGTGCAAGGACTGCCTCCACTCTGAGATCGTTAGACAGGGCAGTGAGATAGTCTGCAAAACGGAGCCCGTTTTCCTGGAGTAAGGCCCGAAAGGCCCTTTCATCAGGATATTCGGTAATGATGGACAGGAGGGTTCGCTGGAGGACAGGGTCGGGAACAACCACATAACAGGCTTCATCGGAAGCGAGGATCAGTTGATGGAGGAGCGTTTCTTCGCTGGCCAGCTGATAGATACGAATATATTCTTCTTCGCTCAGTTCACTTGAGCTTTTCTGGTAGTCCAGAATGGCGAACTTCATGAGGTGAAAAGACAGTGTCGGATCCGTCCTGTTTTGGTTTTTTTCCGGCAACATAAGGGTCTCAGTGGTGGAAGTCTGGTGACAGTCAGCATCCTCATCTTTTCTTTATTGTATCGTAAAAACCACGGGAAACAAAATTTTTCCGCTTTTTGTAAAAAAGAAAGTTGTCGGGGAGAGAGGGTTTTCGGCAGTTGAAGTCGTGGGAGAAGTGTTCCCTGGGAGAACACACCGCCTTTGTGTAAGGAAAGATTGGGCCCCTGAGTTCCTCCTTGCCTCTGTTGCTAGAGTATCGTATCCTGTATGGGAAATATTCTTTTTCTTATGCACTGCTGGACAGTTATCTGAGGGAAGAGAAAAAAATTGGGGGATAAGCCCCTGCAATGGAGGAAAGGATGAAAGGAAGTGCTAAGCTGCTTAGCCGTTTGCTTCTGATGACATTACTGCTGTTGACTGTACAGGCGGGATGTCCGAATTTTTCTTTTTCTGCTTCGGAAGGCCCGGTTGCATTGACGGAACCTGTTACTGCGTCAAATGTGGATGCTCTCCTGGCAGGCCTTTCCGATGAACAGGTTCGCCAGTTGTTTATAGAAGAATTGCGGAAAGAGGCCGAAGCTGCCGCCCCCTCTGCTGCAACAGGAAGCGGGCCAGTGGCCGCCCTGGGTGGTTTTTTGAGTACAGTGGACTCCCAAACCGATGGGACATCCGGCAGGCTGCTTCATCTCTGGGAGCATGTTCCTCAGGTGCTTCCTGAACTCAAAAATGTGCTGGCGCCTCTTTTTGGCAATGGAGCTTGGTTCGGGGTGGGCGTTATTCTGGTTATTTTGCTTATCAGCTATGGTGTGGAGCTGGTCTTTCGCAAACTCTTTTGTCCAAAAAACCTGCAAACAGACATCACCTTTTTATCCGATCAGGCAGGCATTGCCAAACTCTGGTCGGCAGTGGCAAATATCCTGCCCAGGCTTATCGGTCTTGTTATCTTTCTCTGCTGTGGTTTTGTCTTGTTTTCCCTGAGTCAGGGAGACGCTGAAGATTCGCTCCGGCTTCTCTTCCTCTCCTGTCTTATTGCCCTGGCCCTTGTTCGATCAATTTCTTTATCCTCTCTGCTTTTTTGCTCGCCACACAGCAGTGTTTTTCGGCTGCTGCCCCTCTCTGATGGGGGAGCACAGACCCTGCATAGAATGATGCTTGGGGTTGCCGCCTACATTGTTTTTACTTTGATGTTCGTCGTGTTCCTGATGAAACTGCAGATAAGCCGGGACAGTGCGCATGTCCTGCTCTTGGTTATAGCTACAGGTCTGCTCCTGATGACGGCAATTGTTGTTCTCCTCAACAGAAAAAAGGTGGCCGCTTACCTGCTTCGTTCCTCCGATGATGACAATGAACAGAGTTGGGCCCAGGCCCGGTTTGCCTCTGTGTGGCATATCCTTGCCATCATCTATCTCTTTGTTCTTTGGGTCTTTCTTCTGGGAGATATCAGTGATCCCAGCCGACAGGGGAAAGGGGCCTTTCTTATTTCGTTTTTCATTGTTCCTATTTTTATGGTTATGGACAGACTGGCCCAGTGGGTGGTCAGAAACGGCATGGGAACCCTGGGGTTCTCTCGTTCTGATTCTCTGGAAGAGGGTGAAGACCTGGATGAAAAAGCGTGTGAGGAGAGGGCCAGGGAACGGCTTCTGACTCAAAAAGTAGCGAGAGCGGTTCGTTTGGGACTTTTTCTTGCCATCTCGATCTGGTTGGCCTCTCTCTGGGGCATTCGAATTCCCTTTGTCTCACAGATTGCCGGTGCGGTGTTTGATGTTCTCATTGTCCTCACCTTTGCCCTCTTTTTCTGGAAGTTTATTTCCACTTATATTGAACGAAAGATCCTGGAAAGTATGCCGGAAGAAGAGGAGAAGAAGGATGAAGACGATGAATGGGGAGGTGCTGCAACACGCGGACGGTCCTACACCCTGCTGCCCATGGTTCGGAAGTTCATTGGATCGGTTCTGGTGGTGATGGTGACCCTCATCATCTTTTCTTCCATTGGTGTGGATATAGGTCCTCTGCTTGCCGGTGCCGGGGTCATCGGTCTGGCCATCGGTTTTGGGGCACAGAAAATGGTCAGTGATATCTTCTCCGGTTTTTTCTATCTCATGGATGATGCCTTCCGGGTGGGAGAGTATCTGACTGCCGGCTCTGTTTCCGGGATGGTGGAATCGATTACCCTGAGAAATGTTTTCCTCAGGCATCATCGTGGTATGCTGCAAATTGTTCCCCACAGTGAGCTGGGGGCCATCACCAACTTTATGCGCGGTGGGATTGTGATCAAGTTCAACCTCGATTTTCCCTATGATACGGACATTGACAAGGTGCGTAAGGTGATCAAGAAGGTGGGGCAGGAAATGCTCAAGGATGAAGAGCTTGGCAAGGATTTTATTCTCCCGCTCAAATCACAGGGCGTAAGGTCAATCACCAACTCGGTGATGACTATTCGGGCAAAATTTACCGCCCATCCGGGAGGTCAATTCGTCATCCGGCGAGAGGCCTACCGCCGCATCACCGAGGCGCTGGTGGCTAAAGGTATCCACTATGCCCATAAGAAAGTGATTGTGGATATTCCTCAAGAGATCCTGAATCCTCCCAAGGACACAACTGTGGAACAGTCGGATGCTGCACAGCAACGGCGACAACAGGTGTTAGAGGCTGCAGGGGCTGCTGCCCTGGCTGCAGTGAGTGAGGATGAAGAAAAGGCAGACGAGGGCAAGGAGGACAAATCGGGGATGATGCCTGGAATGTAGGGAGATTGTGCAGGTAGATAAGGGAAGACTGCTGCATACGGTACTGGCTCGCCTTTCCCAGCTAGAAGAAGGCGAAGGGGTTTTGCTCCAGCCCTTTAAAAAGGATCGGGCCGTCTGCGTGATTCGGCGAGGGGAAACGTTTCAGGTCCTGGAGCGGGGCTTTTCCCGGAAAGAGTTTGTTGTTGAGAGAGAAAAGATCAAGAAACTGTTGAAGGTGCTGTGCAGAAAAGAGTTTCCGCGCAGTAACAAGATCTGGCTGAACCTGCTTGGGACACAAGGGGCGGACGCCTATGCAAGGCTGGCAGCCTCTTCTTGACTCCTCCTGCTTTCCCGGGTTGTTGTCAATTGCTTCCCCAGATATTATCATCCTTGGGTTCGTTTTGCATGACCATTTCCGTCCAGCCCCAGGGCGCATTATCAATGAGCGCCCCCACGATTGTTGACAGCAAGTCTCTTTGAAGAGAAAATTTCTCATCTCTGTAAAGAGATCATTTTGTGCGAAAGAATCAATTGTGCGAACTACCTGTTTTTATGTGGCTACATATACCTATAGGGTGACGAATGTATATCCCCGGACATGGAGTTGCTGAGGATCTCCGGCAGGAGACAGCAGGCAAAGGGATTTGTTTTGCCAGGTCGTGGGCTCAGGTGATGTGGGCGTTGTCTGTACTCTTTATTACAGGAGTGGTATTCATAAATTCTTATGTTTGCTGAAATCTATTCTTTTCCATTCAGCTCCATATGGGCGATCCTTAATGTTTTGGGAGTGGTGTTGGGAGTCGTCTATATTTTACTCCATCCCCGAGAGCCGAGGGGCATGCTGGCATGGATCCTGACCTTCTTGCTTCTGCCCATTCTGGGGGTTGTCCTTTTTTTTCTTCTCAGTGAACCCAAGCGGAATCGTGCCCGACGTCGTCTGGCCAGGCAGCGAAGGGGGTTGAATCCGGAATTGGAACAGACTC
This sequence comes from Pseudomonadota bacterium, assembly GCA_030671085.1. Classification (GTDB taxonomy): domain Bacteria; phylum Desulfobacterota; class Desulfobulbia; order Desulfobulbales; family Desulfocapsaceae; genus Desulfocapsa. The sequence goes on along the minus strand of DAOVAI010000082.1, from coordinate 3,088 downwards.
TTGACTCTTTTCGGCGAATTCATGCCCTGGAGTTGAAGGAAAGAGGATTTTCTCCTTCCCTGCGGAAATTTGTTGAGCTGGCAACACGGATCAATGATCGACGGCCACCCACTGGTGCCAACAGTGTGGAAATCTATCATAATCGCGGCGCTGAGTCCTGGCAGGCCCTGCTGGATGCTGTGGCAGAGGCCACCCACCATGTTCACCTTGAGTATTTTATTTTTCGGGCTGATACAAGCGGCAGAGAGCTTGCCAATCTCTTGATGAAAAAGGCCGAAGAGGGGGTATCTTGCCGTCTGCTGCTGGACCATCTCGGTTCCTGGGATCTGCCCTCTTCTTTTGTTGATCGCCTTCGCAGGGCGGGAGTCAAGGTCGCCTGGTTCATGCCTGTCCTCCCATGGAAAGGCCCCCATTGGCGCGTCCATTTTAATTTTCGTAATCATCGAAAAATTGTTGTTATTGATGGACAAATCACTTTTACCGGCAGTCAAAATATAGCGGATGAATATTTTCGTGCCGATACCCCTTCTGGCCCCTGGATCGATACACACCTGTGCCTCACCGGTCCTGCTGTTTATGAGCTCCAGGAGACCTTTATTGAAGACTGGTATTGTGCCACTGCAGAAGATATTTTTGCAGAACAGCATTTTCCCTCCCTGGGAACAACAGGAGAGCAGACTCGTGGTCAGATCGTCCAGGTAATCCCCTCTGGTCCAGATTCTGATACCGGGATCATGCATCATCTTTTGCTGGCAGCTATCTCAGCAGCTGAATTTTCTGTGGTGATTGCCACACCCTATTTTGTCCCTGACCAGGCCATGGTATTGACCCTTGAGGCTGCTGCTCTGCGGGGCGTGAGGGTCCGGCTGTTGCTGCCGGAAAAATCCGACCACAGGCTGGCCCTCTGGGCTGGACGGAGTTATTACCGCCAGCTGACAGAGAGTGGAGTTGAGGTTTATGAGATGAGCCCGGCCTTTCTCCACTCCAAGGTGGTGGCCATCGATCAACTCTGGGGAATGGTCGGTTCTGCCAATATGGATCAGCGCAGTTTTCGTCTCAACTTTGAAATTACCACTATCCTCTATGAATCAACCTGCCTTTTGAAACTGGAGCGTTGCCTGGCAGATTTGATGGACCAGGCACGACATGCTACGGCCTCTTCCTGCGGGATAGGGCAACGGCTGAAGATGGGTGTAGCGCGCCTTGTGTCTCCCATGTATTGAGTTTTCTAGCCTTGGTATTATTCTAAAAACGATTATCTTTCCTGTTTGTTATCTGGGGATTATTGGATCTAATATCACCTGAGGAGTATGCCATCCATGGGGAAAATTATTTTTGCCTTGCTGCTTACTTTTTTTTCTTTAGTGGGCCAGGTTGATGGAGAGGAGGGGAGAGAACTGATGAAACAGGAAAATGAGAACAGCGGCGGATCCCACCGGGAACAGGTCAACCATCTGATCCATGAAAAGAGTCCCTATCTGCAGCAGCATGCGCACAATCCGGTTGCCTGGTATCCCTGGGGTGACGAGGCCCTGGCCAAGGCAAGGAAAGAGGATAAACCGATTTTCCTGTCCATTGGCTATTCTACCTGTCACTGGTGTCATGTAATGGCCCATGAGTCCTTTGAGAATCAGATAATTGCCGACTTTCTCAATGAGCATTTTATCTCCATCAAGGTGGATCGTGAGGAACGGCCTGATATCGATCAGATCTATATGGCAGCCACCCAGGCCATGACCGGCAGTGGGGGGTGGCCCATGTCCCTCTTCCTCTTTCCAGACACCAGGCCCTTTTACGCCGGCACCTACTTTCCCCCAGAGAGCAACCAGGGGCGGCCAGGGTTTTTAGAGATATTGCAGGCCATCCATAAGGCCTGGGGAAATGATCGGAAGAGTCTGGGCCAGTCTGCCGAACAGGTGACTGCCTATATCAAAGAGAGCAATCCGGACAAAGGCCGCTCTCTTGCCAAGGCATGGCTGGATAAGGGCTTTGGGCAACTGGAAGAGAGCTATGAGCCCAAGTATGGCGGTTTTGGCCAGGCCCCTAAGTTTCCGAGGCCGGTGGTCCTGGATTTCCTCTTCCATTATTACAAGTCCAGCGGGCAAAAAGAGGCGCGAGACATGGCCCTTTATACCCTGGACAAGATGGCTGCCGGCGGAATGTATGATCAGGTGGGGGGAGGATTTCATCGCTATTCGGTGGACGACCAGTGGCGCATTCCCCACTTTGAGAAGATGCTCTACGATCAGGGGCAACTGGCCTCCCTCTATCTTTCCGCCTTTCAGGTAAATGGTGATCCCCGGTATAAAAAAACGGCCATGGAGGTCCTGGACTATGTGCTGCGGGATATGCAGGATCCGGGCGGCGGCTTTTATTCGGCGGAGGATGCCGATTCAGTGAACCCCTATGACCCCAGCGAATATGGAGAAGGGGCCTATTATCTCTGGACTGAGAAGGAGATCGCTTCCCTGCTGACCGACCAGGAAGCCGCCTTGTTTAAGGCCTATTACGGGGTAGAGAAGGATGGGAATGCCCTCCATGATCCGCAAAAGGAGTTTGTCGGTCGTAATATCCTCTACCGGGCAAAAGACCTGGCGCAAGTGGCCAGGGAAGGAAAACTCAGTGAGCAGGAACTGGAGAAAATTTTACAAAACAGTCGGGCCAGGCTCCTTGCCCAGCGGCAAAAGAGAACAGCGCCGCACCTGGACGACAAGATTATCACCGCCTGGAACGGTCTGATGATCTCAGCCCTGGCCAGGGCCTCAGTGATCCTGGAGGAGGAACGGTATCTGCTTGCTGCTGAGCGGGCCGCTGATTTTCTCCTGACCAGTCTCATGGCAGGTGGAGAGCTGAAACGGCGATGGCGGGAAGGGGAGGCCCGTCACTCGGCTGGATTGGATGATTACAGTTTCCTGATCCAGGGGCTGCTCGACCTCTACGGGGCAAGCCATGTTCCATCCCGTCTGATGCAGGCAATGGAGCTCACCGAACAGCAGATTGTCCTTTTCAGTGATGAAAAAGGAGGCTTTTATGACACCCCCACATCCGCGGATCTTTTGGCCCGGATGAAGGCGGCCTATGACGGGGC